>NZ_JAULSE010000007.1:0-268109 GCF_030518245.1 Rhizobium sp. CBN3
CGGGCGACCTCGCGCAGGTGACGGCGTTTGATCGCCTCCGACAATGCGGTCTCGGCAAAGGTCTTGACCAGCGCGATCTGCTGCTCGATCTGTTCCAGATAGGTCAGTTCGACGGCCAACTTGTCGAAGCGTGCATCCGGCAGCGCCGGCAACTGCTCCAGACTTGCCGTGAAGAGCGCAATCAGTGCGGCATCGAGCCGATCGTTCTTGGCCCGCTTGAGCCGGCTCTTGGCGAAGAATCGCAGTTGCGCCGGCTGTAGACGCGCCGCTGGCCGCTTGCCGGCCCGCAGATGCGCCAGCAGCCGCCATTCGTAGCCGCCAGAGGCTTCGAAGCCGATGCGGCTGACGTCATGCTCTTGAAGAAAGGCATCAAGCACCTTCAAGCCGTCGGGGTCATAAGTGACCCTCAGCCTTCCCTTGCTGGGATGGAGGGCAATGTCGAGATGGCTTTTGCCGACATCGATTCCGGCACAGATCATGCTATTATCGGTCACCTTCGTCGTCCCTGTCTTGGATACGAACCCCAAGGTTCCTGCAACCACACGGGCCAGATGAAGAGCCGGTTGCGATCCTGCTCCCCACAGCCCCAAAACGGCTAAGAAGGTGACGATCCGACAACCAGCTGCCGGGCGGGCGGCCACCCGCCCGGCAAGCATCAATATCCTATATTTTTCTCATCCAAGAAGGTGCCCGTAGGGCGGATGAGGGCGCCGCGGCGCCGGTCTTCAACAATGCCTATGGCACAACGGCCAGGGATTTCCGCCCGCGTGCCGGGATAGGTTACGATGGAAAGGCTGGTCCGTGTGGCCCCCTCATCCGGCTGCCGCCACCTTCTCCCCGCTGGAGAGAAGAGGATATGCCGCGCCGTCTCCGACCTTCGACCGCTCTCGAATAACACGTCCTCTCGCGCGGAGGCAGATGCTCGGCGCAAGCTGAGCACCACGAACGAGTAGTCGAAGCTCAAGCCGCAACAGCCTGTCTTGCCGTCGCCATGGTCATCTTGCGCTCGGCGCGTTCCTGCTGTGGCGAGCGGTGGTAGAGTTCGCGATAACACTTGGAGAAATGCGAGGCCGAGACGAAGCCGCAGGCGACGGCGACCTCGACGACGGGCATCGAGGACTGCACCAGCAGGTGTCGCGCACGGTCAAGGCGAATTTCCAGATAGTAGCGGGCCGGCGAACGGCCCATCTCCTGGCGGAACAGCCGCTCGATCTGGCGGCGGGAGAGGCCGGCGCCATCGGCGATCTCGATCAGCGACAGCGGCTCGGCGAGATTGCCTTCCATCAGCTCGATAATCGACAGGACCTTGGCGTTCTGCACGCCGAGACGGGCGCGCAGCGGCAGGCGCTGGCGGTCGTGCGGGTTGCGCACGCGGTCGGTCAGGTGCTGTTCGCAGATGCGGTTGACGAGGCTTTCGCCGAAATCCTCGCCGATCAGGTTCAGCATCATGTCGAGCGAGGCGGTGCCGCCGGCGCAGGTATAGAGATTGCCGTCGACCTCGTAGAGGTCGGCATAGACCTCCGCCTGCGGAAAGGCTTCGGAAAAGCCGGGCAGGTTCTCCCAGTGGATGGCGCAGCGCTTGCCGTTCAGAAGACCGGCCTGCGCAAGCACATGCGCGCCCGTACAGAGGCTCCCGACAGCGACGCCGCGATTGTAGCATTCACGCAGCCAGGCATTAACGGATTTGTTGTTGAATTCCTCGATATCGATGCCGGAACAGACGAGCACCATGCCGGGACGGTTTTCGCCGCCCAGATGCCGGCGTTCCTCGGCAAGCGAGGAATTTGCCTCGATGCCGATGCCGCAGGAGGAATAGACCTTCTCTCCGTCGACCGACGCGAGCCGCCAGGTATAGGCCTGATAGCCGAGCATGCGGTTGGCGATGCGCAAGGTGTCCACCGCTGCCGAAAAGGGCAGCATGGTGAATTGCGGTACCATAAAGAAGACCAGTGAGCGCTTCTTGATCTGCATCCTGTTCATAGCGAAATCCATGCTCGAGGGGCGATGACATATTCGTTGCGCGGAATGCGTCGCGCCGATGTCCTAAAAGCGACAGTGGCATGGAAAAATGCGGCCGGGAAGAGCAAATATGCGACATTGACCGGAATTTGACCGGTCATATCGCCGGTCGGAGCAGAAAACAGGCTTATAGGCGACTGAAATTCAGGGCTGAAGACGGCTGGGAACGGCACGGCGGGCAGGAAAAAGGCGGCGTTGCGCGAGGCAGACGCCGCCCTCATCTCAGGAGGAATGTCGCATTCATTACATGGTCCGGTGTTTGCTGTCGTCGGTGCTCGGCCAGCCGATATCCTTGCGGACGTCAAACGGCATGGCTTCGATTTCACGGGCGGTCCGCCAGCGTGTCCAGGCAAGCACGAGCTTGTGGGCGTAATGGCCCAGATCAAAGCGGCCTTCGCCGGAGGTGAGGGTCTTGCCACCACCCCGATAGGTGAGCGTGGTCATTATCCAGTTCCTTTCCTGGGTCAGGGGCATGGTCGTCGATGGGAGGCTCGTCCATGTCCACGCTGTTAATATGGGCTTCGTCGACCTATCATTCAAACGAATAGAGCTTATGGATAGCATCAACGATATTGAATGATCTCGGCGCCTTCCGATAATGGCCTCACGGCTCCCACCTGTCGGGAATGAGGACAGCTGGCGACCTTGCGAAACGACGTGCGCTTACACTCCAGGTTCATAAATCGAACGTCTCGCTGCGCGTCGGCGGCGAGGCCGACTTCACGGATTTATGAACCTGACAGATAGGTCTTAGCGACGAACGGCACCTAATCTTCTTGAGCAGATGCACTACGTCCTAGCGCGGCGCTGAGCTTTCGGGCCTTGCCCCTCACTCCCGATAAATCCCAACGGAGCGGACATGCCGAACCACAGTCAACTGGAACTTTCCCGCCGAGATTTGCTTATCTCGTCGGCCGCCACGGTCGTCGTCACGGGGACTGCGAGAGGTAGCGCGGCTGCCCAACCGTCCGGAGACACGATGAAGCATTCAACGTCGGTCTCGCTTGCGGTCAATGGCGAGCGGCACGAAATCGAAGTCGACAACCGCACCACCTTGCTCGACGCCCTCCGCGAGCATCTGCACCTGACAGGAACCAAGAAGGGGTGCGACCACGGCCAGTGCGGTGCATGCACGGTCATGGTCGAAGGTCGCCGTATCAACTCCTGTCTGACGCTTGCAGTCATGCACGATGGAGACGAGATCACCACCATCGAGGGACTGGGGAAGCCAGGCGATCTTCATCCCATGCAGGCCGCCTTCGTGAAGCATGACGGATTTCAGTGCGGCTATTGTACGCCCGGCCAAATCTGTTCGTCGGTCGCCGTCCTCGAGGAGATCAAGGCCAACATTCCAAGCCATGTCACCGGGGATCTGACTGCGCAGGCACAGCTGACCGCCGCCGAGATCCGCGAGCGCATGAGCGGCAACATCTGTCGCTGCGGCGCTTACTCGAACATCCTGGACGCCATCTCTGAAGTCGCGGGGATCAAAGCATGAGAGCCTTCACCTTCGAGCGACCCTCTACAATCAAAGCGGCGGCCAAAGCGGCTGCCGCCAATCCGGAAGCGAAGTTCATCGCGGGCGGGACGAACCTTCTCGACCTGATGAAGCTCGAGATCGAAACGCCGACCCATCTGATCGATGTCAACGGCCTCGGCATGGACAAGATCGAGCCGACGACGGAAGGCGGCGTTCGTATCGGAGCGCTCGTGCGCAATACCGACCTTGCCGCCAACGAAACCATCCGGCGGGACTACGGTCTGCTTTCTCGTGCACTTGTCGCAGGTGCCTCGGGGCAGCTCCGCAACAAGGCGACAACTGCCGGGAACCTTCTGCAACGCACGCGCTGTCCGTATTTTTACGACACCAATCAGCCCTGCAACAAACGGCAGCCGGGCAGCGGCTGCTCCGCCATCGGCGGGTTCAGCCGACAGCATGCCGTGGTTGGGGCGAGCGAATCCTGCATCGCCACCCATCCGAGCGACATGGCGATCGCGATGCGTGTTCTCAACGCCGTGGTCGAAACGGTCAAGGCCGGCGGCGAGGCACGGTCGATTCCGATCGCCGAATTCTATCGCCTGCCCGGAGACACGCCGCATATCGAGAATGTCCTCGAGAGAGGCGAAATCATCACGAGTGTCGTGCTTCCACCGCCGCTCGGCGGAAAGCACATCTACCGAAAGGTCCGCGACCGGGCTTCCTACGCCTTCGCGCTTGTCTCCGTCGGGGCGATCATTCAGCCAGACGGGAAGGGAAGGGTCGCCCTGGGAGGCGTCGCCCACGAGCCGTGGCGGGTGGAGGACGCGGAGGCCGATCTTCCGAATGGAGCGAAGGTTGTCGCGAGCGGACTGATGGCAGGGTCTCGGCCCACCGAGCAGAACCGTTTCAAGGTCGAACTTGTCGAGCGCACTCTCGGCGCGGTCATCGCAGAAGCAAGGGGGTGAGCCATGGAGTTCAACACGCCAGCGACCACAAATCCGATCGACCAACTCAAGGTGGTCGGACAGCCGATCCACCGAATCGACGGTCAGCTCAAGACGACGGGAAGGGCGATATATGCCTACGAGTGGCACGACGCCAATGTTCCCTATGTCTACGGATATCCGGTCGGCGCATCGATCGCTAAGGGAAAGATCAAATCCATTGAAGTCACTGCCGCCAAAAGGGCGCCCGGCGTACTCTCGGTTGTGACGACGCTTGACGTAGGCGACCTCGGCAAGGGAAGGTTCAATACCGCGAAGCTGTTCGGCGGCGACGAGATCCTGCACTATCATCAGGCGATCGCCGTGGTGGTGGCCCATTCTTTCGAAGAGGCGCGTGCTGCCGCGGCCCTCGTCAAGGTCGATTACGAAAAGCAGCCTGGCGCCTTCGACCTCGCCGCCGCCATGGGTTCGGCGGTCAAGCCTCACGAGTCGCAGGAGCCCGATACTGCTGTCGGCGACTTCGACGGCGCATTCAAATCCGCGCCCGTCACTCTCGATGAGACCTACACGACGCCGGACCAGTCCCATTCGATGATGGAGCCGCACGCCTCGATCGCGCTCTGGGAAGGAGACGAGCTCACCGTGTGGACGTCGAGCCAGATGATCGACTGGTGGCGTAGCGACCTCGCAACGACGCTCGGCATCGACAAGCAGAAGATCCACCTGATGTCGCCGTTTGTCGGCGGCGGATTTGGCGGCAAGCTTTTCCTGCGGGCCGACGCTGTTCTCGCCGCCTTCGGCGCCAAGGCCGTCGGACGTCCGGTCAAGGTGGCCCTGCCGCGGCCGTTCATGGCGAACAACACAACTCACAGACCTGCGACGAGACAGCGAATCCGCATCGGCGCTGACCGCGATGGGAAGATCACGGCGATCGCGCATGAAAGCTGGTCGGGAGATCTTCCGGGCGGCGGGCCGGAAACGGCGGTGAACCAGACGCGGCTGCTTTATGCAGGAGCCAACCGGATGACCGCGATGCGGCTTGCGACGCTGGATCTTCCTGAAGGCAATGCGATGCGTGCGCCCGGCGAAGCGCCCGGGCTTATGGCGCTTGAGATAGCGATCGACGAGATGGCCGAGAAGCTCGGCATGGATCCGATCCAGTTCCGGATTATCAACGACACCCAGGTCGATCCGGAGAAGCCGGAGCGTCCGTTCTCGCAGCGCAATCTGAACGGCTGCCTGACACTCGGAGCAGAACGATTCGGGTGGAGCCAACGACCAAAGATCGGGTCGCGCAGGGAAGGAAACTGGCTGGTCGGCATGGGTGTCGCCGCCGCCTTCCGCAACAACCTCGTATTGCCGTCCGGCGCACGCGTGAAGCTCGACCGCGAGGGCGTCGTCACCGTCGAGACCGACATGACCGACATCGGGACCGGCAGCTATACGATCATCGCGCAGACCGCTGCGGAGATGATGGGGGTCGGCGTGGACAAGGTCGCCGTGCAGCTTGGTGACTCCCGCTTCCCTGTGTCGGCGGGCTCCGGCGGGCAGTTCGGCGCAAACTCATCGACGTCGGGTGTCTACGCCGCGTGCGTCAAGCTTCGCGAGGCAGTCGCCGGCAAGCTCGGTTTCAACTCCGACGACGTCGTGTTCGAGAACGGCCAGGTCCGCTCCGGCAGCCGCACCGTGCCTCTGGCCGAGGCGGCCGGCGATGAAGGACTTGTCGGCGAAGATACGATGAACTGGGGCGATCTGACGAAGACGCATCAGCAGTCGACCTTCGGCGCACACTTCGTCGAAGTCGGCGTTGACGTTGCGACAGGTGAGACAAGGATCCGCCGAATGCTCGCTGTCTGTGCCGCCGGCCGAATCCTCAATCCGATTACTGCCCGCAGCCAGGTCATCGGTGCGATGACGATGGGAGCCGGTGGGGCACTCTCGGAAGAGCTTGCCGTCGATACTCGCCATGGGTTCTTCGTCAATCATGACCTTGCAGGATACGAAGTTCCGGTCCATGCGGATATCCCGCACCAGGAGGTGATCTTCATGGACGAGGCGGATCCGATGTCGTCGCCGATGAAGGCCAAGGGCGTCGGCGAACTCGGTCTCTGCGGCGTGTCCGCTGCGGTCGCCAACGCGATCCACAATGCCACGGGCATCAGGGTTCGGCACTACCCGATCACGCTTGACAAGCTGATCGGCGGACTGCCCGACGTTGCCTAGGGCGATCGCATGATACAGACCGCGCTTTTTCTCCCTACACCGGTCCGGGCAGCCTCGACCGACGATCCTGGGGAGATTTTGTCCTTCCTCGCCGCTGTCGCAAACGACGGCGGCGAGGTTGCCCTCGCGACGCTCGTCGAAATCCGGGGAGGGGCGGCGCGGGCGCTCGGATCACAGGTCGCAGTATCCTCGGACGGGAGGTATTGCGGATACGTCTCCGGCGGATGCGTCGAGGCAGCAGTCGCATCCGAGGCAATCAAGGCGATTGCCGAGGGGCGCGACCGCGTGATCAAGTATGGCGACGGTTCGCCATACTTTGACATTGTCCTGCCCTGCGGCGGAGGCGTCACGATCGTCATCCATGTCATGCGCGGGCTCGGGCAAATCCACAGTGTGCTTGATACTCTCGAATCGCGTGGGGCGGCCGCACTCCGATATTCACCAAGCCGCCAGCGCGTCGAGGGAGCGGAACCTCCAGCCCGCTCGGGCTGGTACGGCGAGGACTTCGTTACCGTTTATCGTCCTCGGACGCGGATCGTGGTTTCCGGAGAAACCATCGAGGCGGAGGCGGTAGCCGCTGTGGCGAGAGCGTCCGGATACGACGTCGTTATGCGAAACGGATCCGGGCGTGACCTCGCTGACGCGATCGATGAATTTACGGCAGTGGTCATGCTGCATCATGACCTTGATGCCGAGGAGCAGATCCTCGGCACCGCCATGCGTTCGGCCGCATTCTATATCGGCGCACTCGGCAGCACTCGCACGCACAAACGGCGGCAAGATCGGCTTCGCGACCTCGGCTGGTCACCGTCCGAGATCGACCGGATAAAAGCGCCCATCGGCTTTTTCGGGCCGACGAGGGATGCAAGTTCGCTTGCCTTGTCGGTGCTTGCCGATGTCGCTGCCAGCCGCTTGTCGGCATACGGCTGATGGCTGCCGGGATCATTCCAGCTCTCCAGGTTGCCGTCGTTATCCTGGCGGCAGGGAGATCAAGTCGAATGGGCAAAGGAGAGGATCACAAACTGCTTGCGACTTTCGACGGCGTCCCTCTGGTTCGAAAGTCCGTCCTCAACGCGTTGGCCTGCCAGTGTTCCCGCGTTTACGTCGTCACCGGCTACAGGCACGACGACGTGCTTGAGGCGATCGGTGATCTGCCGGTCGAGGTGGTGCGCAACGAGGACTATGCATCGGGCATGGCGGCATCCTTGCGGCTCGGAGCGGCGCGTGCGCAAAAGGATAGGCCCGACGGCATCGTGATAACGCTTGCCGACATGCCTGCGATAACCGATCGGCATCTCGACATGCTCATCGATGCTTTTCGCAGGAACGGCGGCGCTCATGTGGTGCGCGCCGTTGCGAATGGATCGCCGGGCAACCCGGTGATCCTTCCCCGTCTTTTGCTGGATGCCATTCAGGGTCTCGAAGGTGATGTCGGCGCGCGCCGCTTGATTGACGGTCATGACGTACCCCGCGTCGAGGTGGAAATCGGCGAGGCGGCTCTCATCGACGTCGATACCGTCGAGGAGTTGCATGCCGCGGGAGGGGTTCTCCCCATTCGAGGGTACCCTCGATGACACCGTCGTTCCTGAGGTAAGGTCAGCTGAAAAGTGAATCTTCAATCGCATAGCCGTGCCAATTTCGTTGCCTCGGATCTTGTGCCGACAGTCACAATACGGTTCACGGCAAGATGGCTTGGAACCAACTCCGCTCCCCATCGTTGGCGCTTGGTAACTGCCAATGATGCAAAGGAGGAAACGATGATTTCCGCAGATCAGATCCGTGAACATATGGAAGTGCGGGCTGCCGACGGCGCTCACGTTGGAACGGTGGATCAGCTTGACGGTCCGACCCGCATCAAGCTGACGAAAACCGACTCGGAGGACGGCAAACATCATCTGATTCCGCTCGATTGGGTCGATCACGTCGACGCCCATGTTCACCTGTCGAAGAATGCCCGGGATGTCCGCAGCCAGTGGGCCACAATCAATTGAGGAGTGAGGGGCTGCGGCTCAGGCCGCAGCCCCGTCCCGCAAGGAGCCCCATTCCTCGTCCGGACGAGAGGAGATCGAAATGCCAGCCAAATCCAAGGCCCAGCAGAAGGCGGCAGGTGCCGCACTTTCAGCCAAACGCGGAGAGACGCCCAAGAAGGAACTCAGGGGCGCTTCGAAGCAGATGGAAGAATCCATGAGTGAAAAACAGCTGGAGGAATTCGCGTCGACCAAGACCAAGCGCAAACCCGAGCATGTCTCCAAATGATCGGGCAAGAGCCCGCGAGACCTATGTCAGAGCCCGCGAGACCTACGTCTAGGTCGAAAGCATGGAAAATCCTGCGACGTGATAGGCCTCTGAAAGGGCATCGAAAATCGCGCGGGCGGAGCCGTCACGGTCTTTGGCCATCCAGCGCAGTTCGAACGTGACACCAGGGCGGCCCTCGCTGGTCTGCCCGAAAGAAACGAACTGGGCAGTGCAACCCAGCGGCCCAAGCACCTCCGACAATTCCGGCAGCTCGGCTTCGGAACTGTGAATGACGAGTGTTGCCTTCTGTTCGCAACGCAGCCACATATCCAGCTGCTTCATCGGCGACAAGACGATGAAGGCGACGGCGGTCGCCACCGTCCCGGTCAGGACCTGGCCGCCGCCGAAGCAGAGACCGACGACGGTCATGAACCACATGGTCGCGGCCGTGGTGACGCCGGTCATCGTGTCTCCACGCCTCAGGATCGCGCCGCCGCCGATAAAGCCGACGCCCGTCAGTACGCCCAGGGGAAAGCGCAGCACGTCCATCTGCGTGAAATAACTAAAAGTTTTTCCGTAGGTCGATAGAAGGAGGTTTGCCTGGATCATCGCCAGGCAGGCGGCAAGAGCCACCAGGATCGTGGTCCTGAAGCCCGCCGGGTGACCACCGCGCTCGCGATCGAGGCCGATGAGGCCGCCCGCGACCACCGTCAGTATGATCCGTAAGGCGATCTCCCACCAGCTTGGCGTCAGCGGCATCGCATCCGTCAGGAATGAAGGCATGGTCTGATCCTGACTGTGTTGCCGCTCTTTCGCTGCCGGCCGGGCATTCGTTCCTCCTGCGCTACAGTGCATCCGGATGAGATAAACGCAATGTCGGCCCGGACGTTCCCGGAACGCCAGGGCCGTTGGCGTTTGCAACAGGGCAAGATTGGCAGTTTGTCAGCCTTCGGTGTATGGTTCCGGATGGGACAATCCCCACTAACCATAAGAGCGCGTAGCGTCTAAAACGGAGTCATTGATTGGCCGTCGCCTTCACCAAGGAAGAGAGTTTCGAAACCGCTTCGGAAACCCTGTTGCCGGACCGGCCAATTTCGCCGCATCCCAACCTCGTCACGGAAGCGGGATTGAGGGCTCTCGAACTGCAGTTTCAGCAGGCGCGCGCGGCCTATGATGCGACGAGCACCATCGAAGACATAAACGAACGGCGGCGCCAGGGTGCCAATCCTTTACGTGATCTCCGATACTTATCGGCCAGACTTCGCACGGCCCAGCTCATGCCTGACCCACCGTCAGCCGACGTGGTTGCCTTTGGTAATACGGTCACTTTCAGCCGCGACGACGGGCGCGTGCAGACTTATCGGCTCGTCGGAGAAGACGAAGCAGATCCCAAGGCGGGATCGATTTCCTACGTCTCTCCGGTGGCGCGGCTGCTGATGGGCAAGGCTGTCGGCGATGTGGTGGAGACAGGCGGCCAGGAGCTGGAGGTTATCGCCATTTCCTAGAGAAGATCGTCAAAATTTGCCGAGTTCGGAACGCTAAGACTATTTTCACAAAAAACGGTACCGCCTGGTACTTTATTTATCGGACGTTTACTCGCCGTGGACTAGAAGGTGACGTTCCGTCATCG
Organism: Rhizobium sp. CBN3; assembly: GCF_030518245.1. NCBI lineage: Bacteria > Pseudomonadati > Pseudomonadota > Alphaproteobacteria > Hyphomicrobiales > Rhizobiaceae > Rhizobium > Rhizobium sp. CBN3. The sequence continues at coordinate 10,532 of NZ_JAULSE010000007.1, forward strand.
AAGGTCATGTTCATGGTCAGTCCAATTTCCAGTTCTGCATCCACCATCCTGAGTTCAGCCGCTTCGACCTCGTCTTCCGGTTCATCTGAACAACTTGCCTCTCTTGAGGCGCAACTTGCCGAACAGCAGGCAGCCCTGTCGCAGACGCAAGACGAGCAGGAAAAGGCGACGATCGAAAAATCGATCGAGACGCTGGAAGCCAAGATTGCCAAGCTCGAATCCAGCGAGAGCAGCGAAACTCAGTCGTCTGCCGCATCGAAGCCCGTCGGCGAAGCTCCGAAAGAACTTTCGGGCGAAAGCCAGCGGATCGGCACCAAGAATTTCGACGAAACCAGCGAGTTCGGCAGCCGCACGGCCTATGTGTGATCGCTCCAACCGACTAAATCCCTCTGCCGGGGCGAAGCCTGGAGGCGAGGCATGCCTGACGGCAATTAGAGACGGCGCTTCGCCACGGCGACGACTTCGCGCGTCAACTCCGCCAGGCGGTCGGCGGCGAGGCGGTTTATCTGCCAGTAGAGTGGGACGTCCAGCGGCGTGTCGGCAACAAGTTCGACGAGCCGCCCCGATGCGAGATGATCGCGGGTGAGCTGGGTCGGGTTCATTCCCCATCCCATGCCGGAAAGGGTGGCTTCGACAAAGCTTTGCGGCGAGGGCAGCCAATGTGTGGGGTAGTCCAGATCTTGGCCGAAGGTTTGCCTTACCCAACTGCTCTGAAGCCTGTCCTTTTGATTGAAGGTCAGGGCCGGAGCGTTGCGGATCGCCTCCGATGTCACGCCGTCCGGGAAGTGACGGGCGACAAAATCGGGTGTTGCGGTGGCATTGTAACGAAGAGTGCCAAGCGCGAAACGCCGGCATCCCCGGATCGGCCTCTCCAGACTGGTGACGGCTGCGATCACCCGTCCGCGCTGCAGCCATTCGGCGGTGTGATCCTGGTCGTCGACGGCGACATTCAACAGATAGGACGAGGTTTTGGAAAAATTCGACATCGCCTCCACGAACCATGTGCCGAGGCTGTCGGCGTTGGTTGCGATCTGTAGCGTGACCCTTTGGCGTGGCTCGTCGGAATCGACGAGAGCCGGCAGCTGCCCGAAAAGCTCGGCCTCCAGCATGCCGACATTCTCGATGTGACGACAGAGCCATTCTCCCTTTTCGGTCGCCGTACAAGGGGTGCCCCTGGCGATCAGGATGACGCCGAGGCGTTCTTCGAGCTGCTTCACCCGCTGCGAGACAGCCGACGGTGTCACGTTCAACACGGTCGCCGCCCTTTCGAAGCTGCCGGTCTGGACGACGGTTGCAACGGCGCGAAGAGCGGGATAATCGAGCATGGATTAGTTTCGCTTAATCAGGATAAGACAGATTAATTAGACTAATCCAACTTCAGGCGATACCGCAACTGCATCGAAGCTGAGAGCGGTTGCCGAAACGATGAATTTTTCGATTTATGTCACGGGCCTGATGATGGGCCTCAGCCTGATCGTCGCGATCGGCGCGCAGGATGCCTTCATCCTTCGCCAGGGCCTGCGCAATGAACATGTCCTCGCCGTCTGCCTCACCTGCGCGCTGTCCGACGCCGTACTGATTTTGCTCGGCGTGACCAGCCTCCGGCAGATTGCCGGATTGCTGCCCTGGCTCGATCCGGTCATGCGCTACGGGGGAGCCGCGTTTCTGGCTTGGTACGGAGCCAAGAGCCTTTATTCCGCCTTACGGTCGTCCGCTGTGCTCACAGCTACGGAAGCTGAAACGATAAGCTTTTCCCGGACGCTTGCGACCTGCCTCGCGCTGACCTGGCTTAATCCGCATGTCTATCTCGACACGGTTGTGCTGCTCGGCACGATATCGACGCGCTATCCGGGGCAGCAGGCTTCCTTTGCCGCAGGCGCCGTGACCGGCTCCTTCCTCTTTTTCTTTGCGCTCGGATATGGCGCGAAGCGGCTGCGGCCGATCTTTTCCAGGCCGGCCTCCTGGCGGATGCTCGAGACGCTCGTCGCTGCGACGATGTGGATTGTCGCCTTCAAGCTGATAGGCGGGATGTGAGCCGATCGCCGTGTGAGGCCATCGGCCCGGCGCATGTCAGATCCGAGCCAAAGATCCGCATTATGCGCGCGTTTCCACGAGTCTCAGACCCCGCTTTGGTCGGGCGGTGACGTTAAGGAGCGGCAACTCCATTTCACGCTGGCAGTCAGCCAGCAGATGCGACGGAAATCGCTTCAATTCCCGGAGCGCATGTTCGTGGTTCGCATCCCTGCGCCGTCGTGACTTGAATGCGGAAACGGCCTGTAGGATATTCCAGCTGCTTGATTGCGCCATGTCCAGTCTCCTTTGCTGCATCAGTTCCGATACGCAGACTATGGGGAGCGATTGACATTCAATCAAACAAAATGATATGCGGTTAAAGATCAGAAAAATTGAAAGATGTGACGATGAGCCTTCCCTTTCGCCGTCCCATTCCTTTGCTTGACAACGATGTGCTGCGCACCTTCGTCGCCATTGCCGAGACGGGCAATTTTTCCACCGCCGCCGAAGCGGTGTTCCGCACGCCTTCGGCGGTTTCCATGCAGATCAAGAAGCTCGAGGAGCAGCTCGGGGCGACGCTTTTTTTGCGCGATGCCCGTTCGGTGACGCTGACGCGCCATGGCGAAATGCTGCTCTCCTATGCCCGCAACATCCTGGCGCTGTCGAACGAGGCGGTGTCGCGTTTCATCATGCCGGAGCTCACCGGTGTCGTCAGGCTCGGCGCGCCGGAAGATATCGGCGAGCGGCTGCTGCCGAGAATCCTCAAGAGTTTTGCCGAAAGTTATCCCGGCATCATGGTGGACGTGACGATCGACATGAGTGTCGGGCTGAAGAAGCGCATGGAGGAGCAGAGGCTCGACCTGGCGCTGATCAACTGCGCGACTCGGCCGTTTCCGACCGGTGGCGAAGTGGTGTTCCGCGAGCGGCTGGTCTGGGCCGGCGCAAGGTGCGGTTCGGCGCATCGGCGCGATCCCCTGCCGATTTCGATCTGGGAAGATGGCTGCATCTGGCGGCAGGAGGCACTTGCCCAGCTCGAACGCAACAAACGGCCTTATCGCGTCGCCTATCTCAGCGGCCATACGATGGCGCAACGCGCCGCCGTGCTCTCCGATCTCGCCATCGCGCCGCTGCCGCTCTCCTATGTCAGCGAGGACATGTCGATTCTCGGCCTGCAGGAAGGGCTGCCGGAGCTCGGTTCCTTCGACATCCGCCTGCTGACCGCCTCGCAGATGTCGGGACCGATCGAGACGGTGGCCGACAGCATCCGCAGTGCTTTTGCCGAAAGAGCGAAGGCCGTCGCCGCCTGAGGACCTCTCTCGGTCGCTGAACCTTTTGTTCCCTTGTGCGTTATCGGCGCGGATGGCATGAGTGCCGTTCGGGGTTGATTTCAAACAAGGATATTCGAAATGACGACAACGGCCAAAATTGCCGCAGCCTTCATGGTTCTTCTTGCTCTTTCCTCCTGCGGCAACACGATCCGCGGCATGGGAAAAGATACGGCGAACGCCGTCAACGCCACTCAGGATGCCGGCCGCTCTGTCGACCGCGCTGCGAGGAAGTAATCGGCCGGCAGCTTTGCCGGACTGAAAGGCCATCCGAGGCCGGATCAAGGCACCGGAGGATATGCCTTTTCGAGGCCGCCGGATCGGCTAAGACCGGTCCGGAAGGCTTGGTAGGCGGGATGCTGGCTTGAACGAGCGGTTTCCATCAGCCGTATCTGCAGGCGATCCGGCGCCTCGGCCCCAAGCCACAATCCAAGATTTTCAAGCTTCAGCGAGTTCAGGAAATGCGACTTCGCGGCAAGGTCGAGATGGCGCCGCAGGCCGTCGAGCAGGTTGTCGTCCTGAGCGGCATTTTCCATGAGCAGGGCCAGATATGATTTATCGGCTTCCGACAGCGCGGCGAGCTTTTCCGCAACGGTATCGCGGTCGGGAAAGGGAACGTTGCCTGTCATTCGAATCGTCCGGTCCTTGGCGCCATCTGCCGTTATAAGCTCGCTTTGACTTTTTCGGCTACATCGACCGGCACCCATTTCATCCAAAGCTTCTCGTAATTGCGCAGGAAATAGATCGCGGCATCCTCGTTGCTTTCGCGATTTTCATCCTGCCAGGCGAGCACCTGGTTGATCGTCTCATTGTCCCATTTGCGGGTCTTGAGATAGGTCGTGACAGGTCCGGCGCGGCTGGCGAAAGACCTGGTCATCAGCGTGAAGGCGCGCGAGACCGGATAGGAATTGAGCTCAGGCCTGATACAGCCGGCAACCGCAGTGCAGCGGTCCCATTCGGCCTTGTTGTGACTGACGCCGAAGCTCAGCCGCGTCATGTCGTATTTGCCGAGGATGGCGGTCGGCGCCCAGTAATAACCGAGCCAGCCGATCTTCTTATCGAAAGCTCGGGCGATCGAGGCGTCGAGCCGCTGGGGACTGCCGGTCTCGACAAGTTCGAAGCCTTTTTTGTCGGCGGCGAGGGCCTTGAAGAGGTTGGTGGTCGATATCTGGCAGCTCCAGTCGGCGGGACAGTTGTAAACTGCGCCTTTCGACGGATCATCCTCGGCAGGGAAAAGCTCGGGATGCTTCAGCGCGTCCTCGACCGAGCGAATATCGGGATTGGCGTCGGCAATGAATTTCGGGATAAACCAACCCTCGACCGCGCCATCGGCGAGTATCTCGGCGCCCTGCACCAGCCGCCCGGTGTTGACGGCCTGATCGAGCAGGGCCCTGACGGAATTGATCCAGTATTCCGAAGCGATATCGGGGGTGCCTTTCTCGTTCATCGAGGCGAAGGTCGGAAGGGTGTCGCCGTCGACGATGGTGACGGAGCAGCCGTAGCCCTTTTCCAGGATGATCTTGTCGAAGTTTGCGGCAATGCCGGCCGAGGCCCATTTCATCTCGGCGATCGAAACTTTGCCGCACTCGGCGGCTTCGGCCGGCGCGGTCGCGCTAAAAAGAGCCGCGGCAAAGACGGCCGAAATCAAAAGCGTCTTCATCGTCTTCCCCGAATTGTTCTTAGGCAACGCGCTGCCGAGATTCACCTGGCGGCGATGCCGCAACAGGCGTTTCCCGTTCACGGACGCCGTCCGACCGGCTCCGGCAACGCGTCGCAGACCATATTTCAATGGCATATTTTGTCGAAGCCTACGCGTTCGCTCGCAGAAATCAACCGTCTTCTGCTCGTGATTGCGGTACTAAATTATTGAATTCGAAGAATATAGTTCACGGCTGAAATTTCCCCGGATCGAAAATGGACGCTGTCTGCGAACGCCGGCGCAGTGGTGATGGAAATTTCGCCGAGCAGATCAAAAAAAGTCAAAATTAACATTTGCGTAAGCCTTCAATAACTCTCCGGTAAGAATGTGCCGTTATCAGTTGGGGCGTGGCGGCAACGACCGCTGCTTCTCCGGTTCAGGTAGTGCGTACCGGAGAAAGCGAGCTTCGCCGTGTAGGGGCGAAGACGCCTGAGTTTTCGGCAAACCGCGCAGAGCCAAGGCCATGCGCGGTTTTCGCGCGTTCGCGAGGATGTCCGAAGCCTTGACCCGGGATCGGCGGCCATTGTAGGCCTCCGGCTAGTGCATCGGCCCGAAAATCTGAGCCGATTTTCGGAAGCGCGATGCTCTAGGGAAAGGCGGCCGCCATGGCAAGAGCGATCATGCTGCAGGGAACCGGCTCGGATGTCGGCAAGACGGTGTTGGTGGCGGGTCTCTGCCGGCTGGCGGCCAATGCCGGGCTCGCCGTGCGGCCGTTCAAGCCTCAGAACATGTCGAACAACGCGGCGGTTGCCGATGACGGCGGCGAGATTGGCCGGGCGCAATGGCTGCAGTCGCTCGCCGCCCGCACGCCGTCCTCGGTGCATATGAACCCGGTGCTGCTCAAGCCGCAATCGGAAAGCGGTAGCCAGATCATCGTGCAGGGCAGGGTGTTCGGACAGGCGAAGGGGCGGGATTATCAGCGGCTGAAGCCGCAATTGCTCGGCGCCGTGGTCGAAAGCTTCGAAAAGGTGTCTGCCGGCGCCGATCTCATCGTCGTCGAGGGTGCCGGCTCGCCGGCAGAGATCAATCTCAGGGCCGGCGACATCGCCAATATGGGCTTCGCGACGAGAGCGGGTGTGCCCGTCGTGCTTGTCGGCGATATCGACCGGGGCGGCGTCATCGCCTCGCTGGTCGGCACCAAGGTCATCCTCGACGAGGGCGATCGAGCGATGATCGCGGGCTATCTCATCAACAAATTTCGCGGCGACATCTCGCTGTTCGACGACGGCATCCGCGCCATCGAAGGCTTCACCGGCTGGCCCTGCTTCGGCGTAGTGCCGTGGCTGCAGGCTGCCGGGCGTCTGCCGGCCGAAGACTCGGTCGTGCTCGAGCGGCTGGCGAGAGGCGGTGCCGGGGCGCTGAAGATCGCCGTGCCGGTGCTGCCGCGCATCGCCAATTTCGACGATCTCGATCCGCTGAGGGCGGAGGCGGATGTCGAGCTGGTCTTCGTCCGAGGGGGCGAACGGTTGCCTGCCGATGCGAGCCTCGTCATTCTTCCAGGGTCGAAATCGACGATAGCGGACCTCGCCGATTTCAGAGTTCAAGGCTGGGACCGCGATCTTGCGGCGCATGTCCGGCGCGGCGGGCGGGTGATCGGCATCTGCGGCGGCTATCAGATGCTCGGCCGCATGGTGCATGACCCGCGCGGTATCGAGGGCGGCACGAGCGAGACGCCGGGGCTCGGGCTTCTCGACGTCGAAACCGAGATGGCGCCTGAGAAGACCGTTCGCAACAGCCATGCCCGCTCGACCGAATATGACGCGGTGCTTTCCGGCTACCAGATCCATCTCGGCATCACCCGCGGCCCGGATTGTGTCAGGCCTTCAGCGATCGTCGACGGTGCGCCCGACGGAGCGGTTTCGGCGGATGGGCGGATCATGGGCACCTATCTGCACGGGCTCTTCGGGAGCGATGCCTATCGCGCCCGGCTGCTGGAAAGCTTCGGGCTTTCCGGCGGACAGGAAAACTACCGTGAGAGCGTGGAGCGGGCGCTTGACGAGGTTGCCGGGGAACTGGAGCGCTGCCTGGATGCGCAGTGGTTGGGTGAGTTGCTGAGTTAGGTGCAGCAGGGTGGAAAGAATTTGCTGAGTGTAAGGGCAATGAAGGGCGTGCCGTGCAGCCCCCTCATCCGACCCTGCGGGCCACCGACCGGGGTCGAGCCACTGGTCTCGACCCGTCCTTCGGACCCCGATGGGGAGAAGAGGGGGAGCAAGTTGCCGTCCTTAGTTTCTATCGCAAACGCTTCAAGAGGGCAGGACATAGCCGCGATTCCCTTCTCCCCGGCGGGGAGAAGATGCCGGCAAGCAGATGAGGGGGCCACACGGCACATACCTATATTGTGTATCCAATTCTCTATCACATAATTCGCGCGGGAGTAGTATCGCAATGCGAAGCAGGCTAATAAGTAGTATGTGCGGCTAGGCCCTTTCGGCACCTGTCCTGTTGTTCCAGGCACCGGCCTCGATGGTGACGCCCATTCCAAGTTCCCCATCCTCATGCGGAGGTTTCCAAAATTAAAGATCATATCCAGTGGCTTATAGAGCAGGGAATCACCAGCGAGCATATCGGCGATCTCGTCGCCGGCCTATGTGAACGGCTGATCGCGGACGGGTTTCCGATCTGGCGGGCAAGCATCCGCATGCCGTCCCTGCATCCGATGTATCGCGGCATCGCGGCCAATTTCATGCGGGGCGGTGAGACTGTTCTCGAGAATGCGGAGCACGGCAGCGAGACCGAGCGCAACTTCGAGAAGACGCCGATATTCTATCTTCTGAACCGCGGTGAGAAGACGGGGCGGTGGAACCTGGCTAAAGGCGAGGGTCTCCATTATGGCGAGCTCTACGAATTTGCTCTTGCCGGTGGCACGGACCATGTGGTCAATCTTTTCGAGTTCCCGAAGGAAGTCGCGCTGCGCGGGCTCGGTTTCTCTCTGACGAGCGATTCTCCGGGCGGATTTTCAGATGATCAACTGGCGATCATCGACGGACTGTTCCCGGCGCTGGGGCTTGCCGTTTACCGTGTGGCGGCTTCCAAGACCGCGACCGATATCCTCGCCGTCTATACCGGCGCCAGGACGAGCGCGCGCATCCTTGCCGGTGAAACCCGCAGGGGAATGGGCGGCTCCATCGATGCCGCCATCCTACTTGCCGACCTCCGCAACTTCACGGCGCTGACCGAGGTCTATCAGCCGGGGGAGATCGTCGGCTTTCTCAACGAGCACTTCGAACTGATCGACCGGCACGTCGAGGAAAATTCCGGCGAGATCCTCAAGTTCATGGGCGATAGCGTGCTGGCAATCTTTCCGACGGACGCCGAGGATCCGCAAAGGGCTTGCAAGGCCGCATTGGCTTCGGCGCAGAACCTGCTGAGGGCAAACGAGGAGCTCAATCGCGAACGGACGCTGAATGGTGGCCCCGATATCGGGATTGATGTCGTCTTGCATCTCGGCGAGGTTTTTTACGGAAATGTCGGCGCCCAAGGCCGGCTGGACTTCACGGTGATCGGCAGGGCCGTCAACGAGGCTTCGCGGCTTGAAAAGCTGTGCGGAACGCTTGAGCAGCCCCTGCTGCTGTCGGAAAGCTTCGCAGCGACCTGCGCCGTGCCCTGCGACTATCTCGGCGCTTTCGAGCTGCGCGGCGTTTCGAAGAGAGCCGACGTTTACAGGCTTGCCGGCGCCGCTTCTTAGGCTCGCTCAAATCTCGCCCGACACCTCGCGGCGGCGCCGGTCGAGTTCTTCGCTGTAGCGGCGCAGCGTGTGGCTTTCGCTGAGCTGTCCCACCACCTTGCGCTCGATCAGATTGTTGACGACGGCGAGCGCTTCGCTTTCGCTCTTGTCGAAGATCGCCGCCGCCTGCTTGGCATTCATCTGCGGCTGCAGGAAATCATTGCGGTAGCGGACGAAATCGGCAAGCGTCTGGCTCTCGTCCTGGACGTCGGTCGGGTTGGCATAGATCTCAGGCACCAGCACGAGACCGGCATATTTGTCGTTCTCCTCGACGAGAATGACGCGTTGGGTTGAGCCGATCGGGAAGGCCTTCTTGAAGTCTTCCAGCGAGATATCGGCCTTTGCCGTCTTCACGTCGGCGCGCATCAGCTTGTTCACAGTCAGATTGCGGATCCAGCCAACATCGTGGGCACTGCGGATGCTTTCCCCACGCAGATGGAAGCGCCAGGTGGCGAAGGAGTAGCCGAAGGTCGAGCGCACGACGAGCGAGGAGGTGATGACGGCGGCAAGAACCAGTGCCGTGATCGGGAAATCGCCGGTGATTTCGAGCGCCAGGAAGGTCATCGTCAGCGGCCCGCCAATGACGGCGACCGACAGGGAACTCATCCCGACCACGGCATAAATGACCGGCGTCAATGTCGCATTGGCGAAATAGGGGCCGCAATAAGCAAAGAGCTTGCCGAGCAGGGCGCCCATGAACAGTGAGGCGAAGAACAGCCCGCCCCTGAAGCCGGAGCCGATGGAGATCGCCGAGGCAAGGGATTTCAGGAGGAAGAGACCGATCAGCGCCGGGATCGCCACGTCGCGGGAGAGGTTCAGATGCAGCGCGCCGTGCCCCGCCGAAAGGACCTGCGGCGAGATCATCGCGAGAAGCCCGACGATGATGCCGCCGAGCGCCGGGCGAAAGGGCGTGGCGATCGAGCTTTTGCGCGCCAGCTCCTCGATGAAGGCCACGCCCTGCATGAGGAGAATGCCAACGCCGGCGCAGAAGACGCCGAGCAGCAGCGCCGGCACATAATCGGCAGGCACGACCGTGCCGAAGCTGCCGATATCGATGGTGAAATCGCCCTCGGCAAGCAATCTCGCGATGAGGGTCGAAACGAGGGCTGAGACGACGACCGGGGTCAACGACACGATGGTGTAGGTGCCGATGATCAGCTCGAAGGCGTAGAAGGCGCCGGTCAGCGGCGCGTTGAAGGCGGCGGCGATGGCGCCGGCCGCGCCGCAACCGACGAGGATACGCAAGTCCGAGCGGCGCAGCTGCAGCTTCAGGCCGAATTTGGAAGCGATGCCGGCAGCGAGCTGGGTATAGCCGGCTTCCAGGCCGACGGAGGCGCCGAAGCCGTTGGAGATCAGATTCTGTACGGCAACGATGATGCTGTCGGTCAGGGAGAGGCGGCCGCCATGCAGCGCATTTGCCTCGATCGGGTCGACCATTGGTTTCTTGCGCCGTTTGGCGAGCACCAGGAGCAGCAGGCCGAGCAGGGCACCGCCGATGACGGGAGCGCTGAGCAGCAGCATCTTGTCCTGGATTGCCGACGCGCTCAGCCTTTCGCTGTCGGCGATGCCGAAAACAAGCTGGTGCAGCTGGTTGGAGACATAGCTCATGCCGGTCACGGCAAGACCCGAGGCGATGCCGACGATGGCGCCTGCCAGCGACAGGCCGACTTCGCTGCGGCGTGTCAGGGCGCGCAGCCGCCCCGGATCGAAGAAAACACGCAGCGTGCGCAGGCGGCGGCGATCCAATTTCATAAGCATGGCTAGACAACTAGGCGAGGAGAGGCCGGGTCAAGGGCGGAGGTGCAGTCGCCTTGCAACGCAATTGCGGCGAAAAGCCGACGACCACATCAAATATTCATGACGTAAGTCGCTGATAAAAGACGATATTTCCGGTAGGGTCAGTGGTGTTGGCCGGTCTTTCGCGCAGTCTGGAGTTGGGGTGGTTGCAAAGGTCGGTTGACTTCACCCCACGGCTTGCCTAACCATCCCAGGAATAACGGATGGTTCCGGATCGGCCTTTCGCCTTCCGGATGAAAAGGGAATGTGACGGGGCGGACCCACATCGGGCGCCTTCATCACAGCCGACCCCGCGACTGTAGAGCGGTCAGGGTCTTCCATCCGGCATCGAACCTCTTCCGGCCTAGCCGCAATCGTGCGGGCGGACGGAATGGCGACATGCCGGAAAAGCCACTGGAAATGCATGGTGATCAACCGGGGTCGGACGCCTCTATCTCTACGAATCGTCCACCTTTTCACCGAGGCAGCCGGGAAGGTGAGGCAGATCCGCTGGCACGATCAGGGGCGACCGGGCTTCCGGTTCGCCCCGATCGTCGCCGATAACGCGAGCCAGGAGACCTGCCTTCCGTGCCGGGCGAAAAGCCCAACCCTGGGCAAGAGACCCGCTGCCAGCACGGAGGTTGTTTTGGCTGAACGATTGATTTCGGCGCTGCCTCTGGTGGTGCGATGGGGGTCCCCCTTTTCCCCAGCGGGGAGAAGGTGGCCCGAAGGGTCGGATGAGGGGGCCGCGCGGCACCTCCGTCCTTTTGCCCTTCGCTTGCGCTCGGTCCATTCGCGGCTTCGCCGCTCACCCCCTCAACCGCCTGCCGGCAGCTTCTCCCCGCTGGGGAGAAGAGAGATTTGGCGCCGCCTTGCCCTCTCTCGGAGGGTCGCTTCGGCATGACCACCACCCTCATCCTCGGCGGCGCCCGCTCCGGCAAATCCCGTTTTGCCGAAAATCTCGTTATGGCAAGCGGCCTCGAGCGCCACTACCTCGCCACCGGCCGTGCCTGGGACGAGGAGATGCAGACGCGTATTGCCCAGCACAAGGCCGATCGCGGCCCTTCCTGGACGACGCATGAGGAGCCGCTCGATCTTCTCGGCGTGCTTGCCGCGATCGACGGCGAGGGGCGCATTGTGCTTGTCGATTGCCTGACGCTCTGGGTGACCAACCTGTTGATGGAGGAGCGCGACATGGCGGTGGAATTTGCCGCGCTCGCCGATTTCCTGCCTGGCGCCAAGGCGCGGCTGGTCTTCGTTTCCAACGAGGTTGGCCTCGGCATTGTGCCTGACAATCGCATGGCGCGCGATTTTCGCGATCATGCCGGACGGCTGCACCAAATAATCGCGGCGAAGGCCGACGAAGTCTATTTCATCGCGGCCGGTCTGCCGCTGAAAATGAAGGGTTGAAGTTCCATGAACCAGCAGAAAATCCCCGCAACCGTCATCACCGGCTTCCTCGGCGCCGGCAAGACGACGATGATCCGCAGCCTGCTCACCAATGCCGCCGGCAAAAAGATTGCGCTCATCATCAACGAGTTCGGCGATCTCGGCGTCGACGGCGAAGTGCTGAAGGGCTGCGGCGCGGAGAATTGCAGCGAGGACGACATTATCGAGCTCACCAATGGCTGTATCTGCTGCACCGTCGCCGACGATTTCATTCCAACGATGACGAAGCTCCTGGAGCGCGAACAGCGGCCTGACCATATCGTCATCGAAACCTCCGGCCTCGCCCTGCCACAGCCGCTGGTCGCCGCCTTCAACTGGCCTGATATCCGCACCCAGGTGACCGTCGACGGCGTCATTACGGTTGTCGACAGTGCGGCCGTTGCCGCCGGCCGTTTCGCCGACGACCATGATGCGGTCGAGGCGGCGCGCGTCGAGGACGACTCGCTCGATCATGAGAGCCCGATCGAGGAGCTGTTCGAAGACCAGCTCACATGCGCCGATCTCATAGTCCTCAACAAGACCGATCTGATCGATGGGGATGGCCTGGGCCGTGTGAAGAACGAAGTCGCCTCCCGCATCGCCCGCAAGCCGGTCATGATCGAGGCCAGGAATGGCGAGGTGCCGGCCGGTGTGTTGCTCGGCCTCGGCATTGGCACAGAAGACGATATCGCCAATCGCAAGTCCCATCACGAGCTGGAGCACGAGGAGGGGGCGCCGCACGATCACGACGAATTCGACAGCTTCGTTGTCGAACTCGGCGCTGTTTCCGATCCGACAGGCTTTATCGAAAAGCTGAAGGGCATCATCGCCGAGCACGACGTGCTGCGCCTCAAGGGCTTCATCGACGTTTCGGGCAAGCCCATGCGCCTGCAGCTGCAGGCCGTCGGCAGCCGCATCGACCAGTATTTCGACCGCGCCTGGGCAGCGGGTGAGGCGCGCCGCACGCGCCTCGTCGTCATCGGCTTGCACGAAATGAACCAGGACGCGGTGCGCAAGGCGATCGAAGCGCTCGTTCAGGGATAATCGATGCATCTGCTTCTGGCCCAGCAGGGAACGATCAGCGACGGCGAGGAGGCGATAGACCTCGGCCAGTCGCCGGGCGATATCCTGTTCCTTTCGGCCGCCGACACCGAGCTTGCGGCGATCGCTACCGCCTATCGCGGGTGCGAGGGGATGCCGCATTCGCTGAGGCTCGCGAATCTGATGAGCCTCAAGCATCCGATGTCGGTCGATACCTATGTCGAGCGAACGGCCAGGCATGCCAAGCTGATCGTCGTGCGTGCGCTCGGCGGCGCCAGCTATTTCCATTATGCGCTGGAGGCGCTGCACGCCGTTGCCGCACGCAACGGCGCATTGATTGCGGTATTGCCTGGCGATGCCAAGCCGGATGCCGGGCTGGTTCCTTTCTCCAATATTGACGTCGAGGATCTCAACGCGCTCTGGGGCTACCTGATCGAGGGCGGCGACGCGAACGCGCGGAACTTTCTTGCCTATGCGTCGGCGATGCTGGCGGGGGCGGAAAAACCGGCGCCGGCCGTGCCTTTGATGAAGGCGCGGATCTGGTGGCCGGGGCGAGGGGCGATCGGGGTCGAGGAGTGGCGGCGGGTCGTCGGTTCGCATGTCGCGCCAACGTCGTCCGTCAAGCGTGGGGCACCAAGCTCGACAGAAGAGGTGGAATTCGAACCCACGTCCCCCATCGTCGCCATCAGCTTCTACCGTGCCCTCGTCCAGAGCGGCGAGACCGGGCCGGTCGAAGCGCTGGTCGAGGCCCTGGCCGCACTTGGCCTGCGGCCGCTGCCGGTCTTTGCCTACAGCCTAAAGGATCCCATTTCGACAGGGATTCTCGAGAGCGTGTTTTCGGCGTTGAAACCGGATGTCGTCATCAACACAACGGGCTTTGCGGTCTCCGCACCGGGCGCGGACCGGCAACCGACGGTGCTGGAGGCGGATGGCGCAGTCGTGCTGCAGGCAATCCTGTCGGCTTCGTCGAAGGAGGCCTGGGAAGCTTCGTCTCAAGGTCTGTCGGCGCGCGACCTCGGCATGAATGTGGCGTTGCCTGAAGTCGACGGGCGCGTATTGGCGCGGGCGGTGTCCTTCAAGACGGCGGCGCGTTACGACGCGGCTGTCGAGGCGAACATCGTCGCCAGCGTGCCCGATGCCGGCCGGGTGCGCTACACGGCGGAGCTCGCCGCCAGTTGGGCGCGGCTGCGCGGGAGGCCCGCCAATAGGAGGCGCATCGCCCTCGTCATGGCGAATTATCCGAACCGCGACGGCCGGCTCGGCAACGGCGTCGGACTCGACACGCCAGCCGGCAGCATCGAGGTGCTTCGGGCGATGGCGGGTGCGGGTTATTCGGTCGCCGATATTCCGGCCGATGGCAACGCGCTGATCCGCCATCTGATGGAGGGGCCGACCAATTCCGGGCATGACGGCCGGGTCATCCGCGAGGCTCTTTCGCTCAGTCGCTACAAAAACTTCCTGGGATCTCTTCCCAAAAAGATTCAGGATGAAGTGACGGACCGCTGGGGCGAGCCAGAGAACGACCCCTATTTTCGCGACGACGTCTTCGCCCTGCCTTTCGCCCGCTTCGGCGGCGTCCTGGTGGGCATTCAGCCGGCACGCGGCTACAATATCGATCCGAAGGAGAGTTATCATTCGCCGGATCTCGTGCCGCCGCATGGCTATATCGCCTTCTATGCTTTCCTGCGGCACGAATTTGGCGCTGACGCCGTCATTCATATGGGCAAGCATGGCAATCTCGAATGGCTGCCGGGCAAGGCGCTGGCGCTGTCGGAGACGTGTTATCCGGAAGCGATCCTCGGGCCGGTGCCGCATCTTTATCCCTTCATCGTCAATGATCCGGGCGAGGGCACGCAGGCCAAGCGTCGAAGTGCGGCTGTTATCATCGATCACCTGACGCCGCCTTTGACGCGGGCCGAGAGTTACGGTCCGCTCAAGGATCTGGAAGCGCTGGTCGACGAATATTACCAGGCCGCCGGCGGCGACCCTCGCCGTATCCGGCTGCTAAGCCGCCAGATCCTCGATCTCGTCACCGATATCGGACTGGATCGGGATGCGGGGATTGCGAAAGGCGAGAGCGAAGGTGAGGCGCTGAAGAAGCTCGACGCCTATCTCTGCGATCTGAAGGAGATGCAGATCCGTGATGGGCTGCATGTGTTCGGCGTATCGCCGAAGGGGCGGCTGCTGACGGATTTGACCGTGGCGCTGGCGCGGGTACCGCGCGGGCTGGGAGAGGGTGGCGATGCGAGTTTGCAGCGGGCGATTGCTGGGGATGCTGTGAGAAACCCCTCCCCAACCCCTCCCCACAAGGGGGAGGGACTTACCGCTGCGCCCGCGGCAATCTCTGCGCTCAAAGATGATGTGGAGGCGGTGCGTCCAGCAAGCCCCTCCCACCTGTGGGGAGGGGTTGGGGAGGGGTCTGTCTTCGACCCACTCGACTGCGACATGGCTGCCCTTTGGGTCGGGCCACGCCCGGCAATCCTCGCCGATATCACCAAGGCTCCCTGGCGCACCAACGGCGACGCGGTCGAGCGAATCGAGCTGCTCGCTGCCAAGCTCGTTGCCGGCGAAATGGAATGCCCTGCAGACTGGACGGCAACGCGGGCTGTACTTTCGGAGATCGAGACCCGGCTCAAACCCTCCATCCTCGCCTGCGGCCGCGCCGAGATCGATGGGCTGCTCCGCGGCCTCGACGGTCGCTTCGTCGCCCCCGGCCCCTCAGGCGCGCCGACCCGCGGCCGGCCGGATGTTCTGCCGACAGGCCGTAATTTCTATTCGGTCGACAGTCGCGCCGTGCCGACGCCGGCCGCCTACGAACTTGGCAAAAAATCGGCCGAACTGCTGGTGCGTCGCTATGTTCAGGATTACGGTGAGTGGCCGGTCTCCTTCGGGCTGACGGCCTGGGGCACGTCGAATATGCGCACTGGTGGTGATGATATCGCTCAGGCGCTAGCGCTGATCGGCGTCAAGCCCCTCTGGGACATGAGTTCGCGCCGCGTCACCGGCTATGAGATCATATCGCAAGCAGTGCTCGGGCGGCCGCGCGTCGATGTGACGCTGCGGATTTCCGGCTTTTTCCGCGATGCCTTTCCGGAGCAGATCGCCCTGTTCGACAAGGCGATCCGGGCAGTCGGCGCGCTGGAAGAGGATGCGGCTGACAATCCGATTGCCGGGCGTATGCGCGGCGAGACGACGCGGCTCGCTGCAGCTGGGCTCGATGAGAAGACGGCGGCGAAGCGGGCGGGCTACCGCATCTTCGGCTCGAAACCCGGCGCCTACGGCGCGGGCCTGCAGGCACTGATCGATGAAAAGGGCTGGGAGCGGCGTGCCGATCTTGCCGAGGCCTATGTCGTCTGGGGAAGTTATGCCTATGGCGCCGGCGAGGAAGGCAGGGCCGAACGCGGCCTGTTCGAGGAGCGGCTGCGCTCGGTGCAGGCCGTCATTCAGAACCAGGACAATCGCGAGCATGACCTGCTCGACAGTGATGACTATTACCAGTTCGAGGGCGGCATGGCGGCGGCGGCCGAGCAACTCGCCGGTACACGCCCCGCGATCTATCATAACGATCATTCCATGCCCGAACGACCTTTGATCCGCTCGCTCGAGGAGGAAATCGGCCGCGTCGTGCGCGGGCGCGCGGTCAATCCGAAATGGATATCGGGCGTCATGCGCCATGGCTACAAGGGGGCGGCCGAGATCGCCGCCACCGTCGATTATCTCTTTGCCTTCGCGGCGACGACGGGCGCGGTCGGCGCGCATCATTTCGAGGCGGTCTATCGAGCCTTCGTCGCTGATCCGGGCGTGCGTGGCTTCATGATCGAGAAGAACCCGGCGGCATTCGACGAGATGAGAGAGCGACTGCGCGAGGCGATCGATCGCGGGCTCTGGACGCCGCGCAGCAATTCGGCACGGTTCGA
Organism: Rhizobium sp. CBN3; assembly: GCF_030518245.1. NCBI lineage: Bacteria > Pseudomonadati > Pseudomonadota > Alphaproteobacteria > Hyphomicrobiales > Rhizobiaceae > Rhizobium > Rhizobium sp. CBN3. The sequence goes on from NZ_JAULSE010000007.1 coordinate 27,455, forward strand.
CCTGGCTGCTACGAAACTGAATGAGGTGCACTGATGAGCGACGAGATCCCAGAAAACGAATCGGCCAAGGATGATGCGCGCCACGCCGAGAAGATGGCGAAGAAGAAGGCTGCGCGCGACAAGATCATGGCGACCAAGACGGACGGAAAGGGCCTGATCATTGTCCATACCGGCAAGGGCAAAGGCAAGTCGTCAGCCGCATTCGGCATGATCTTCCGGCACATCGCCCACGGCAAGCCGTCGGCCGTCGTGCAGTTCATCAAGGGCGCGATGTGGACCGGCGAGCGCGACCTGATCGAGAAGCATTTTTCCGATCTCTGCCAGTTCCATACGATGGGCGAGGGCTTCACCTGGGAGACGCAGGACCGGGCCCGCGACATCGCCGCCGCCTCGGCCGCCTGGGAAAAGGCCAAGGAGCTGATCCGCGACGAACGCAATTCCATGGTGCTGCTCGACGAGATCAACATCGCGCTGCGCTACGATTATCTCGACATCAACGACGTCGTCGCCTTCCTGAAGAATGAGAAACCCGCCATGACGCATGTCGTGCTGACAGGGCGCAACGCCAAGGAAGAGCTCATCGAGATCGCCGATCTGGTGACGGAGATGGAACTCGTCAAACACCCCTTCCGCTCCGGCATCAAAGGCCAGGCTGGCGTGGAGTTCTGAGAGCGGCTTTAGAGGCCGAGCCAGACCCGCAGCGGATTTGCCGGATCGGCGAGCAGCTTAACCGCCAAAGCGACGCAGACGATCACGAGTAGCGGCTTGATCAGCTTTGCGCCGATGCGCATGGCAAGCCGGGAGCCCACTTGTGCGCCGAGGAATTGGCAGACGCCCATCAGCAGGCCGATTTTCCAGAGGATCGCGCCGAAGCTTGCGAAGACGATCAGCGCACCGAAATTCGAGCCGAAATTCAAAAGTTTGGTGTGGGCCGTCGCCTTCAGCACGCCGAAGCCGGCGAGGGTGACGAAGGCGAGCATGAAGAAAGAGCCGGTGCCGGGGCCGAAGACGCCGTCGTAGAAGCCGATGGCCGGCACAAGCGTCAAGCCGAAGGCGAAGGGCGTGATGAGACGGTGTTTGTCGAGGTCGTTGAGATTCGGTTTGACGGCGAAGAAGATCGCGATTGCCAAGAGCAGCACAGGCATGATCGCTTGAAGCACCTGTCCTGGTACGATCGTCGCAAGAGCGGCGCCGAGTGCCCCGCCCATGAGCGCCATCAGCGCCATCGGCAGCTGTTCGGAAAGCTCCACATGGCCCTTGCGGGCATAGGCGAGCGTCGCGGAAGCGGCGCCGAAGATCGATTGCACCTTGTTGGTTCCGAGCGTCTGCAGTGGCGGGATGCCGGCGATCAACATGGCGGGAACGGTGATGAGACCGCCGCCGCCGGCAATGGCATCGACGAAACCGGCAAAGAAGGCAGCCGCGCAGAGCAGCAGAAGCAGATGGAGGGCAATGTCAGGCAAGATGCTATTCCAGAGGGCTTTTAGCCGGCCTTGTTGCATTTCCCTCTCCAAGCTGCAATGGCTGCAGGGACACAGCAACAGCACATTCGGCTGCTTCCATGAGCGACATGTCTTTCACTCCGGCACGGCGCCATGTGCTCGGTCTTGGCTGCGAGCGCGGGACGCAGCCTGCGGAGGTGTTGGCTCTCGCAGTTGAGGCGCTCAAGTCCGCCGGTATCGGCGCCAATGAGCTCGCTGCCATTGCTTCCATCGACAGCCGCCGGCAGGAGGCGGCAATCCTCGCGGTTGCCAGGCATCTTGCTGTGCCGGCCCTATTCTTCGACGCTCCGCGGCTGGAGCGGGAAACGCCGCGGCTTAAAAATCCCTCGGCCGTCGTCTTTGCTCGCGTCGGCTGCCATGGCGTTGCGGAATCGGCAGCGCTTGCGGCGATCGGCGACGATGCCGAACTGGTACTTGGCAAAATCAAATCGGCGCAAGCGACGGCGGCGGTCGCCCGCGGCGGGTTGCAGAAAGCCTGATGGTCGCTATGGTGGCGGCAATTCGCGGCGCCAACCGGCAGCCTCGCGATTCACATCTAGAGGACATATCATGCACAAGGTCATTTACGACACTGACCCGGGCGTTGACGACGCCATGGCGCTTCTCTTCCTGCATCGCCATCCTGAAATCGATCTGATCGGCATTACGACGGTCTTTGGCAACGCTTCGGTCGAGACGACGACCCGCAATGCGCTCTTCCTCAAGCGCGAGTGGAATATTCCTGCACCCGTCGCCAAGGGCGCCAGCGTCACCATCGATGCCTCACGCGCGGAGCGGGAATGGCCTTCCATGGTGCATGGCGACAACGGTCTCGGCGATATCGAGGTGCCCGCAGCGATCGACCTGCCGCTCGATCCGCGCCCGGCGCACCGCTTCATCATCGACACCGTGCGTGCCAATCCCGGCGAGGTGCGCCTGGTCGCGGTCGGGCGAATGACCAATCTGGCGCGGGCGTTGAAGGAAGACCCGGAGATCGCGACTCTGGTCAAGGACGTCGTCATCATGGGCGGCAATTTCTATGTGCCCGGCAATGTCTCGCCGGTCGCCGAGGCCAATATTCACGGCGATCCCGAGGCCGCCGACATCGTCATGACCGCGCCCTGGAAGGTGGCCGTCATCGGTCTCGACGTTACTTCGATCACAACGATGAGCCGCAGTTATCTCGGGCAGATGGCGGCCGAGGGCGACGGGGCGGTGAAGCTGCTCGACGCACTCTCGCAGTCCTACATCGATTTCTACAAGCATGCGGTTGAAGACGGCATGATGGTGCATGACAGCTGCGCCGCAGTCTACGTCGTGGCGCCGGAACTGTTCTCGTCGATATCGGGCGCGGTGCGCGTCGTCTGCGGCGGCATTGCCGACGGCCAGACGATCGTCAAGCCGGATGGCCGCCGCTTCCCGCCCGGCGATTGGGATGATCGGCCGAGCCAGATCGTCACCACAGGGATCGACTCGGAAAAGGTCCTGAAGCTGATCCGCGATACGCTGCTTCGCGGCTGAGTGCCTTGAAGGCCGATTGCAGCAGGCGTCAACTTCCGACGTGCCTTTTTCTCGGCGTCACCCCTCGGCCTTGTGCCGGGGGCTGCCGCGGATGCCGGCTCGGGGCAAGCCCGAGCATGACGAAAAGGAGTTGGACGACGTTATCAGTAGTCCCCGCCGCGGGCGGCCTTATTTAGATAATACTATAATATATTCATGTTGTTACGCAGCTTTCCCGAGATATCGAATCCGCTTGTTTGCAAAGTGAGTCATTGTCATCTCAGCAACTTCAAGTGAGGTGGCGCAGGCAGCGTTGACCTTGGCCCTCGCTGGGCCTAGATCAACAAAATGTCGAATAGCGCATTCTCCCATTTGCCGGCGTTGGAGCCGGGCAGCGTCTGGCTCGTCGGGGCCGGTCCGGGTGATCCGGGCCTGCTGACGCTCTTGGCCGCCAAGGGGCTCGCCGAGGCCGATGTGATCGTCCATGACGCGCTGGTGAATGAGGACTGTCTGAGGCTTGCGCACCCCGGCGCCGAATTCGAATATGCGGGAAAACGCGGCGGCAAGCCTTCGGCCAAGCAGCGGGATATTTCGCTCAGGCTGGTGGAGTTGGCGCGCGCCGGTAAGCGGGTGCTGCGGCTGAAGGGGGGCGATCCCTTCGTCTTCGGGCGCGGCGGGGAGGAGGCGCTGACGCTGGTCGAGCACAATATCCCTTTCCGCATCGTGCCGGGGATCACCGCCGGTATCGGCGGGCTTGCCTATGCCGGCATTCCGGTGACGCATCGCGAGATCAATCATGCGGTGACGTTTCTCACCGGCCATGATTCCTCCGGCATCGTGCCCGACAGAATCGACTGGGAAGCGATCGGTAAGGGTTCGCCCGTGATCGTGATGTATATGGCGATGAAGCACATCGCCCAGATCAGCGCCAACCTCATTGCGGCTGGCCGCTCGCCATCCGAGCCCGTGGCTTTCGTCTGCAATGCAGCGACCGGCGCGCAGCAGGTGCTGGAGACGACGCTCGGGCAGGCGACCGAGGCTGTTACCGCCTCCGGGCTCGAACCGCCGGCGGTGGTCGTCGTCGGGGAGGTGGTGCGGCTGCGGGCCTCGCTCGACTGGGTCGGCGCTCTCGCCGGACGACGCCTGCAGCCCGATCCGTTCCGCCAGTCCGGCCAGGTGCTGGCATGAGCGGCCTCCTAATCGCAGCTCCTTCTTCCGGTGCCGGCAAGACGACGGTGACGCTCGGGCTGCTCAGAGCCTTGCGTCGGCGCGGCATTGCGATCGCGCCCGGCAAGGCCGGCCCCGATTATATCGATCCCGCCTTCCATGCTGCCGCGAGCGGCACGCTTTGCCTGAATTTCGACCCCTGGGCGATGCGGCCGGAGCTGATCTCGGCCAATGCGACGCTGCATCGCTCCGGCGACCGTATTCTCGTCGTCGAGGCGATGATGGGACTGTTCGACGGGGCGGCCGACGGCAAAGGAACGGCAGCGGATCTGGCCGCCCAGCTCGGCCTTTCCGTGGTGCTGGTCGTCGACGCCTCACGCATGTCGCAATCGGTCGCGCCGCTGGTGGCGGGCTTTGCCGGTTTCCGCGCCGATGTCCGCGTTGCCGGCGTCATCCTCAACAAGGTCGGCAGCGAACGGCACGAGGCGATGCTGCGTCAGGCGCTTGAGGCGATCCGCATGCCTGTCATTGCCGTAATCGGCAGCGACAAGGCGCTTGCTCTGCCGGATCGCCATCTCGGCCTTGTCCAGGCCGGTGAGCATGCGAGCCTTGAAGGTTTCATCGAGCATGCGGCGGATGCCGTCTCCGAGGAATGCAATTTCGAGTTTTTGCTGCGCATCGCCAGGCAGGGCCTGAACCGGCCGTCGGCCGCCAATATCGATCGTCTGCCGCCGCTCGGCAGTCGCATTGCGGTGGCCCGCGATATCGCCTTTGCCTTTTCCTATGAGCACATGCTGCTTGGCTGGCGGCGGCGGGGGGCTGCTATTTCCTTCTTCTCGCCGCTCGCCGACGAGGCGCCCGCTGCCGATGCCGATGCGATCTATCTGCCCGGGGGTTATCCCGAGCTGCATGCCGGAAAGCTCTCCCAGGCGCCGAATTTCCGCGCCGCCCTCCTCGATGCGGCGGCGCGCGGCATCCGGATCTATGGCGAGTGCGGCGGCTACATGGTGCTCGGCGAAGGGCTGATCGACGCAGAGGGCAAGCGTCACGAGATGCTCGGCCTGCTGCCCGTCGTCACCAGCTATGCCGCGCGCAAACGCCATCTCGGTTATCGCCACGTCATGCCGCTCGATCATGCGATCTTTCAGCGGGCAATGACGGCGCATGAGTTCCACTATTCCACCCTCATTTCGGAAGGCGAGGGCGAGCGGCTGTTTCATGTGCGGGATGCGCTCGGAACCGATCTCGGCCCGGCGGGGCTCCGGCGCGGGCAGGTGGCGGGTTCCTACATGCATCTGATCGATCTCGCCGGGATTGCCGCGTGAGCGCGCCGATCATCCATGGTGGCGGAGTTACTGGCGCTGCTGCCGCCTTTGGCGGCAGGCCGGAAGACTGGCTCGACCTTTCCACGGGGATCAATCCGTGCCCGGCTGCTCTGCCGGAGATCCCGACAAGGGCTTGGCACCGGCTGCCGGACAGCCATCTGGTCGAAGAGGCAAGGCGGGCGGCGCGCGATTACTACGGGAGCGGCGAGATCCTGCCGCTGCCGGTGCCCGGCACGCAATCGGTGATCCAGCTTCTGCCGCGATTGCTGACAAAGGGTGAGGGTGCCAGGGTCGCCATTGTGGCGCCGACCTATGGCGAGTATGCGCGCGCTTTTATTTCGGCCGGTTTTGCCGTCGATACCGTCGATCACGTCGCGGCGATCGGAACCGAGCATCGGCTTACCGTCGTCGTCAATCCGAACAATCCCGATGGGCTGACATGCCCTGTGGAAACGCTGATTGGCCTGCATGACATGATGAAGGCGGTCAATGGACTGCTCGTTGTCGACGAAGCCTTCGGCGATGTCGATCCGGCGCTCAGTCTCGCGGGCCACGCGCAGAGGCTTTCCAACCTGGTGATCTTCCGCTCCTTCGGTAAGTTTTTCGGGCTCGCCGGCCTTCGGCTCGGCTTTGCGATTGCGCGTGACGATATTCTCCAGCGTTTCGAGGAGTGGCTCGGACCCTGGGCGGTTTCCGGACCGGCCCTTTCGATAGCAGGCTCGCTGCTGCGTTCGGACGTTTCCCCCATCCGCCGGCTCATCGATGAACGCCGCGCCGGGCTTCATGCGGTGCTGACCGGGCTCGGGCTGCAGATCACAGGGGGAACGGCGTTGTTCACTCTTGTCGACGATGCCAGGGCGAGCGACATTTACACGCATCTCTGCCGGCATCATATTCTCGTCCGCAAATTCGACTATGCGCCCACTTGGCTGCGTTTCGGGCTGACGCCCGATCCGGCGGCGGACCGGCGGCTTGGCGAAGTCCTTCAGAGATTTGAGCGATGACGATCGATCTAAACCTTCTCGTGCTGCTTCTGGCGCTGCTGCTCGACCGGATAGTCGGCGATCCGCAATGGCTCTGGTCGCGCGTGCCGCATCCCGTCGCGATTTTCGGAGCGGTGATCTCCTATGCCGACCAGCAGCTCAATCCTTCAAGCCTCACGGGGCATCAACGGCGGATGAACGGCGTTGCCGCCATCCTGGCGCTGCTGTTGCTGGCTGTGGCGGCAGGCTTCGTGTTCAACCGGTTTTTCGCGCTGTTCGGCCTCGGCGGTATCCTGCTGGAGACCGGACTGGTGGCGATCTTTCTGGCGCAGAAGAGCCTTGCCGACCACGTCGCCGCCGTTGCCGTCGCCCTGCGTGAGGAGGGGCTTGCCGGTGGGCGGGCCGCCGTCGCCCGCATTGTCGGGCGCGATCCCGAGACGCTGGATGAGCCGGCCGTCTGCCGCGCGGCGATCGAAAGTCTTGCCGAGAACTTCTCCGATGGCGTCGTCGCGCCGGCAATTTGGTATGCTATCTTCGGTCTGCCAGGGCTTTTCGCCTACAAGATGCTGAACACGGCGGATTCGATGATCGGCCATAGATCGGAAAAATACATCGATTTCGGCTGGGCCGCCGCCCGGCTCGACGATGTCGCCAACTGGCTGGCTGCGCGCCTTTCCATCCTGCTGATTGCTGCCGGCGCCTGGATCCGGCGCGGCACCAGCGCCTGCCGCGAGGCGATTCGGGTGGCGATGCGCGACGGCGGCTTGCACCGTTCGCCGAATTCCGGCCGTCCGGAAGCGGCAATGGCGGGTGCGCTGAATGTCCAGCTTGCTGGGCCGCGCATCTATGGCGGCGTGCTCGTCACCGAACCGATGATCAACAATTCCGGACGCGATGTCGCGACCTCCGGCGACATCGAAGACGGAGTCTCTGTGTATCAGGCGAGCTGCATGGTGCTTGCCGGCGTGACGTTCGGATTGTTTTTGTGCTTCCTGTGAGGGGCTTGCGGCAGAGCGCACGGCCCCAGTGGACAGTCCCGTCCCAAACGTTTATGCGAAACGCCTCATATCCATCAGACCGGAAGCAGAGCGATGACAGTTCAGGTTGAACTACCGTGCCCGAAGTGCAAAAGCACCAAGATGAAATTCGAGCGTCCCGAGATCCGGGAGACGGACATCATAAGCTGCGCGGCCTGCGGCCATAATCTCGGCACCATGGCCTCCATCCGCGAAAGGATGAACAAGGCCTATCAGCAGCTCAAGCAAAGGCCGGCGGCGCGCAAGCTTCAGTGAGGCGGAGCGGCCGTCCTGCGGCGCTTAAACCCGTCATTGCCCTGTTAGAATTGTGATTACCATTCGGGTTAAAGCTATATAATCAAGTATCGTCGTAGTCTCTCTGTCGTGAGGGCGCAATCAAATGCGCGGGTGCGAAGAGGGGTTATCATGAAGACGATTTTTGCCGCCGCGGCGGCAAGCTTATTGCTCCAGTTTTCTCCGGTTGCGGCTGAAGCAGCAACGCTGGTTGCCAATATCAGCATCGGCAAACAGACGATGACCGTCACCGAGGACGGCTTCGTCAAATATCGCTGGAAGGTTTCGACCGCGCGCAATGGTTATGTCACGCCGACCGGCTCGTGGAGCGCCAAATGGCTGTCGCGCGATCACCGTTCGCGCAAATACGACAATGCGCCGATGCCGTATGCTGTATTTTTCAACGGCGGTTACGCCGTTCACGCCACTTTCGATCTGAAGCGTCTCGGCACACCGGCCTCACATGGTTGTGTTCGCTTGCATCCCGACAATGCGGCCGAGTTCTTTTCACTGGCGCGGCAGGCAGGTCTTGCCAACACGCGCGTCGTCATCACGCGCTGATCCCGGATCTGCGCGTGATAGTGGACAGCCGCATCCTGTTTTCGGCGCCTGCACTCGCCGGCGTTCCATTGCTGTTTAGGCAACACCTTATTGTCAATTTGCCGTAACGCCCGGACGAAAGCATTGGCTTTTGAAAAGGATTTGCCTATGAGGGGGGTTAAATCGTCATTTCATGAGGTACAGCGCGTGACCGCTACATTCGATAAAGTTGCCGACATTATTGCAGAAACCAGCGAGATCGATCGCGCCACGATCACGCCGGAGAGCCATACGATCGACGACCTCGGTATCGACAGCCTTGATTTCCTCGATATCGTCTTTGCGATCGACAAGGAATTCGGCATCAAGATTCCGCTCGAAAAGTGGACGCAGGAAGTCAACGAAGGCAAGGTTTCCACTGAAGAATATTTTGTGCTGAAGAACCTCTGCGCCAAGATCGACGAACTCAAAGCCGCCAAGGCCTGAGCGACACACCAGTCTTTTTTGAACGCCCTGCCGCCCTGACTATGGCGGCCGGGCGGTTTCGTTCCTAATTAGGCGTCACTGGCGGTGGATTTGGCCAGCCGGGCCGGAGGATCCGAATGCTGCTGGAATATTTCCAGATGATTGACCGCGTCGAAGCGGTGGACCTGAAGAAGGGGACGCTTGTCGCGCGTTCCGTCGTGCCGGCCAAGAGCCCTGTCTTCGAGGGCCATTTTCCCGGCATGCCGCTCGTTCCCGGCGTGCTCCTGATCGAAACCATGGCGCAGGCCTCCGGCATGCTGGTGCTTGCCGTGACCGACTTTGCCGCCATGCCTTTCCTGATGTCGGTCGACGGCGCCAAGATGCGCACCTTCGTCGAGCCGGAAGCCGTGCTCGATATCGAGGCGGTGCTGGAGCATGACGGGTCGGGTTTTGCGGTCACCAAGGCCAAGATCACCAGCGGCGGCAAGAAGGTCTGCGATGCGCAGCTGAAACTGCGCACCATGCCCTTCAGCGAAGTTCCGCTCGGCGATATCGTCAAAAAACGCGCCGGCGAGGTCGGGCTTCTCGAAGCGATCGCAGCGCAGGGAGTGGTTGGATGAGCAAGGCTGCAAACGACGTCGTCATTTCAGGCGTCGGTATCGTTACCTGTCAGGGCGTCGGCAAGGAGGCGCATGTCGCGCTGCTTTCGGCCGAGAGCACGCCGAAAGCGATCGTCGAGACAGAGAAATTCAAACCCTATCCGGTGCATCCGCTGCCTGAGATCGATTGGTCGCAGCAGATCGCCAAGCGGGGCGACCAGCGCCAGATGGAGAACTGGCAGCGCATCGGCGTCTTCGCCGCGGGTCTTGCGCTCGACGATGCCGGCTTCAAGGACAATCTGGAAGCCTGCGGCACAATGGACATGATCGTGGCGGCCGGCGGCGGCGAGCGCGACATCAACGTCGACACGCTGATCGTCGACGAGGGCCTGAAGCGCAACGACCGCGAGCTGCTGCTCAACGAGAAGCTGACGACGGAACTGAGGCCGACGCTGTTCCTGGCGCAGCTTTCCAATCTGCTTGCCGGCAATATCTCCATCGTTCACAAGGTCACCGGCTCCTCGCGGACCTTCATGGGCGAAGAAGCATCGGGCGTTTCCGCCGTCGAGACGGCCTTCTGGCGCATTCGCTCCGGCGAATCCACCCATGCGCTGGTTGGCGGCGCCTTTGCTGCCGAGCGCCCCGATATGATCCTGCTTACCGAAGCGATCGGCGCACACACGCGCGGCGAATGGGCGCCGCTCTGGTCGCGCTCCGGCCTCGATGGCGGCGGCATGATCACCGGTTCCGCCGGCGCCTTCCTGGTGCTGGAATCGCGCAAGCATGCGCAAGAGCGCGGCGCGCATATCTATGCGACGATCAGCGCCGTCGAAGGCGATCGCGGCAATCGCGCTGCCGGCAACTTCGAAGTGCGAATGGAACGGCTGCTGAAGCCTGCCGCCGACCTGCCGCCAGAGAGCATGACGATCTTCTCCGGTTCGACCGGCATGCACGAGATCGCCGCCCGCGAAAAGGCGGTGCTGGAACATCAGCTTGCGGGTGCGGCGATCCGCGGCTTCGGCGGCGTTTCCGGTCACACGCTCGAGGCGCAATTCCCGCTGGGGCTGGCGCTCGCAGCCCTTGCGATCGACGCCAAAGCCAAGGTTCCGCCCTTCGACGCCGCCCATGAAGCGCCGATGAAGGCGGGCACGAAGACAGCCGTCGTAACGACGGTCGGACACCAACGCGGCGAGGGCGTCGCCGTTCTTTCCGCAGAGGCGTGAGGAGAGAGATATGACAGCTTCCGCTTACAGGGATCACCTCGGCCGGCCGATCGTCGCAGTGACCGGCATGGGCATCATCACCTCGCTCGGCCAGGGCCTGAAGGACAATTGGGCAGCCCTTTCCTCCGGCACCTCGGGCATCCACGTAATCAACCGCTTTCCCACAGAAGGCCTATCCACACGGATCGCCGGCACTGTCGATTTTATCGACATTCCGGTGCCGAACGCCGTCGAGCGCTCCTATGCCTTCGCGCGCGAAACGACCATCGAGGCACTCGCCGATGCCGGTCTGTCGGGCGATTTCAATGGTCCGCTGTTCCTTGCCGCGCCACCGATCGAACCCGAATGGAGCGCCCGTTTCGAGCTTGCCGACCGCTCGCCAGCTGCCGACCATCCGGGCGACGCCTATGAACGCTTCCTGACGGCGCTGCGCCAGCGGCCCGACCCGGCCTTCCACGAGGCGGCGCTGTTCGGTGCGATTTCCGAACGCCTTGCCGACCGGTTCGGCACGCGCGGCCTTCCCGTGACACTGTCGACCGCCTGCGCATCGGGCGTCACCGCGATCCAGCTCGGCATCGAGGCGATCCGCCAGGGCCGCACCGACCGCGCGTTGACGGTTGCCACCGACGGGTCGCTCAGCGCCGAGGCGCTGATCCGCTTCTCGCTGCTTTCGGCTCTTTCGACGCAGAACGATCCGCCGACCAAGGCCTCCAAGCCGTTCAGCAAGGATCGCGACGGCTTCGTCATCGCGGAGGGTGCGGCGACGCTGGTGCTGGAATCGCTGGAAGCGGCCGTCGCCCGCGGCGCCAAGGTGCTCGGCATCATGAAGGGCGCCGGCGACAAGGCCGACAGCTTCCACCGCACCCGGTCCTCGCCCGACGGCGGTCCAGCGATCGCGACGATCCGCGCGGCCCTTGCCGACGCAGGCATCGACGAGAGCGGCATCGGCTACATCAACGCGCACGGCACCTCGACGCCCGAGAACGACAAGATGGAATATGGCGCCATGTCGGCCGTCTTCGGCGAGCGGCTCGTCAGCATTCCGGTGTCGTCGAACAAGTCGATGATCGGCCATACGCTGACGGCGGCGGGTGCCGTCGAGGCGGTGTTCTCGCTGCAGACGATGCTGACCGGCACGCTGCCGCCGACGATCAACTACACCAATCCCGATCCGTCGATCGTGCTCGATGTCGTGCCGAACAAGAAGCGGGAGGCCCAGGTTTCGGCCGTGCTTTCCAACTCCTTCGGATTCGGCGGGCAGAATGCCAGCCTTGTCATGGCGCTCGAACCGGCTTAAGCGGTTCCCGACAATTTCAAGACGAGACGAACGCCTCCGAGGCGAGGGATTTTGCCATGCGCGCTTTGCAACTGATCGACGACCGCAAGCTTGAGATCACCGACCTGCCGGAACCGGAGGCACCTGCCGCCGGCGAGGTGACGCTGCGCGTCAAGGCGGTGGCGCTCAACCATATCGACGTCTGGGGCTGGCGCGGCATGGCTTTTGCCAAGCGCAAGATGCCGCTCGTCATCGGCGCGGAAGCCTCCGGGGTCGTGGAAGCGATCGGGCCGGGTGTCGCCAATGTTCTACCGGGGCAACTGGTTTCGATCTATGGCGCGCGTACCTGCGGCCTCTGCCGACCCTGCCGCGAAGGCCGAGACAATCTCTGCGAACACGTCTCCGGCGTGCATGGTTTCCATCTCGATGGTTTCGCGCAGGAGAAGGTGAACCTGCCGGCGCGTCTGCTCGTTCCCGCACCTCCCGGTGTCGATGCGATCGGCGCGGCATTGGCACCCGTCACCTTCGGCACGGTCGAGCATATGCTGTTCGACAATGCCAAGCTCGAGCCCGGCGAAACGATCCTCGTTCATGCCGGCGGCTCCGGCATCGGCACGGCGGCGATCCAGCTTGCCAAGAAAATCGGCTGCACCGTCATCACCACGGTCGGTTCCGACGACAAGATCGAGAAGGCCAAGGCGCTCGGCGCCGATCACGTCATCAACTACCGCACCGACCGCTTCGAGGGCGTGGTGCGCAAGCTCACCAAGAAGAAGGGCGTCGACGTCGTCTTCGAACATGTCGGCAAGGACACCTGGGCGGGCTCGATGCTCTGCATGAAGCGTGGCGGGCGTCTCGTCACCTGCGGCTCGACCTCGGGCGTTTCCACAGAGATGAACCTGATGATGCTGTTCCAGCAGCAGCTGAAGCTCTTCGGCTCGTTCGGCTGCCGCATGGTGAATATGGCTGATGCGATGCAGAAGATGGGCCGTGGGCTCGTCCATCCCGTCATCGACACGGAAGTCGGCTTCGACGATATCGACCGGGCGCTGGAGCGGATGGAAAGCCGCCAGATCTTCGGCAAGATCATTCTGAAGATGGACTGACCTCACGTGAAGCTGTTCATTACCCGGGTCGTTCTGGCGCTCAGAAATTTCCAGCAATGGCTGGTGGCGCAGGCGATGTTCGGCTTCCTGAACGTGCTGAAGCTGTTTCCGGCCGATGGCGCGATTCGCTTCGCCGACACGGTGATGCGTCGGCTCGGCCGGCGGACGCGCCGCCATAAGCTGATGCTCGTCAATCTGCGCAACGCTTTCCCTGAGAAGGGCGAGGCCGAGATCGAAGAGATCGCGCTCGCCAGCTGGGGAAATATGGGTCGGCTCGCAGCCGAATACGTCTTCCTCGACGAATTGTTCGACTACGACCCCGAACGGCCGGAGCCGGGCAGGGTGGAGGTGTCGGGCATCCCCATCTTCCTCGACCTGCGCGACAAGCCGCGCCCCTTCATCGTCTTTACCGGCCATACCGCCAATTTCGAGCTGCTGCCGGTGGCGGGCGCGGCCTTCGGGCTCACAGTCACCGTGCTTTTCCGGCCGCCGAACAATCCCTATGTCGCCAAGAAGGTGTTCGACTTCCGCAGCGCGCGCATGGGCAAGCTGGTGCCCTCGCACGCCGGCTCCTCCTTCGCGCTCGCACGCCAGTTGGAGGCGGGCCAGGGGGTGGGCGTGCTCGTCGACCAGAAATTCGGCAAGGGGCTGAAAGGCACCTTCTTCGGGCGAGAGGTGAAGACCAATCCGCTGCTGCCGAAGCTGGTGCGCCAGTTCGATTGCGAGGTCTATCCGGCGCGCTGCATCCGCCTGCCAGGGAATCGCTACCGGCTCGAAATCGAGCCGCGGCTGGAGATGCCGCGCGACGCCAAAGGCAATCTCGACCTGCCGGCGGCCGCCCAGCTACTCAACGACAAGGTGGAAGGTTGGGTGCGGGAATATCCGGAACAATGGCTCTGGTATCACGACCGCTGGCAAATCAAGAAGACGCTCGCGCCTTGAAAATCAAACCCTGATTTATCAGCGGTGAAAAGCGGCAGGTGCTCTCGGATTGAAACCGAGTAAACTTCATGTTAGCCGTCACCACCAAGGCGCGAATAATATCCCCTTAGGGCGCATTTGGGAAAGTGCTGCCACACAATTTGGACACGCCACTTGGGACAATGGGAGTGGGAGGCGTCTTGCTGGAGCTTTTTCGAGCCTTTTCCTTGCGCTGCGCGCAAATAGAGGAGGCCATACGCCAAGGCGACGATCAGCGCGTCATGTTGCTCGACCGTCATGTCGAGCCGCTGGTCGAGGCTATCCTGGCCTGCCGAGCGGCCAATCTGCTCGAAGTCTATATGCAGGTGCAGTTCGTCAGCCATCTTGTCGCTCGGGACGCGGACGACAGCGCCAGCGTCAGAGAACATGCGGCGGTGCTTTCTTATCTGCTCGACTGCTATTTCGGCACGCATGCGCCAGACTGGCGGGCGCCTTCGCCGCAGGATGTGCGCATCGAGCCGCCGGCAGCCTATGTGCCCGACACCGACAACGGCCAATTCCTCAACGCGGCGATCCTCGAAAGCCTGCCGGACCGTGTCGCGGTGCTGACCAGGGACTACCGCTACCTCTATTCCAACGCCGCCAACAGCGCCCATCTCGACAGCAAGCCGATGGAACTGATTGGGCGTCACCTTTCCGAATTCATCGGCAAGGAGCGCTTCGCCGAATGCGCCAAGCATAAGCTGGACGTCTGTTTTGCCGGCGCGGAGGTCGACTACACTTATGAGCGCCGGACCGGCGGCGCATCCCGGCAGGTGCGCTGTCGCATGTCGCCGCTGCGTGATGCGGGCGGCATTGTGATCGGCGCTCTGATCGTGATGGATCGGTAGTCTAGAGCAATTCCGTTTTTCCTCGAATCACGGAATTGTTCTATCTCTTTGTTTTCATGCAATTCCCGGCAAAAGCGCTTCGCGCTTTGCCTGAGAAAACCGCTGCACACTTTTGCTGGAATTGCTCTAACTTATGCCGTCGCCCAGACGGCGAGTTCGTAACCGTCGCGGTCAAGGAAATGGAAGCGGCGGCCGCCGGGAAAATCGGTGATCGGCCGGCAGATCGTGCCGCCGGCCCTTTCGACCGAAGTCAGCACTTCTTCCAGATCCCTGGCGTAGACGACGACGAGCGGGCCGCCCGGACGGACGGGGCCGAAATCGGTGAAGCCGCCTTTCAGCCGGCCATCGTCAAATTCGCAGTAGTTCGGGCCGTAATCGGTGAAGCGCCAGCCGAAGGCGGAACCGTAAAAGGCTTTGGCGGCGGCGATGTCGGATACGTTGAATTCGACATAGTCGATGCGGCGGTCGTTGTGTTCGGAGTTTTCAGCCATCTATCTCTCCATCAGGGCTTTCAGCATGACGAGATCCTTCTCGATATGCGCGGCATCGGCGGCAAACTGCGCATCTGTCATGCCGGGCAGGCGCAGCAGCGTGAACATGACCTCGCAGCCATCGCCATTCGGGACGATGCGCAGGGCATTATAGACCCGGAGCCCGGATTCGATCGTCACCGTATGGTCGATCACGCCGAATTCATTGGCGGGAACGAAGCTCACCTTGATGGTGCCGAGGGGACCGTGGGCGATCCAGTCGGCGCCGTCGGGTTCGAAGCCGGTGGCAAGGCCGGAGGCCCAGAGCGGCATGTTCTCCGGCTTGCCGGCGAAGTCGTAGACATCCCGCCAGTCGCGCTCGATCGACCGGTGGATGATTTTTGCAGGCATTGTCGCCATGGTGCAGGTCCTTGTATTTTGGTTCCCTGACATAATAAGGCCGACCGGCGGTGTCTTGAACAAAACGGTCAGCTGGATCCTTCCCGCATGCCGAGTTGGTCGAGGATGATCGCAGGGGTGAGCGTCGAGAGTTCTGCGACCTCGCGTGTCATGTGGGCCTGGTCGGCAAAGCCTGCTTCGAGCGCGATCCGGGCGAGCGGCATCGTGTCCGCCCTGCGGCAGAGGTCGAGGAAACGCTGGAACCGGCGGATGCGTTCCAGAGTCTTTGCGCCATAGCCGAAATGATGGTGGCAGCGGCGGCGCAGCTGCCTTTCGCTCATGCCGAGCTTGCCGGACAGGCCGGAGGTTGGGCGGCCGCTGTCGGCGGCGGCGAAGATCATGGCGGCGTCGCGGGCAGGCTCCTCCTCGTTGCGCGCGGCCTCTTCAAGCAGACGGCCGAACAGCATCACGGCGGCGGGTTCCGGGCAATCCCGCAGCCGCGCCTCGAATTCGCTCGTGTCCGTCCGCCCGATGTCGGCAAGCGGCACCGAGAGGCCGACCAGCGCCGAGAGCGGCGTCTTCAGCCAGGATGCTGCGGCGCCCGGCGCAAAGCGCGCGCCAATGACGGTCGCGCCTGGCCTTATAACGGGGAAGGCCGCGATCCGGTCGGGGCCGGCGACTTCAAGCCGTCCGTCGATCCAGAGGAGATCACAATAACCATCCGGCACGATCGCCACCGTCCCCGCCGGTCCGTCGTTCAGCGTATGCGACCAGAGGCGGCTGAAATGGCGCCACAAGGCGGGCGGCGGCGCATATTCGCGGTAGCGGCCGGCGCGGGCCGCAAGCAGCGCCATGTCTTTTCGTCTTTTCGAAACCAAACGACATCTCCCGAGGTCCGCATGATAACATGAGATAGGGCGGTACGGGCGATCGTAAAAATTCGCGGCTTCCGGATCGGCCTGCAGATGAGAGGTTGTCGGACAAGTCAGACGATCAAAGCTGCATTTCATTGGCTTTTGCGAACCGATTAGACCCTCGCGAGACTTGCCGTTTGATCGAGACAGTGCCACAACACCGGTCCAAATGACACATCGGAGGTTTGTCGTGGAAAAGGCAGAAATCGGACTGATCGGCCTTGCGGTCATGGGCTCCAACCTGGCGCTCAACATCGCGGAGAAAGGCAATAAAATCGCGGTCTTCAACCGCACGCCTGAGAAAACCGATGAATTCTATGAAAGCGCCGGCGATCTGAAGAAGCAGATCATTCCTTGCAAGACCATCGAAGAGTTCGTCGATGCGATCCGGCCGCCGCGTCCGATCATCATCATGATCAAGGCCGGTGACGCCGTCGACCAGCAGATGGAAGCGCTGCGCCCGCATCTTGCCAAGGGCGACATCATGATCGATGCCGGCAACGCCAATTTCCGCGACACCGTCGCCCGCTTCGACCGCCTCAAGGATACGGAGCTGACCTTCATCGGCATGGGTGTTTCCGGCGGCGAAGAGGGTGCGCGCCACGGACCGTCGATCATGGTCGGCGGCACCGAGGAATCCTGGAAGCGCGTCGAGAAGGTGCTGACCTCGATTGCCGCCCGCTACAATGACGAGCCCTGCGTCGCCTGGCTCGGCAATGACGGCGCCGGCCATTTCGTCAAGACTATCCATAACGGCATCGAATATGCCGACATGCAGATGATCGGCGAAATCTACGGCATCCTGCGCGACGGTCTCGGCAAGAGCGCCTCCGAAATCTCCGGCATCTTCGGCGAATGGAACAAGGGTCGGCTGAACTCCTACCTGATCGAGATCTCCGAAAAGGTGCTTGCGGCGACCGATCCGGTTTCCGGCGGGCCGATGGTCGACATGATTCTCGACAAGGCAGGCCAGAAGGGCACCGGCAAGTGGTCGGCGATCGAGGCGCAGAACATGGGCATTCCGGCAACGGCGATCGAAGCCGCGGTCGCCGCCCGCAGCCTCTCCTCGATGAAGTCGCAGCGCGAAGCCGCCGAAAAGATCTTCGGCACGCAGGCCGTCTCTTTTCCGATCGCCTACGGCCCCGAGCTCAACAAGGATCTGGAACTGGCGCTGTTTGCCGCCAAGATCGGCGCCTATGCGCAGGGATTCGCCGTGATGGCGGAAGCTTCCAAGGAGTTCAACTGGTCGCTGCCGATGCCTGTTATCGCGAAGATCTGGCGCGCCGGCTGCATCATCCGCTCGCAGTTTCTCGACGAGATCACCAAGGCTTTCACCGATGCGCCCGATGCGGCGAACCTCATCGTCACGCCGGCCTTCTCGTCCATGGTCAAGGAATCGATCCCGGCACTTCGCCGCGTCGTGACCGCCGCTCTCGCCGCCGGCCTGCCGGTGCCGGCGCTGACCTCGGCGCTCACCTATTTCGACGCCTACCGCCAAGGCAGGGGAACGGCCAACCTCATCCAGGCCCAGCGCGACTTCTTCGGCGCTCACGGCTTCGACCGCCTCGATGGCAAGGATTTCCATCACGGCCCCTGGGGCAGCGGTGCGGCGACCTTCTGAGGTTTGCGGAGAAGACATCGAGGAAGCCCGGCCGTTGAGCCGGGCTTTTTTGTGAGATCGCTGCCTAGCCCGACACCTGTGTTGTTTCTGCCTGAGCAAACTGGCTTGTTGATTTCCGACTTTCCCTTCATAGCATTTGCGGAAGACCGTTCCGGAGAACTAAAGGAATGCTCATCCGATACGAGACGCCGGCAGATATCGAAGCTATTCAGAATTTGACCTCGATTGCCTTTGCGCCGATGCCCTATAGCGAGGGTACGGAAGCGGAGATCATCCGCAGGCTTCGCTTGAGCGGCGATCTGGCGATATCGCTGATTGCCGAGGAGGATGGCGAGATCCTGGGGCATGTCGCGTTCTCGCCGGTGACGGTCAACGGAGTACATGACGGCTGGTTCGGGCTGGGGCCGATATCGGTCACACCGGAGAGACAGCGGCAGGGTATCGGGAGGGCGCTTATGGCAAAAGGGCTCGAATTGCTGAAGGAGATGGGCGCGAGCGGGTGCACGCTGGTCGGCAATCCCGACGTCTACAGCGGTGCGGGCTTCAGCAGCGACGGCCAATTGACATATCATGATCTCGATACGCGGCTCGTGCAGCGGATTGTTTTTCGCGAGCCGGCGCCGAGCGGGGTGCTTCGGTTCGCTCCGGCGTTCGAAAACTAGCGGAAGGGCGAGACATGTCAGAGGCGGACGCTATCACCATCCGAACCGAGCGTCTGAAGCTTCGTATGCCTGACATCGACGATTTCGATGCCTATGCCCGGATAATGGCCTCGCCACGGTCCGCGGGGATGGGCGGCCCCTTTGATCTGCGCGCAGCATGGGGGATGTTCTGCCACGACGTCGCTCTCTGGCAGCTTTTCGGGCACGGAGCTCTGATGATCGATTTCGACGAAACCGGCGAATGTGTCGGCCAGGTGGGGATCAACCATGGGCCGCTCTTTCCGGAAAAGGAGTTGGGCTGGTTCGTTTATGACGGGTTCGAGGGCCGCGGCTATGCGACCGAGGCGGCCTCGGCGCTGCGGGCTGGGCCTTCAAGACGCTCAAGCTGTCGTCGCTCGTCAGTTATATCGCGCCTGGCAATTCTGCATCCGTTGCCGTTGCCGAACGGCTGGGGGCGCGTC
Organism: Rhizobium sp. CBN3; assembly: GCF_030518245.1. NCBI lineage: Bacteria > Pseudomonadati > Pseudomonadota > Alphaproteobacteria > Hyphomicrobiales > Rhizobiaceae > Rhizobium > Rhizobium sp. CBN3. Next base: position 46,768 of record NZ_JAULSE010000007.1, read on the forward strand.
TTGATCCGGAAGCGCCTAGAGCTGATCCTGCCGATCTCGTCTATTCGTCACCTAGCTTCCTACGACCGGGACATAAGCGATCGAGGCATGTCTCAATCCTTACATCTTGATAGGTCAGGATCGGACGCTGCAAGAAATGGGAATAGCGGATGACGGCCGCAAAACAGGAACATTGGGACGAGGTGTACCGCACGAAAGCGGCTGACAGCGTCAGCTGGTACCAGCCGACGCCCGCGCCTTCGCTCAGGGCTCTTGACGGGCTGCATCTGCCGGTTACGGCAGCGCTGATCGATGTCGGCGGCGGCGCGTCGAGCCTTGTCGACCGTCTCCTCGAGCGCGGCTGGTCCGACCTCACCGTTCTCGATATCGCTGCGCCGGCGTTGGATGTCGCCAAGGCACGGCTGCATGGTGACGCCGCCCGGGTCGCCTGGCTCGTGGCCGATGTCACTGAATGGCGACCAGGGCGGTGCTACGACATATGGCACGACCGCGCCGTCTTTCATTTCCTCACCGAGCCGGAGCAGCGGATCGCCTATCGCCGCGCCCTGGAAACCGGCACGGCGCCGGGCAGCGTCCTGATCATCGCCACCTTCGCACCTGACGGGCCGGAGCGGTGCAGCGGTCTGGCGGTTCAGCGTTACGATGCGGCGGCGCTCGCGTCGGAATTCTCCTCCGCATTCGCCCTGGAAAGCGAGTGGCGTGAGGAGCATAGGACGCCTGCCGGGGGGCGGCAGTCGTTCCAGTGGTGCGTCTTTCGTCGGCGTTAAGGCGACTAATTCGCCCCAAGGCGGTCGAGGATGAAATCGGCCCGTTCGGCAACCCCGATTTTTGGCAGTATGACGACGTCGTAACCGAGTGTCGGATAGGTCGCGGCGAGCCGGTCATATTCTGCGACGGCCTCTTCGAAGCCATGGCGGCGCTCGGGGTCGGTCGTGTAAATCTTGGGCCATGGCGGCGTCAGAAAAACGCTTCCGTTATATCGATGGGCGGCGCTCATTCGTTCCAGGACCGGTTCACCGGTCATGTGCTGCAGCGCCGAGGCGGCATCGATCAGCCCGCGGTCGAAAAACGTCCAGCCCTTCCATTCGCGCGCCGCCGTGTAGTCGGCCATCGCCATCTCGATCGCGCGACGGGCAAAGGCAATCGCGTCGATCCAGGGCAGGGCGGTTCCACCACTCTCGAGCTCCTGCTTGACGATCCGCCGGCCAGGCTCTTCGACGATCCTGTGACCGCGACGGCCAAGCTCAGCAAGCAGCGTCGATTTTCCGCCGCCGGAACATCCGGAAATCAGAACCGACCTGTTCATGAACTAGCCTGCCCTGCGGGCGCGCGCCATTCCGTGGTCCACCAGCCGGTCGATGACTTCGGCATAGCTGACGCCGCTTGCCGCCATTGCCTTGGAATACATGCTGATATCGGTGAAGCCGGGAATGGTGTTGAGCTCGTTGATGACGAAGCGCATGTCCGATGTCAGGAAAAAATCGACGCGCGCCATGCCGTCGCAGCCAACGGCCCGGAAAGCCCTTGCGGCCATGTCGCGCATGGCGGCCTCGACCTCCGCCGGCAGGTCGGCCGGCACCTTCAAGGCGGCCCCGTTCTCATCGACATATTTAGCGTTGTAATTGTAGAAGCCGTGACTTTCCGCCGGCACGATTTCGCCGGGCCGGGAGACGAAGAGATTGCCGTCGGTATCCTCCAGCACGCTGAATTCGATCTCGCGGCCGGCGACGAATTCCTCGGCAAGCAGGATCCTGTCATGGCGGAAGGCCTGCTCGAGCGCTGCGGCGAATTCCTGGCTGGCATGGACCTTGGCGACGCCGACCGACGATCCCTGTCGTGCCGGCTTGATGAAGAGCGGCAGGCCGAGTTCGGCTTCGAGCGCGGAGAGTGAAGGGGCGGCGCCCTCGTGGATCGTCACGGCGCGCGCCACCGGCAGGCCCGACGCCCGCAGCAGACGCTTGGCGATATCCTTGTCCAGCGCGGCGGCTGAGCCGAGGATGCCGCAGCCGGCGAGCGGCACGCGCGCCACTTCAGCTGCGCCCTGCACCGATCCGTCCTCACCATACGGGCCGTGCAGCACGGGAAACAGGATGTCGATCCTTGGCAATTCATGCGGCGCGCCATGGGCTGACATCGCCAGCATGCGCCCGCGGCCGCCCGGCACGAGGCAGATTTCCGTGCCTGACGAAGGTGTCGCCAGCCGGCCGTCCTCGAAGCTGCTCAGCAGCCATTGTCCCTCGCGGGTGACGAAGACGGGAAGGGCATCGTATTTGTCGGGCTCCAGGGCAGCCATCACGTTGGTCGCCGAGAGGATGGAAACTTCGTGCTCGGCCGAACGGCCGCCGAAGAGCACGGCAATGCGCAGCCTGTTGGGGGAAGGGGTCATGAAAGCCTCCGAAGCGATGGGATGTCGGAAAGATCAGGCCTCGACCGATATACCGCGATTGGCAAAAAAACGATCGAAGACGGCAAGCGGTAGCGTGACATCGGCCTGGCTTGCCGCGTCATGGCCGGACGGATTGTGGAAGCGGATCGTCTCCTGCGAGGCCGCCGTCACCAACACGAGATGCCCGCCCTTTGCCGGCGGCTCGTGCTCCGGCCAGCGGATGCCCGAATGCACCGAGGCGATGAAGAACCGGCGTTTCGACAGAAGTTCTGATATGGCTGACGTCTCGACGTTGGTCATCGTCTCGGCGCCGAGCCCGAAACGTTCGCTCACGAAGCGGACGAAGGGAGCGTAGATTAGCCCCTTGATCGAAGCGTCGATCTCGTTGACGACATAGCCGCCGTAAACCGTGCAGGCGCGGGCAAGCTCGAGAGTAGGATGGATCTCGCCGCGCGCGGCTAGGATCATCTTCAGGCAGGCCATGCCGCAGACATTCATCGCCCAGCGCGCATATTCTTCGATGGTCGCGGCTCCCGAATGGCGCCAGAGCGGATCGCTGAGCAGCGCTTGCGATCCCTCGGCAAGCACCGGCAGCGTCATGCCGGGCGTTTCCCATTGGCTGAAATAAGGCACGCTGCTTTCATGCATTCTGTCGATTTCCCCGTGGCTCATCTGCGGGATGGCTGGCAATCAAGGCTTTTTTCGAGCCATTGCGCCACCGAGCGAATCCAACGGTAGGGCGGTTTTCATTCAGGTCCACTTAATTAAAATAAGGAGATAAGTTAGAAATTATGGATGATTGCCGAGGAGCCGGATTTGGATTTCTTCCGATTGCGCACGCTGCGCGAGCTCTCGCGCAGGGAGACGATGGCTGCCGTTGCCGATGCGCTCGGCATTCGTCCTCGGCGGTTTCCCAGCAGGTCGCTCAGCTGAGGACGAGACGGGGATTGCGCTGGTCGAGCGGCGCGGGCGAGGGGTGGCGCTGACGGGTGCCGGCCGGCTACTGGTCGAACATGCCTACCGCCTCTTCGCCATCGTCGAGGAAGCCAGAACCAATATTGCCGCGCTGAAGAATACCGTCGCGGGCGACCTGCGGATCGCCGCCCAGCCTTCGTCCGCATAGTCCTTCATTCCCACCGCCCTGCGGCAGCTGGCGATCGATCATCCCCAACTCGATATCATCATGACGACGATGGGGCCGTCAGAAGGGCTGGCGGAACTCAGGGTCTGGCAGGCCGATATCGTCGTTGCCGACGATATATCCCTCGATCCGCATGCGCTTAGCGACGCGGTCGACAGGCTGTTCCTGTGCCGGGACCAGCTCTTCGTGCTGCTGCCCGTCGGTCACAGGCTGAAAAACGAGCCGGCCATCGAACTTACTCAGCTACGGGATGAACGCTGGACGCTCCGACGTCGCCTCCAGCGCCTATTGCAAGGCGATCCGCCAAGCCTGCCGCGATACCGGTTTCGAACCCGTCATCAATGGTTTCAGCGATAGTTTCGAGGTGATTTTCGCGCTTGTCGAAGCCGGCTGCGCGATTTCGGGGATGCCCGGCCTGGCGCTTCGCGATTTCCGCGGCAGGCTGATCGTCAAACCGCTTGCCCCACCTGCCTATCGCGGCATCCACGCGATCACGCGGCGCGGCGAGGGGCGCAACCCAAAGATTGCGGCAGTGCTGGAGCAACTGGCGAGGAGCGTGCCGAGGGCTGATTGCAGTATGCGAGCATCGTTCAGTCCGGAGCATTGGACTCGAAACGAGCGCCTATGGAACTCATTCGATGCGCCGAACGAACGCCGCCTTGATCTACAAGAAGACGGGAAACCTCCGCGCGGTCCAAATCCTACTTGGCCACACCAGACTAGAGAGCACCGTCCAGTATCTCGGGATCGAGATCGATGACGACTACGGATCGCGGAGCAGATCGAGCTCTGAACTAGGCGACCGTCGGCGGAAGCCGGTGGTCGCCAACGCACCAGAAGCGGTCATCTTTCTAAGTATACACGAAAGTCAGCTCTTGACCTCATTCCGGAAGTTTGAGCGTGAATACAAACCTGCAACGCTGCCGTCAGGCGTGCTACGAGTTGGCCATCGCCAACTGGTCTCGGGGTCTAGCGTTGAGAACCTTATTTCGAGGACTGTCATTTGTCGGATACGCCATTGGTGGCGTTTTCGCAATTTGGACGTTGGTGTGGATAGTTCTAGGCATCAGCTTCAAACCGAGCATTCCGTATTTCGAAGGATTCCTAAATCAGAAGTATAAAGGCTATAAAAGCACCGAGGGCCGAGTGATCCGGTGTGAATCCTGGACAGAGGATTATTCTGAGTACGTGATTAGCTGTAGGTATTTTCGCCAAGCAAAAGCCGAGGAACCAACTTACCACGCATTTGACAAATGGGGCGGTTACATCGGAAGTCGCGATGGCGGTTGATTGCAGTTTTTAGGACAGAGGGCACATTCCATCCAGTGTCTGCCATTGGCAGTCTTGATCGTCAAAAGCTGCTAGTCTTCTCTTCACCCATCTCAGCTAATCCGCAGTTTAATTCTGACGCAATGGGCCGAAAGCAGCCACCGGCGGCTTTTACCGGCTGACGGCAGGGTAAGATACGCCGCAGCCGCCGGTCACGCTGCGGCTCCTTATTCGCTCACTTGCGCCACCACCCTATCTGTCAGCCTCCGGCCACATCGGCTGGCTGATGCTCTGGAGCAGTTCGGGTTCGACGCCGTCGATGCGAGCGATGACGGCCTTGGCCATTTCGCGGCCGGCCTGGCGCACGTCTTCCTGGGCGGTGATGATTTCGGGGCGGATCCAGTTGAGGATCGGCACCGACTGCTTGGAGACCATGTCGAGATCGCGGCCGAGGGCCTTGCCGGCGGCCTCGATGCCGGCATTGACGGCGATCGCAGCGCTGCCGGCCGAGCAGACGATGCCGTCAGGCGCGTTGCCCGAGCGCATCATCACTTCGATGGCGTCACGGATATCGGCGAGCGGCGCGTCGGTGTTGACGCGCAGCGGCACTTCTTCGGCACCGTAATCGTGTAGGCCGGTCTGGAAGCCGATGCGGATATGGGCGTAATAGGTGAGCTTGCTCGGCGGCTGCAGCAAGGCGATGCGCCGCCGGCCCCGTTTGACGAGGCGTTCCACCGCCTGATGGGCGAAGGCCTCGTTGTCGAAATCGTGGAAGGGGTGGATGAGGCCTGCATCGGTGCGTCCGTGCGTGGCAAAGGGCATGCCGCGCTCGGACAAGAGCCGCACGCGCGGGTCGTCCGGTTCGATGCGCGAGATGATGACGCCGTCGGCCGAGCCGGTTTCAAGAATATAGCGCACCGGCAGCATTGGGTCCTTGCTGTGGGAATGCGGGGTCACGACAATATGATAGGGGGTGCCGGACAGCACTTCCGATATGCCGAAGACCATCTGGCTCGAGAAGCCCATGATCTCCTCGTCGATGCTGAGGACGAGGGCGATGACGTTGGTCTTGCCGGTGCGCAGGCGCACCCCCGCCCGGTTCGGTTGGTAGCCGAGCTGACGGGCGACCATGCGCACCCGCTCCTTGGTCTCAGCCCCGATATCGGGTGCATCTTTCAAGGCGCGCGATACTGTGGTCACCCCGAGGCCGGTCATGAAGGCGATCGTCTTCAATGTCGGGCGCTCGCGCGTCACCGCCGTCGATGCAGCCTGTCCGAAATTTCCCTTGTTTTCCATCCCTGTAGGCCTGCCTCACGCGAATTGGTCTCGCTTATAGAGGCTTTTTCAGACGCCGTAAGCCCGTCGCCTGCCAAAAATCGCGCCTCCCTGAGGAATTCAATCTGTAACGATACAGTAGAAATGTCGAGTGGTTTTTCTTGTGTGCGTCGCAGCATCATTCGCATAAGTTGAATCGGTGATTGCTACAGGATTTTTCTGCAGCTGCGAAAAAGGTAGTGCGGCGCTCGAAACTGTAGTTTGAAAATTATCATTAAATTTCAGGACAATAATCGGGAGCGGCATGTGCGGAAAAGTCTGGCTGGCTGCCGATTCAGCGGGTGTAGCGCCTCCTTTCGAAACAGTCAGAAGTGGCAATCCGGATCTTTAAAGAAAAATTTGCGGGCGGGCAGTTGCGTGGAGAAATCGATTGATCTAAGTTTTTCCGGTAACGTTTCAGTGAGGGAGGAGAACTCATGAAAATTCGTATGATGGCGGCCATGCTTGCCGCTTCCGCCGCGCTTCCGATCAGCGCCAGCGCCACCGATCTCGAAGTCACCCATTGGTGGACGTCCGGCGGCGAGTCCGCTGCTGTCGCCGAGCTGGCAAAGGCATTTGACGCCACCGGCAACCACTGGGTCGACGGTGCTATCGCCGGTTCCGGCGGTACTGCTCGCCCGATCATGATCAGCCGCATCACCGGGGGCGACCCGATGGGCGCCACCCAGTTCAACCATGGCCGCCAGGCCGAGGAACTGGTTCAGGCCGGCCTGATGCGCGACCTGACCGATGTCGCGACCGCGGAGCACTGGAAGGACATTATTCGTCCGTCGAGCCTGCTCGATTCCTGCACGATCGACGGCAAGATCTACTGCGCTCCGGTGAACATCCACTCCTGGCAGTGGCTGTGGCTTTCGAACGCGGCCTTCAAGAAGGCCGGCATCGAAGTTCCGAAGAACTGGGACGAATTCGTCGCTGCCGCTCCGGCTCTCGAAAAGGCCGGTATCATTCCGCTTGCTGTCGGCGGTCAGCCATGGCAGGCGACAGGCGCCTTCGACGTGCTGATGGTCGCGGTCGCCGGCAAGGACGTCTTCAACAAGGTGTTCAAGGACAAGGATGCAGAGGTTGCCGCCGGACCTGAGATCGCCAAGGTCTTCAAGGCTGCCGACGATGCCCGCCGCATGTCCAAGGGCAGCAACGTCCAGGATTGGAACCAGGCGACCAACCTCGTCATAACAGGCAAGGCCGGTGGCCAGATCATGGGTGACTGGGCGCAGGGCGAATTCGCACTCGCCGGTCAGAAGGCCGGCTCCGACTATACCTGCCTCCCGGGCCTTGGTGTCAACGAGATCATCTCGACCGGCGGCGACGCCTTCTACTTCCCGCTGCTGAAGGATGAGGAAAAGTCCAAGGCGCAGGCCGTGCTCGCCAAAACCCTGCTCGATCCCAAGACCCAGGTTGCCTTCAATCTGAAGAAGGGCTCGCTGCCGGTTCGCGGCGACGTCGATCTCGCCGCGGCAAACGACTGCATGAAGAAGGGTCTCGACATCCTGGCCAAGGGCAATGTGATCGAAGGCACCGACCAGCTGCTTTCGGCCGACAGTCAGAAGCAGAAGGAAGATCTCTTCTCCGAATTCTTCGCCAACCCGTCGATGACGCCGGAAGACGCTCAGAAACGTTTCGCCGCCATCATCGCTTCGGCTGACTGATCGGCAGGTTCGCTGCCCTTGCGATCCGGCTCCCCCGGAGCCGGATCCTCCCGCAAGTTTCGACGATCTTGCCGGCCCTTCCGGCGGACCGTGCGGGCATGGGTGAGAGACGGCCGTCACCGGCCGCAGCTGCGATTTGAGGAGAAGTGTTCATGACGGGTCAAGCGCAAGCAGGCCGGCCAATCAAGCTACTGCGCAATCTGAATGCCAAGATTGCGTCCATCCCGATGATCCTGACAGCGCTGGTGATCTTTGTCGGCGGCACGTTCTGGACGGTCTTTTATTCCTTCACCAATTCCAAGCTCCTCCCGCGGTTGAGCTTCGTCGGCTTCGACCAGTATCACCGTCTCTGGGCGGCACCCCGCTGGGTTACTGCCATCGAAAATCTGGCCCTCTACGGCGTCCTCTCGCTGATCTTCAGCCTGGTCATCGGATTTGTGCTCGCCGCGCTCATGGATCAGAAGATCCGTTTCGAAAACACTTTTCGCACCATCTTTCTCTACCCCTTCGCGCTGTCCTTCATCGTGACCGGTCTCGTCTGGCAGTGGGTTCTGAACCCGGATTTCGGCGTCCAGTCGGTGGTGCGTTCGCTCGGCTGGACAAGCTTCACCTTCAATCCGCTCTATACGCCCGAAATCGTCATCTACGGGATTCTGATCGCGGCGCTCTGGCAGGGAACGGGCCTCGTCATGTGCCTGATGCTTGCGGGTCTGCGCGGCATCGACGAGGATATCTGGAAAGCGGCCCGCGTCGACGGCATCCCGATGTGGAAGACCTACCTGCTCGTCGTCATTCCGATGATGCGGCCCGTGTTCATCACGACGATCGTCATCATCGCCTCGGGCATCGTCAAGGTCTACGACCTCGTGGTGGCGCAGACTTCGGGCGGTCCCGGCATCTCATCCGAAGTGCCGGCCAAATATGTCTACGATTACATGTTCCAGGCGCAGAATCTGGGTCAGGGCTTCGCTGCATCGACGATGATGCTTGTCACGGTCGCGATCATCATCGTTCCGTGGGCCTATCTGGAGTTCGGAGGAGGGCGCAAGCGTGGCTGATATCGAAACTCTCAACACCACGGCTGCCGGCCTCGACGCCGTCTCAAAGAGGCTTGGCGACGGTCCGAGCGGTCCGAGGCCGCGCCCGACGCTGTCAGCGCGCAACATCATGCTCTACGGAACGCTGACGGTTGCAGCGCTCTATTATCTGCTGCCGCTCTATGTGATGGTCGTGACTTCACTGAAGGGCATGCCGGAAATCCGTCTCGGCAACATCTTCTCGCCGCCGATGGAGATCACCTTCGAACCCTGGGTCAAGGCCTGGGCGGAGGCCTGCACGGGCTTGAACTGCGATGGCCTGTCGCGCGGTTTCTGGAATTCGGTGCGCATCACGGTGCCGTCGGTCGTCATCTCGATCGCGATCGCCTCGGTGAATGGCTATGCGCTGGCAAACTGGCGGTTCAAAGGTTCCGAGCTGTTTTTCTCGATCCTCATCATCGGGGCCTTCATTCCCTATCAGGTGATGATCTATCCGATCGTCATCATCCTGCGCGAAATCGGCATCTACGGCACGCTGACCGGCCTTGTCATCGTGCACTCGATCTTCGGCATGCCGATCCTGACACTGCTCTTCCGCAACTATTTTGTGTCGCTGCCGGAAGAACTGTTCAAGGCGGCGCGCGTCGACGGGGCGGGCTTCTGGCAGATCTTCCTGAAGATCATGATGCCGATGTCGCTGCCGATCTTTGTCGTCGCCATGATCCTGCAGGTCACAGGCATCTGGAACGACTTCCTGTTCGGTGTCGTCTTCACCCGGCCGGATACCTATCCGATGACGGTGCAGCTCAACAACATCGTCAATTCCGTCCAGGGCGTGAAGGAATACAACGTCAACATGGCAGCGACGATCCTCACCGGCCTGGTGCCGCTGATCGTCTATTTCGTCTCCGGGCGGCTTTTCGTTCGCGGCATCGCCGCTGGCGCAGTGAAGGGGTGATCACATGAACATGAATTCAACTGTCTCCAATTCCAGCGTCTCGATCAAAGATCTGTCGCTGAACTTCGGATCGGTCAGCGTGCTGAAGGATCTCAACCTCGACATCAACGACGGCGAATTCCTGGTACTGCTCGGATCGTCCGGCTGCGGCAAGTCGACCTTGCTCAATTGCATCGCCGGCCTGCTCGACGCTTCGGAAGGGCAGATTTTCATCAAGGGCAAGAACGTCACCTGGGAAGAGCCGAAGGACCGCGGCATCGGCATGGTCTTCCAGTCCTATGCGCTCTATCCCCAGATGACCGTCGAGAAGAACCTCTCCTTCGGCCTCCGCGTCGCCAAGGTGCCGCAGGCCGAGATCGACAAACGCGTGGCGCGTGCGGCCGAGATCCTGCAGATCCAGCCGCTCTTGAAGCGCAAGCCGGCGGAGCTTTCCGGCGGCCAGCGCCAGCGCGTGGCGATCGGCCGGGCGCTGGTGCGCGATGTCGACGTCTTCCTGTTCGACGAACCGCTTTCCAACCTTGACGCCAAACTGCGTTCAGAACTGCGTGTCGAGATCAAGCGCCTGCACCAGTCGCTGCAGAATACGATGATCTACGTGACGCACGACCAGATCGAGGCGCTGACGCTGGCTGATCGCATCGCCATCATGAAGAGCGGCATCATCCAGCAGCTCGACGATCCGACGACGATTTACAATAGGCCGCGCAACCTTTTCGTCGCCGGCTTCATCGGCTCACCGTCGATGAATTTTCTGCGGGGCGAACTGGTCAAAACAGGTGACGGCATCGCTTTTACCGCAAACGGCGTCAATTTCTCGCTCGCCGCCTATGATGCCAACGAGACTCTGCAGCCCGGCCGCAAGGTGGTGCTCGGCGTTCGCCCCGAGCACATCAAGGTCAACGAGAATACCGGCGGCGAAGAACATGACGCTACCGTCGATATCGAGGAACCGATGGGGGCGGACAATCTTCTGTGGCTGAAACATGCCGGTCACACGATGTCGGTCCGCGTCAACGGCGCACGCCGCTTTGATGTCGGGGTCAAGGTGAAGCTCAGCTTCGACATGGCGCTGGCTTCGGTGTTCGATGCGGAGAGTGAGCTGCGTCTCTAGGGGAATTTTGCGGGCGGGGTCGGAGATGGTGCCGCCTGCCTGATGTGGGGCCAATAGGCCAAGGCGAGTTTGGCAAGAAGCCCAACCCCGTTTTCCGTCATCCTCGGGCTCGACCCGAGGATCTATGCCCGCTGCTGCTGGTGGGTGCCGTTTGGATCCTCGGGTCAAGCCCGAGGATGACGGAGAGCGGGGCGGACGGAAAGACTCAAGGGCGCTGCTACACATCTCTTCTCCCCAGCGGGCGAAGGTGCTGGCAGGCGGATGAGGGGCGAGGCGAGCGACGAACGACAGCTACCGGACGGCGACCACGCGCCGTCCATCCCAAAAACGTAATTCGGAAATGATATCGTGACGCAACAATCGACCCCCTCCAGCATCGACCTTTCCGGTTCGTGGCAGCTCACCTCCGTTGATGGCGAGATCAAAACCGTCATCACCCTACCAGGCGACGTGCACACGGCTCTGCATCGGGCCGGCCTGATCCCCAATCCCTATTTCGGTCGCAACGAGGAGAAGGTGCAGTGGGTAGCCCAGCGTGAATGGGCGGTCGAGCGCAGCTTTATGCTGCAGGAGGTCGAAGGCGACTGGTATCTTGATATCGACTATCTGGACACGGTCGCCAGCGTCTATGTCAACGGTTTCCTGGCGCTCGAAGCCGACAACAGCTTCCGCCGCTACCGGCCTGATGTTTCCAGCATGCTGAAAGCGGGCGACAACTCGATCCGCATCGTCTTTGCCTCTAATCCCGGCGTCGGCGCCGAACGGCAGAAAAAGCAGCCCTTCTACATTCCCTACAGCACCGGCAATTCGCCGATCCCCGACGGCAACATGCTGCGCAAGCCGCAATGCCATTTCGGCTGGGACTGGAACATCGCCATCGCGCCGCTCGGCCTTTACGGCACGGTCGCGCTGAAGAAGCTCGAAACGGCGCGCATCGAACATGTCGTCACCCGCCAGGTCCACAATAATGACGGCTCGGTCGACCTAACGGTCACCGCGAGCCTCTATTCCAAGCATGCCGGCGTCGCCCAGATCTACTTCGAGTTCGACGGCGAGCGTGTGCGCCTCGACGTCGGCGTCAAAGGCGAGACTGAGGTCAATTATCTCTTCCATATCGACGAGCCGCGGCCCTGGTGGCCTTCCGGCAGCGGCGAGCAGGCGCTCTACACGCTGTCGGTGGAAGTGTCCGACGAGGTGGTGACCAGGCAAATCGGCCTTCGCACCATCGAGCTGATCACCACGCCAGATGCAGCCGGCGCGCGCTTCGCCTTCAGGATCAACGGCCGCGAGATCTTCTGCCGCGGCGCCAACTGGATTCCAGCCGACGCGCTCTATTCGCTGTCTTCGCCTGAGAAGACGGAAGATCTGCTGCAATCGGCGAAAGCCGCCAACATGAACATGATCCGTGTCTGGGGCGGCGGCTTCTACGAGCAGGATCATTTCTACGATCTCTGCGACCGGCTCGGCCTCCTCGTCTGGCAGGACTTCATGTTCGCCTGCAACCTCTATCCCTCGACCGAGGACTTCCTCGACAATGTCGCGATCGAGGTGGATTACCAGGTGCGCCGGCTCTCCTCGCATCCTTCGATCGCGCTCTGGTGCGGCGATAACGAGCTGGTAGGAGCGCTGACCTGGTTCGAGGAATCGCGGAAGGACCGCGACCGCTATCTCGTTTCCTATGACCGCCTCAACCGCACGATCGAGCAGGCGGTGAAGAGGGCGCTGCCCGGTGCGCTGTGGTGGCCGTCGAGCCCGGCCTCGGGCTACCTCGATTTCGGCGATGCGTGGCATGCCGACGGCTCCGGTGACATGCATTACTGGTCGGTCTGGCACGAGAACAAGTCGTTCGACAATTACCGTACGGTGCGCCCGCGATTCTGCTCGGAATTCGGCTTCCAGTCCTATACCTCGCTGCCCGTCATCAGGACCTATGCCGAGGAGAAGGATATGAATATTGCTTCTCCCGTTATGGAGCTGCACCAGAAGAATGCCGGCGGCAACGAGCGCATCGCCGGCACGATGTTCCGCTATTTCCGCTTCCCCAAGGATTTCCCCAACTTCGTCTATCTCTCACAGATCCAGCAGGGGCTGGCGATCAAGACGGCGGTGGAATATTGGCGGTCGCTGAAGCCCCATTGCATGGGCACTATTTACTGGCAGCTCAACGACACCTGGCCGGTCGCCTCCTGGTCTAGCCTCGATTATGGCGGCCGCTGGAAGGCGATGCATTATCTCGTCAAACGGTTCTTCCAGCCGGTGGCGGTTGCCGTCATTCCCTCGGAAGACGGCAAGACGATCCGCTTCTCGCTCGTTAACGACACGCTTTCAGATGTCAACGTCGATCTGTCGATCTCGCTTCTCACGATGAAGGGCGAGCGGAAACATCTGAAAGACGTGCAGGCCATGTGTTCCCCGGATGCGGCGGTGACAGCCGCGACGATCGATGTGTCCGAGATTACCGAGGGAACGTTGCTTGCCTGGCATTTCACCGCGTCGAACGGCATGGGCGGCGAGGGGCACCATGTCAACGGCACCTATAAGGCGCTGGAACTGGAACCCTCGGGCCTGACCGTTACCCACGAATATGTCGAGAAGAGCGGCGCGATCGACATCAACGTCACCGCCAGGGGACTTGCACTCTTCGTGATGATCGAGAGCGAGACGGACGGCAAATATTCCGACAATGCCTTCGACCTTGCAGCAGGCGAGAGCCGCCGCATTACCTTCACCCCGGCACATCCGCTCGAACGCGGCAAGCTGCCGGAATTCCGCTTCTACGACCTGCATTCCTGCCAATCGGCGGATTGATCCTTCCAAGAAATGGGCACGAGGCCCAAGGAGAATAAGATGACGAAACTCAGCTACCAGCTCTACAGTGCGCGCAACTTCCAGCCCTATTCGGCGATTTTCGAAAAGCTCGGCAAGGCGGGCTATGCGGAAGTCGAGGGCTTCGGCGGCATTTATGCCGATCTCGATGATGCCGGCCTGAAGAGCCTTCGCGCCGAACTCGACAAGAACGGCCTCGTTATGGCGAGCGGGCATTTCAGCCCCGACTTCCTGGAGAAGGAAGTTCAGAAGTCGCTGAACATCGCCAAGATTCTCGGCATGGATTCGATTTATGCTCCGCATTTGGCGGCGGACCAGCGTCCCTCGGACGGAGCCGGTTGGCTGGCCTTCGGCAAGCGCCTGCAGGAAATGAGCAAACCCTACAAGGATGCCGGCTATGAGTTCGGCTGGCACAACCACGACTTCGAATTCGTCAAGCTCGCCGACGGCTCGCTGCCGATCGAGCGCATTTTCGAAGGCGCGCCCGACATTTCCTGGGAAGCCGATATCGCCTGGGTCATCCGCGGCGGCGCCGATCCCTTCGCTTGGATCGAGAAGCTCGGCTCGCGCATCACCGCAGTTCACGTCAAGGACATCGCGCCGGCCGGCGAAGCTAAGGACGAGGACGGCTGGGCCGATGTCGGCCATGGCAAGGTCGAGTGGGCAAAGCTGATTGCGGCGCTGCGCGCCACCAGGGCGAAGCACTTCGTCGTCGAACATGACAATCCTAAAGATATCGACCGCAACATCAGCCGCTCGATCGCATCCTTCAAGACTTATTGAGGCACATCATGACCAGGGAACTTGGCGTCGGCATCATCGGATGCGGCAACATCTCCACTACCTATTTCTCGCTCGCACCGCTCTTCAGGGGGCTGAAGGTGCTGGCCTGCGCCGATATCAACGTGCAGGCAGCCGAGGCCCGCGCCAAGGAATATGGCGTGAAGGCACAGACGATCGACGCGCTTCTCGCCAATGACGAGATCGACGTCGTCGTCAACCTGACGATCCCGGATGCGCATTTTCCGGTGTCGAAGGCGATCCTCGAAGCCGGCAAACACGTCTATTCGGAAAAGCCGCTGGTGCTTTCGCTGGAGCAGGGCGAAGAGCTTCGCCGCATCGCCAAGGCCAAGAACCTTGCCGTCGGTTGCGCGCCCGACACTTTCCTCGGTGGCGCGCATCAGCTCGCCCGCAAGTTCGTCGACGATGGCGGCATCGGCCGGGTCACTTCGGGCGCCTGCTACGTCATGAGCCCTGGCATGGAGATGTGGCATCCGAACCCGGATTTCTTCTTCCTGCCAGGCGGCGGTCCGATCCTCGATCTCGGCCCTTATTACATCGCCAATCTGATCAACCTGATCGGCCCTGTGAAGCGCGTCGGCGCCATGACCTCGATGGCATCGGCGACCCGGACGATCACCAGCCAGCCGCGCCATGGCGAGATCATCCCGGTCAAGACGCCGACGACGATCCAGGCGCTGCTCGAATTCGTCAGCGGCGCCACCGTGACGCTGTCGGCGAGTTGGGATGTGTGGTCGCACCGCCATGCCAATATGGAGCTCTACGGCACCGACGGCTCGCTTTACGTGCCGGACCCGAATTTCTTCGGCGGCACCGTCGAAGCTAGCGGCCGCGACAAGGACATCAAGCCGCTGGAGGACTGGGATCATCCCTTCGGCAAGATCAACCAGGAAAACCCGAACGGGGCGCGCGCCAACTACCGCACGGCCGGTCTTGCCGATATGGCGATGGCGCTGATCGAGGGACGCGACGCGCGCTGCTCGCTCGACCGCACGCTGCACGGCGTCGACGTCATGACCTCGATTCTGAAATCGGGCGAGGAAGGCCGCTTCATCGACCTGACGACGACCTGCACGCAGCCGGCTGCGCTTGGCATCGAAGAGGCGCTGGCGCTGTTGAAGTAGTAGAAACTCGCGCCGTGCGCTTGCCGTAGCGGCACGGTTGTCTCAATAATTCCGTCATCCTTGGGGCTGTCCCACGGCTGTTCGGTTCGTGCCGACGGCTGCCCCTCACCCTAACCCTCTCCCCGTAAAAACGGGGAGAGGGGACGTGCCAGATGCAGTGCCGAGTTTGAGATTGAGGAAGCGGTGCGGCATGTCCCTTCGCGCCGTTTACGGGGAGAAGGTGGCGGCAGCCGGATGAGGGGCAGGTGTCGGCAATCTCTTGGGCCGAGGATGTCGCATGACGATCACAAGATATTTTATCAAGGAGACATTCAGATGAGCTGGCAACCGGCCGCAGACCGTTATTCAAAGATGAAGTATAACCGCACCGGCCGTTCCGGCCTGAAGCTGCCGGCCGTCTCCCTCGGCCTCTGGCACAATTTCGGCGGTGACACGCCGCATGACCGCAAGATCGACATGTGCCGCACGGCCTTCGATCTCGGCATCACCCATTTCGATCTCGCCAACAATTACGGGCCGCCTCCCGGCAGCGCCGAGACCGCTTTCGGCGAAATCCTGCGCACCGAATTTGCCGGGCTTCGCGACGAACTGATCATTTCCTCGAAGGCCGGCTACGATATGTGGCCGGGTCCCTATGGCGAATGGGGAAGCCGGAAATACCTGATCGCTTCCTGCGACCAGAGCCTGAAGCGAATGGGTCTCGATTATGTCGATATCTTCTATTCGCATCGCTTCGATCCGGAGACGCCGCTCGAGGAAACCTGCGGCGCGCTCGACCAAATCGTCCGCTCCGGCCGGGCGCTCTATGTCGGCATCTCTTCCTATAATTCGCAGCGCACGCGCGAAGCCGCGGCGATCCTCAAGGATCTCGGCACGCCGTGCCTGATCCATCAGCCGAGCTATTCCATGCTCAACCGCTGGGTCGAGGACGACAGGCTGCTCGATACGCTCGACGACGTCGGCATGGGTTCGATTGTGTTCTCGCCGCTCGCCCAGGGCATGCTGACAACGAAGTATCTCGGCGGTATTCCGGCCGACAGCCGGGCGGCGCAGAATCATTTCCTGAAGCGCGACTTCATCCGTCCTTCGATCATCGACAATATCAGGAAGCTCAACGAGATCGCCGAACGGCGTGGCCAGACGCTGGCGCAGATGGCGATTGCCTGGGTGCTGCGCGGTGGGCGTGTGACCTCGGCGCTGATCGGCGCCAGCCGCTCCTCGCAGATCGTCGATTGCGTCAAGGCGCTGGATAATATCGAGTTTTCGGCTGAGGAGCTGAAGGAGATCGATGTCTATGCCAAGGAGGCGGATATCAATCTCTGGGCGAGGTCGGCCGAGCGGGATTAAGAGAGAGGTGGGAGTGCTGCTTGCTCTCTCTTTTCCCCAACGGGGAGAAGGTGGCCCGAAGGGTCGTATGAGGGGGCCACACGGCACGCCTTTGCTTGCCTTCGCTTGCGCTCAGTGCACTCGCGGCTTTGCCGCTCGCCCCCTCCATCTGCCCTGTCGGGCATCAACCGGGCGAGCCACAGGTCTCGCCCGTCCTTCGGACCCCCGCTGGGGAGAAGGGGAAGGCGAGATAGCCACGCCAATCTGACGTACGTACCACATTTTGTTTCGGAGGAGCCGCTATGATCCGTAATCCCATCCTGCCCGGGTTCAATCCCGATCCGTCGATCTGCCGCGTCGACGACGATTATTACATCGCCACCTCGACTTTCGAATGGTATCCGGGTGTGCAGATTCATCATTCGCGAGACCTGGTGAACTGGACGCTGGTGCGCCGGCCACTGGAGCGTGCCTCGCAACTCGATATGCGCGGCAATCCCGACAGCTGCGGCATCTGGGCGCCATGCCTTTCCTATGCCGACGGCCAGTTCTGGCTTGTTTATACCGACGTCAAGCGCTTCGACGGCAATTTCAAGGATGCGCATAATTACATCGTGACTTCGCCTTCCATCGAGGGCGAATGGTCCGAGCCGGTCTATGTGAATTCCTCCGGCTTCGATCCCTCGCTCTTCCATGACGATGACGGCCGCAAATGGTTCGTCAACATGCAGTGGAACCATCGCACCGAAAGCTTCGGCGGTTCGCCGAAATCGCCCGCCTTCGACGGCATCCTGCTGCAGGAATGGGATCCGGCGACCAAGGCGCTGAAAGGCCCGATCCGCAACATCTTCGCCGGCAGCCCGCTCGGCCTCGTCGAAGGCCCGCATCTCTTCAAGAGGAACGGCTGGTATTATCTCACGACCGCCGAGGGCGGCACCGGCTATGACCATGCCGTCACCATGGCGCGTTCGCGCCGCATCGAAGGGCCCTATAAGATGCATCCGAACATGCATCTGATCACCTCTAAGGATCATCCGGGCGCAGTGCTGCAGCGGGCAGGGCACGGCCAATATGTCGAGACACCGGATGGGCAGGCCTATCACACTCATCTCTGCGGCCGGCCGCTGCCGCCGAAACGGCGATGCACGCTGGGGCGCGAAACGTCCCTGCAGAAATGCGTGTGGCGCGACGATGATTGGCTCTATCTGGAAAACGGCACCTCCGTACCCGATGTCGATGTGCCGGGTCCCTTCGGCGCTGCGCCGGTGGAGAAGCCGATGCGCAGCGAGTACAGTTTCGATGGGCGCGCGTTGCCGGCCGATTTCCAGTGGCTGCGCACGCCCGAACCCCAGCGCATCTTCAATCTGACGGACCGTCCCGGCCATCTCAGGCTGATCGGGCGCGAAAGCATCGGCTCCTGGTTCGAGCAGTCGCTGGTCGCGCGCCGGCAGGAGCATCATAGTTTCCGCGCCGAGACCGTGATCGAATTTGCGCCCGACACCTATCAGCAGGTCGCGGGGCTGACGCATTATTACAACCGCCACAAGTTCCACGCGATTGCCGTGACGCTGCACGAAACGCTCGGCCGCTGCGTGACCATCCTCTCCTGCAACGGCGACTACCCGAACGGCCGCCTCAGCTTTCCCGCTGAAAGCGGTGTCGCGATCCCGGCCGACGGCCGTGTCCAGCTTGCGATGGAAATCCGCGAAAATGACCTGCAATTCTTCTGGCAGACGGAAGGCAAGGGCGCCTGGCAACGGATCGGCCCTGTCCTCGACGCCGGCGTGATTTCCGACGAGGGCGGGCGCGGCGAACACGGCTCTTTCACCGGTGCCTTTGCCGGCTTGTTCGCCTTCGATACCTCCGGGCGAGGGAAGACGGCGGATTTCGATTGGTTCAATTATGATGAATTGTGAGGGGTGGCCTTTATCCTTGCGCTTCGCTTTCGCTCAGCGCATTCGCTCCTGAAATCGCTTACCCCCTCATCTGCCTGCCGGCATCTTCTCCCCGCTGGGGAGAAGGGACTCGTGGCAGCGCCTCGCTCCCATTGAGACCTTTACGGTAGGAAACGATAGTCGGGGGCTCACTCCCCTTCTCCCCAGCGGGGAGAAGATGCCCGTAGGGCAGATGAGGGGGGTGAGGAGCGTTAGCGACGAACGCCTTGAGCGGCAAGCGAAAGGCATTAATGGCTACATGTATCCGCCTCGAAGGACGAGGTCGGCCATCCGCCGCAACGACACATCAAAAAGAAAAGCCGGCGCAGAGGCCGGCTGAGACGAACGCGGCTGCACAGGGATACTGGCCGGTTCCAAACGCTTGGTGACTGAACAATTACTTTCATTACATGCCGAGGCAGCGGAAAAGGGCGCAACGAGAACGCCGGTAAGACGGCTCCGCAAAGGAATGGGCGGCGGGGCGGATGCCGGTGCTTGCCTCGGCTCTCTTATCGAGCATGAATATCACCGGATGATGACATCCGGAGCCGACCGCTGCCTTTCTTTCAGGGGAGAGTCGGCGGCGGGCGACGGCAATCGAAAGCCGGCTATCGCAGGCTTGTCACCGATGGGTGATCGGCTTGATGAAGGCGACGGTGTTGGCGAGGCGTGAATGCAGTGTTCATGTTCCCGAAGGATGTCAAAGCGTCACAGAGCGACTATATAGCGGGCCGAAATACTTCGAGCATCCGCAAGAGTCCTGCATGGCCCCCATTATTTCCGTTCAGAACCTGACCAAGACTTATGCCAACGGGTTCGAGGCCCTGAAGGGCATCAACCTCGATGTCGAGAAGGGCGAGATCCTGGCTCTGCTCGGGCCGAACGGAGCCGGCAAGACGACCCTGATCTCGATCATCTGTGGCATCGCCAATCCGAGCGGCGGCCGCGTGCTGGTGGACGGCCAGGATGTCGTAAAGGATTTCCGCGCGACCCGCTCGATGATCGGACTGGTGCCGCAGGAGCTGACGACCGATCAGTTCGAGACGGTGTTCAACACAGTCAGCTTTTCGCGCGGGCTGCATGGCAAGAAGGCTAATCCCGCGCATATCGAGAAGGTGCTGCGGGCGCTCTCGCTTTGGGACAAGAAGGACAATATGCTGCGTCAGCTCTCCGGCGGCATGAAACGACGGGTGCTGATCGCCAAGGCGCTTTCCCATGAGCCGGATATTCTTTTCCTCGACGAGCCGACTGCTGGCGTCGACGTGACGCTGCGCAAGGACATGTGGCACGTTGTCGAAGAACTCCGGGCTTCGGGCGTCACCATCATCCTGACGACCCATTATATCGAAGAGGCCGAGGAAATCGCCGACCGCGTCGGCGTCATCAATGGCGGCGAGTTGCTGCTCGTCGAGGAAAAGGCGGCGTTGATGGCCAAGCTCGGCCGCAAGCAGCTCATCCTCGATTTGGCGGAACCGCTGAGCCGGCTGCCAGACTGTTTTGCCGGCAATGGCCTCACTCTCGAAGCGGACGGAAGCCGCCTGACTTATGATTTCGACGCCGATAACGAGCAGGAAAGCATCGCGACGCTGCTGACCCGGCTCGGCGAGAACAATATCCATTTCAAGGATCTCTCGACGCGGCAGAGTTCGCTCGAAGATATCTTCGTGGCGCTGGTGGGAGCGAGCAAATGAACTTCGAAGCGGTCAAATCGATCTATTTCTTCGAGATGGCGCGTACGCGCCGCACGCTGCTGCAGAGCGTCATCTCACCTGTCATCTCGACCTCGCTTTATTTCATCGTCTTCGGTGCCGCGGTCGGTTCGCGCATCCAGGAAGTGGAGGGTGTATCCTACGGTGCTTTCATCACGCCGGGTCTCATCATGCTGACGCTGCTCGGCCAGTGCATCAGCAACGGCTCCTTCGGGATCTATTTCCCGAAATTCACCGGCACGATCTATGAGGTGCTGTCGGCGCCCGTGGCGATGACGGAGATACTGCTCGGTTATGTCGGGGCGGCGGCCACCAAGGGCCTGATCATTGGCGTCATCATTCTCTTGACCGCCAATCTCTTCGTCGACGTCAGGATCGAACATCCCTTCATGATGATCCTGTTTTTCCTGTTGACCGCGATCACTTTCAGCCTGTTCGGCTTCATGATCGGCATCTGGGCCGGCAATTTCGAGCAGCTGAACCTCATTCCGATGCTTGTCGTGCCGCCGCTGACCTTTCTCGGCGGCAGTTTCTATTCCGTCAGCATGCTGCCGCCCTTCTGGCAGGCGGTCAGCCACCTCAACCCGGTGCTCTATCTCGTCAGCGGCTTCCGCTGGAGTTTTTACGGGATTGCCGATGTCAACCCGGCGATCAGCCTGGCGATGATCACCGTGTTCCTGGCAATCTGCCTGGGAATGCTCGGCTGGATCTTCAAGACCGGATACCGGCTGCGCAACTGACCGCTTGAACGTCGATGATCGGAGAAGCCGATAGTGCTATCGGTTTCTTCCGTTTTTCTTTCGCGTCCGGCGGAGGCATCTGCTGTCTCATTCCAATGGAGAGGCGAGACAGCTGTTATGAGCGTCGAAGGTCAGAAGGTGATAATTGCCGGCGGCAGTTCCGGTATGGGGCTGGCGCTTGCCGGGCGTCTGCTCGACGAGGGGGCGTCGGTGACGATTGCCGGGCGCGGTCAGGAGAAGCTTGCGGCAGCTTGCCGTCATCTCGGCGACCACCCGAAACTCCGAACCCATGTCGTCGATATAGGCCGGGAGGAGGAGGTCGCGGCGCTGTTTCGGGAGTGCGGACCGGTCGATCATATCGTCAGCACGGCGGCGGAAATCGAAGGAGCCTATCAGCTGCTGTCGTCGCTCGAACTGGCGGCGGCAGAAAAGGTGGTCCAGAGCAAGTTCTACGGGCCGCTGCTGCTGGCGAAATATGGCGCCTCCCGGCTGCCGCCGTCTGGTTCGATCACCTACACCTCAGGTATTGCGGCCTATCGGCCGCTCGCGCGCGGATCGGTGGTCGCGGCCGTCAACGCGGCACTCGAGGGCCTGGTCAGGGCGCTTGCGGTCGAACTGGCGCCGATCCGCGTCAACGCGGTCTCGCCGGGCTGGGTGGACACGCCGATCTGGAGCTTCGTTGCCGGTGACGCCAAGCAAGCGAGGCCGGATGCGATGGCTCAACGCCTGCCGGTTGGGCGGGTTGGGCAGCCCGAGGATATCGCCGATGCAATCCGTTTCCTGATCGGCAACGGCTTCACCACGGGCACTACCCTGCATGTCGAAGGCGGGCATCGGCTGGTCTGATCGGCGAAAGATTTTCGCTGGCCGATTGCAGAAGAAAAGCGATGTGCGGCGGCTGGACGCGCCGGCGTCGCCACATCATCACCAGCGAAGCCGCCAGCGCTCGGCCGGGCCAGGGCAGTTCGACGACATCGCCGCGCGCAATGGACGGCCCCACCGCAAGACTCGGGACCAGGCCGTAGCCGGCGCCTGATGCCACGAGCCGGATGATCGTTGCGATGCTGTCGGCTTCCGCAGCAACGGCCGGCGCAGCTAAATCCGCTTCGGCAAAGGCGGTATCGAGCAGGTGGCGATAGATGCAGCCGGCCGCGGTGGCGATGAACGGGGCTGTGCGCAGGGCTGCGAGGCTTTCCGGCGGCGGGATTTGCGAACTGCCGGCGGCAATCAGCACCAGCGGCTCGCTGGCGATGCGGCGTGTCACGAAGCGCTCGTCCTGCTGGCCGCGATCGAAGGTGAAGACGATATCAACCGAGCCATTCTGTAATTTCGCATGCAACTCGCCACTGCCGCCGACCTTGAGTTTGAGACCAAGATCGGGATTTTGCCTGCGGAGGCGGGAGAGCCAGGGCGCCAGCCTTTCAGCGGCAATGGTTTCGAGCGTGCCCAGGGTGATAGAGGCTTCGGAAATGCCGGCGACAACGCGGGCGGCGGTCTGCGCCTCATCATTCAGTGCCAATATCTCTTCCGCATAGGCCTTCAGTGCCATGCCTGCCGGTGTGGGAGCGACGCCCTGCCGGGAGCGGAGGAAGAGTTCAACCCCCATCTCCTCTTCGAGTGCCTGGATGTGATCACTGAGGCTCGACTGAGCGAGATTGACCTCGACGGCGGCGCGTGTGAGGTTTCCGTGCCGGATGACGGCCAGGAAGGTTTTCAGTTGTCGTGGGGTCATGTCGGGCTCCGGCATTTGCGCCAATGCAGGATATCAACAAAGGCGATCCAGCCGCAATGCGGAGGCGCTGTCAGGCACTGCTGACGAGCAGGGCACCCAACAGGATGAAAAGGGTGCCGGCTGCGAGCCGCGCCATGTTGAGCTCGGAGGCTTCGCCGAGAAAGACTGCGCCTATCGCCAGCGTCACCAGCACGTTGCAGCTCCAGATCGGGGCGAGTTTCGAGACCGGCATGCCATAAGCGATGAGTGCGAGGCTGATGAGCCCAGTGCCGAGGGCGAAGCAGGCGCCGGCGGTTGCGGCAAAACCAAGTCCTTGTGTGGTCCAGGCGGCAGGGCGCCAGATCAGCGCGGCGATCAGACCGGCGAGGGCGCAAGCGGCGCCGAAGGCGATGAGATAGACGGCGGAGCCGGTGGCGGCCGCAGCACTCTGCTTCTGGAAGATGGCGGTGACGCCCCAGAAAACGGCGGGCAGAATGCCGCCGATGACGATCGGCCAGAGTGAATTCATGCGAAACTCCTGTCGCACTCATGAGCAAGGCCTTCGCCTGAAGCGAGGGCCGGTCGCACATGCGGGGTGCCACCAGACTAGGAGTTTCTTTTTGCTCTTTGTGGTCTTGTTGTTTTGCGCTCGAAGGTGCCAGATCTAGGTATTGCCGTAAAGCCGCATCGCGCCGCGCACGCGCGTCGGCTTGCATTTTCTGCGAGCATTGAAACCGCACGTTGACGAGATGGAAATTTCTGTCTAGCTGTACGGTCATGAAGATCGCAATGGTTCTTGTCGTGGTGATAGGGCGCATGGGCAGGATGGTGTAACCATCCGGCGATCAGCCCCATGCGCGGTAAAACAAGCTCCTGACGGGGCTTTTTTTGTGCCCTGAATTTGCGCTGCGCCTCGTCAGATTCCCTCACAAAATCTCGCTGACAAGACGGGCAAGACCATGACACGCGACGATTCCATTCAGACTGCCGGCCGTACGGCCGGGGAAACGGCCACGGCCTCAACCGCTGCGCCACGGCGTACAGTCCTTCTCCTACTGACGGCGCTCTCCGTGCTGCCGGTCAATATTTATCTGCCGGCGCTGCCGAAGATCGCGGCCACCTTCCAGGCCGATTTCGCGCTCGTCAATCTTTCGATCGCGGGCTATGCGGTTATCAATGCGCTGACCGAAATCATCGCAGGCGCGATGTCGGATCGTTATGGGCGCCGGCCGGTCGCGCTGATCGCGGTTTCCATTTTCATCGTCGCGTCGATCGGCTGCGCGCTGGCGCCCAATATCGGCATCTTCCTGTTGTTTCGCGTGATGCAGGCGTCGATCGCCGCCTGCTTCTGCGTCGCGCTCGTCGCCATCAAGGAGACGGCGGGCGAGCGCGGGGCCGCCAACAGGATCGGCTACGCCGCCATGGGATGGGCTATCGCGCCGATGCTGGGCCCAAGCGTCGGCGGCATTCTCGACGAAACGTTCGGATGGCGGGCGATCTTCGTCGCTCTTGCGCTGATAGGCGCAGCCATCCTCGCCATTTCCATGCGCGAGCTGACGGAAACAGCCGGACCCGCGTCGAGATCAAAAGGCAATTACCTTGCTTCCTACCGGCAGATTCTCGGTTCGGCGCGGTTCTGGGCCTATACGCTGTGCATGGCCTGCTCGACCGGCACTCTCTATATCTTCCTCGGAGGCGCATCCTTGGCAGTCAGTTCCTCGCTCGGCGGATCGAGCGCGAAACTGGGCTTTTTCATGGGAATGGTTCCCGCGGGATTCATTCTGGGCAGTTATCTCGCTGCCCGATTGACGAGGATATCGCTCAGCACCACGCTCGTCATTGCGCGTATATCGACGTGCATGGGTCTGCTCATGGGGCTGATCCTGTCGATCTCGGGCGTCACGCATGTCCTGGCATTTTTCGGACCCTGTATGTTCATCGGCATCGGCAATGGCTTGACATTTCCGGCCGCCAATCTGGGCGTGATGTCGGTTCGCGCCCATCTAGCCGGCACCGCTGCAGGCCTTGCCGCAGCCATGTCGATCGCCGGCGCCGCGCTGATCGCTTCGATCGCCGGACTGTTTCTCCGGGAGGCAGGCGCAGTGTCGACACTGTTCGCGATGTTGCTGACATCGGCGTCACTTGCCTTGTCGGCAGCATTTTTTGCAGCTTTTGTCGACCGGCGACTTGCGGTCCGTATTCCCAATGGAGAGCCGGCCGAGAGCGGATCGGGGGCATGACTTGTTCTGCCGGATCAATCCCGCATGCGCAATTCATCCGTCTGCATCTGCAAGGAGCCCAGCGTTTCCAGGAAGCTCATGCCGAGCAGGCTCTGGTCAAGCCGGCCGTCCTCGGCGACGCTGGCTGCGACATTGTTGCGGATGATCGGACCGATCGCCACCTGGTCGAGCGTAATGGGGGCCGCGCGGCTGCGGCCGTTGGCGGTCATGACCGTCATCGAGTAGGTGAGGCCGGTGAGATCGATGCCGATGCGTTCAGCATCCTCGTGTGAGAGCGCGACCATGCTGGAGCCGGTGTCGACGAGCATCTCGACGGTCCGGCCATTCACATCGACGTCCGCTTCGAAATGGCCGTTCAAGAGCTTGTGCAGGATGATTTCCGCGCCACCTTCGCTCGTCGTGACGACGACGGCGCGGCCAGGAATGAGACCGGCGAGCACCCGATTGCCGACACCGATCGCTTCCTGACGATAGAGATAGACGGTCACGAGCGCCAGGATGATGACCAGCCAGATCATCATCTGGCGCATGGTTTCACCGACGCTGCGCGCCCAGATCCCGGCCGACAACATCAGTGCGATCGGCAGCAGGTAAACGAAGCGGCCGAACTCGTCACTTTGCAAGCCGAGAATGCGGCCGCTGTCGCCGTTGAGGATCAGCACGATAAGACCGATACCGATCACGACGAGAATGACGGTGAAACGGATCATGAAGGCTGCCCCGGCCGCTCGGCGAGGCTTGTTTTCATCCGGCTCGTCATCGCGGCGGTTGCGAGCCTCGCCGGCAGCTGCGCCATGATCCCGCGCCGTTCGGCGTCGGTATAGTTCATCCAGCCACCGATTTCCTGAAGAGTGCGGCCGCAACCGGCGCAAAATCCGGTGGCTGGAACCATGGAGCAGACGTGAATGCAGGGTGTTTGCATGGCTGATATATCGGAGTTTCAAAGAGTGGTGGCAAGGGCGCAAAGGGTGGCGATTTCGCAAATCTGCTGCGTTGCGCCCAGCGTGTCGCCGGTGTGGCCGGCAAGCTTGCGGCGGATGACGGCGGTGAAGGCGAATCCTGCGACACCGGTGGCGAGCAGGCTGGCGACGAGCGGCCGCAGGCCGAATGCCGGCCAGATCAGAAGTGCTGCGAGCAGACCGGCCGAGACGAGCGCAAAATGCATCGCCGCCTCATTCGGCTGGCCGGTCGAGGCGGCCACGCCATCGGCCTTTGCGGCCGGCAGCCGTTGCCAATGCCAGGCGATAGCGCCACGGCTGAGTGCTGCGACGGCGGCAACGGCAAGCGCTGCGGCGAGCGGTGAGGACTGGCGGACAATGGCGGCGAGTGCGGCCGCACGGATCGCGAAGGAGAGGATCAGCGCTATCGCGCCATAGGTGCCGATCCGGCTGTCCTTCATGATGATAAGGCTCTGTTCGCGGTTCTTGCCGCCGCCGATGCCATCCGCCGTGTCGGCCAAGCCGTCTTCGTGCAGTGCGCCAGTGGCAAGAGCCTGGACAGAAAGGGCGATCAGCGCCGCCAATAGCGGGTCGGCGCGCAGGCCCGAAAGGAGGAAGAGGGCGAGCGCCGGGACGAAGCCGATGACAAGACCGGCGAGGGGAAAGGCGCGCACCAGGCGGCCGAGCCTGCCGTCATAGCCTTCGAACAGCGCTGGCGGCATCGGAAGACGGCTCAGAAAGGCGACGGCGCGGGCGGTATCGACCGCATAGTCCTTGATCTTCATTCTGTTTCGTTCTGCCGGAGGGGCTGCGGCGCTTTTGATGTTGTTCGCTTCGTCCGCCGGCTTTAAGAGAGAGCCACCGCAAAGAAGCTGATTTGCGTCAAAAAAACAAGAATAGCCGATTCATAGGAATACGCACCGATGAGCGTTTCAGGCCTGCCTTTCGACGATTTCCGTACCCTGCTCCGGGACCTGCCCGGGCCGGATGCCCGCGCACTGGTGGCCGCACGCGAACGCGACGCGCAGCTGACCAAGCCGCCGGGCGCGCTCGGACGGCTCGAGGAGATTGCCTTCTGGCTTGCCGCCTGGACGGGCCGCCAACCGGCCGTCAACCGCCCGCTGGTGGCGATCTTCGCCGGCAATCACGGCGTCACCAGACAGGGCATCACACCCTTTCCGCCCGCGGTGACGCAGCAGATGGTCGAGAATTTTGCAGCCGGTGGAGCTGCGATCAACCAGATCTGTGTCGCTTATGATCTCGGGCTGAAAGTCTTCGACCTGGCGCTCGATTACCCCACCGGCGATATCACCGAGGAAGCGGCACTTTCCGAGCGCGACTGCGCCGCGACGATGGCCTTCGGCATGGAGGCGATTGCCGGCGGCACCGACCTGCTCTGCATCGGCGAGATGGGCATCGGCAACACGACGATTGCGGCGGCGATCAACTATGCGCTCTACGGCGGTTCGGCGCGCGACTGGGTCGGACCCGGCACCGGTTCGGAAGGCGAGATGCTCGAGCGCAAAATCGCGGCGGTGGAAAAGGCGGTGGCGCTGCATAGCGACCATCTCAATGATCCCCTGGAGATCATGCGCCGGCTTGGCGGCCGCGAGATCGCGGCGATGGCCGGCGCCATCCTTGCCGCCCGGATGGAGCGCATACCGGTGCTGATCGACGGCTATGTCGCGACTGCCGCGGCGGCGATCCTGAAAGCTGCCAATCCCTCCGCGCTCGATCATTGCCTGATCGGCCATGTCTCCAGCGAACCCGGCCATCTGCGCGCAATCGAGATGCTCGGCAAGACGCCGCTTCTGGCGCTCGGCATGCGGCTTGGCGAAGGCACCGGTGCGGCGCTTGCCGCCGGCATCGTCAAGGCCGCCGCTGCCTGCCATTCCGGCATGGCGACGTTTGCCCAGGCAGGTGTGAGCAACAAGCATTAAAGTGCGTCGCGATCTTTCAGGTTCGCTTGGCCCGCGCTTTAATTCCTTGTTTTACGCATGTCGTTATCGCAAAACCGCTGCACACTTTTGCGCGATATGTTCTGGGGGGATCGATCTTGACAAAGCCCGCGGTGATGAAGCAGACCGGATTTCGACATTTCATCGCCGCAGCCAGCTATTCCTGGGCAGGTTTCCTGCGCGTGCTGAAAGAGGCGGCCTTCCGCCAGGAGCTCGGTTTTTCCCTCGTTTCGCTGGCGGCGCTGGCGCTGGTGGGGGCCACTTTCGGTGAGATCGTCGTGGCGGTGCTGCTGTTCCTCGGGCTGTTTTCGATGGAGGCGATGAATACTGCCGTCGAAGAGGTGATCGACCGGATTTCACCGGAGATTTCGATCGTCGGCAAACATGCCAAGGATCTCGGTTCCTTCGCGGTGACCTGCATGATCGCCGCCTGCTGCCTCTATCTCGGCTTCATGCTCGGCAAGCACCTGCTTTTCAGTTGAACTAAAGCGCGTTGTATGAAACCTGATTCATGCGACGCGCTTTAGCTCCTTGTTTCTATGAATGTCGTTATCCTGGAACCGCCGCACACTTCCGGGCGACACGCATTAGGCAAAACTCTTGCGCTTGCGCGCGACAGCCTGAGCCTCTTCGACGGCCGGCAGGCTCTGGAGCACGCGCTTGGCAGGCAGGATGGCGATAACCTCGGTGCCTTCGCGCAGCTTCGATTTCAGCAGGAACTGTCCGTCATGCTTGGCAAGGATCGCCTGAACGATCGGCAGGCCGAGGCCGGTGCCTTGTTCGGCGCTCTTGATGGCGATCGAGCCCTGGCCGAAGGCCGAGAGGACGACGGGAATCTCTTCTTCCGGAATGCCGGGACCGTTGTCCTTGATCGAGATGTACTGTCCGCCGCCGGCCGTCCAACCAACCTTGACGTGGATTTCGCCGCCCTGCGGCGTGAATTTGACGGCATTGGAGAGGAGATTGAGCACCACCTGGCGCATCGACTTCTCGTCTGCCCAGATAGCCGGCAACTGCCGTTCGAACTGATCCGAAATGGCAATGTTCTTGGCGCGGGCGCGCAGCTGCACCATGCCGATGCAATCCTCGGTGATATCGAGCAGCGAGATCGCTTCCTCGCTCAGTTCGTATTTGCCGGCCTCGATACGCGACAGGTCGAGGATTTCGTTGATGAGATCGAGCAGATGCTGGCCGGAGCGATGGATATCGCCGGCATATTCTTTATAGGTCGGATTGGCGAGCGGTCCCATGACTTCGGCCGACATCACCTCGGAGAAGCCAAGGATGGCGTTGAGCGGCGTCCTGAGTTCGTGCGACATGGAGGCAAGGAAACGGGACTTGGCGAGGTTTGCCTCTTCGGCGCGGCGGCGCGCCTCGTCCGACATCGATTTCGCCACTTCAAGCTCGGCGATCAGGTCGTCCTTCTCCGACTGGTAGGAGAGGATCCTGAGGTTGGATTTGAAGAGCCGGTCGCTGATATAGTTGAAGAAGACGAGAGTGGTGGTGAAGAGCCCGGTCAAGCTGATTTCGAGGAGGTCGCGCGACAGGCCGCTCTTGGCGCCAAGCGCCAGGACCGCCGGTGCGAAGGCAACCAGCACGGCAGGCGTCAGCATGAAGTTCGACATCGCCGTGACGGAAAGCGCAATCAGCAATGTTGCGCCCTTATAGAGAATGAAGCTCGACGGCTCGCAGGTGTCGCACCCCTGCAACGCGAAGACGGCCCAGCAGCAGCCGACCAGGAATTGGCCGGCGAGCAGCAGGCGGCGCCATTTGCGGGCGCTTTCGGAGGTGATCTCCTGTCGGCGCGCGCGCCGGGCGAGCAGGATGTTGCCGGTGTGACAGGTAAGCGTCAGCAGCGCCCAGAAGAGCAATTGGGTATCTTGAGTGAAATAGACGCCGAGGGCGGTGATGATGACGACGAAGAGCGGCATGATCGTCGCGCCCTGCATCATCGATGCTATATACATCTTGAGTACGTCACGGTCGAAGGCGGAATTGGACGCATGGCCGGACTGCAGGCGTTCGCGTGTTTGCCGCACGGCCTTGGAAACGGCCTTGTTGCGGTGGCTGCGCGACCTGTCGACGATAATCTTGTCGGTCGATGTGCTTACGCCGGTACTCATGTGCACGTTGAAACTTCACCCCTGGGTGGATAAGAGCTTAACCGGCAATTCTTAAGAAGATGTTTGCCATCTTTGCCAAGGATTTGTTTTTTAAGGAGGCGAAAGCGTGACACGGGGCCTGCGCCTGATTCGCGACGGCGTGACCGCTTTTGCCCTGCTGGTGCTGCTGGCGCTGATTGCCGCCAAGATCAACGATCGAGCAACAATCCAGCGTGTCGGCGCTTTTCATGCTGCCGATGGCGACAGTCTGACATTGGGCGGGGAGCGCTTCCGCCTCGAAGGCATTGACGCGCCCGAGATCAATCAGAGCTGTGAACGGGCGGGAAAGGCCTGGGCTTGCGGGCGCGTGGCGCGGGAGGCGCTGCAGGAGATGGTGCTGGCATCGGGAACGCTTTGCCAGGGCGACCGGCGCGACCGCTACGACAGGCTGCTTGTCGTCTGCCGAAGCGGGACGGGCGGTGACATCAATGCCGGCATGGTGCGCCGAGGCTTGGCTGTCTCCTATGGTGGCTACGGCAAGGAAGAGATCGAGGCGAGAGCGGCGAAGGCGGGGCTGTGGGCCGGGACTTTCGAGCGGCCGCGCGATGTGCGCGATCATGCCCGCCAGGAATCCAGTTACGGCGAGGCGTTGCGCTTCCTCGGGCGGATCGTCGGATGGGAGTAGCGATGACCGACGAAGCCAAGCTGGAAACTCTGCGGCGGGAAATAGCCGCCTGTCGCATCTGTCGCGACGCCCCGGCAAAAGGGTCTGAGCACCGGCTGCCGCACGAGCCGCGGCCGGTGGCCGTGATCTCTTCGCGTGCACGCATCCTGATCGCGGGGCAGGCGCCTGGCCTTCGGGTGCATGAGAGCGGCCTGCCGTTCGACGATGCATCGGGGGACCGGCTGCGGTCATGGCTCGGCGTTGACAGAGCAAGCTTTTACGACCGAAACCGATTCGCCATCGTGCCGATGGGCTTCTGCTTTCCTGGCTACGACGACCAGGGCGCGGACCTGCCGCCGCGCCGTGAATGCGCTCCGCTCTGGCAGCAAAGGGTGATCGCGGCGATGCCGCAGATCGAGCTGCTGCTGGTCATCGGCCAATATGCGCAGGCCTGGCATATGACTGACGAGAGACGAGGCAATATGACCGAGACGGTGCGGGCGTGGCGCGACAGCCTTCTGTCGGGCCGGTCGCCGGCGGTGCTGCCGCTGCCGCATCCGAGCTGGCGCAACAGCGGCTGGCTGAAACGCAATTCCTGGTTCGAGCAAGAATTGCTTCCTGTGTTGCAAGGGCGGGTGAAAACGCTGCTTTCCTGAAACAAAATTCTTTTCCTCGCGCGGAATCGGGTTATACAAAGAAAATAATTCGAAAGGACTGACGTGCGCATGGACCGCCTCGACCGAAAAATACTGCGTCTGCTGCAAGAAGATTCGACCCTTGCCGTTGCCGACCTCGCCAAGAAGGTGGGGCTTTCGACGACGCCATGCTGGCGGCGCATTCAGAAAATGGAGGAAGATGGCGTCATCAAGCGTCGGGTCGCCATCCTCGATCCGGAGAAGGTTAACACCAAGGTCACGGTTTTCGTATCGATTCGCACCGCCACCCATTCGATCGAGTGGTTACGCCGCTTTTCCGAGGTGGTTGCCGAATTCCCCGAAGTGGTCGAATTCTACAGAATGAGCGGTGACGTCGACTATCTCCTGCGAGTCGTCGTGCCCGATATCGCCGCCTATGACGCCTTCTATAAGCGGATGATCGCCAAGATCGAGATTCGCGACGTCTCCTCTGCCTTTGCGATGGAGCAGATCAAGTATTCGACGCAGCTGCCGCTCGACTACATGATTCTTGAGAACGCCAAATCCAACGAGGATTGAAGTCGCCGATAGGTTGCGACGAGCCGCTGGCCGGCAGTCGCATATGCCGCGTGGTACTCGCCCCCGAATCCGGGTCTCTGACGCGATTCGCTGGCATGCGGAAATGCGGCGCCCGGAAGCGGCTCTCGGAAGAATGTGGCCCAGACTGCAAGAAAAGCCGGAAAAATCGCAAAAAAACGCTTCAGTTTCACCAAAATTCTAGAAAAATATATAGCCTGATAACGATTGCACGGCTATGATGTGTGGCATCAATGAGCGTCCTGTCATCATTTTGACTCATTGGTATCGAAATCAGAACACCATGTTCTACACCGCTACCTTGTATAGGTTCATCAGTCGGCGGTAGAGTTTATGTGCTTCACCATTGTGTTCGGCGGGGTCGAACGGTGGAGAATTTGAGAATGCGGCATAGCGTTTGCGGCTTGCGATGGAGGTTTCCATTGCGAGGCCGTTTTGTGCGTTTTTCACCTAATTATTTGAAATGTTGTATAAAAATCACGTTGCTGGCGAAAGTTGCTCCGGCGAACCCCTCTCAGATATATCGAGAATTGCTTGAATGCGCCTTCTGTGTGATGACGGTTTGGCGGTTCGATCGATCCGCACGCCGAGATGGCTGTTCAAACTGGGCCGGCTTCAAATTGACTACCCGACGAGACGTCAGCCCCGATCGACAAAGGAATGGATTGGTAAATGAACATCAGAATGGTTTTGCTTGCATCAGCAGCAGCATTTGCTGCATCGACGCCGGTTCTTGCAGCTGACGCTATTGTTGCTGCTGAGCCGGAACCGGTTGAATATGTTCGCGTCTGCGACGCTTACGGCACCGGCTACTTCTACATCCCCGGCACCGAAACCTGCCTCAAGATCGAAGGCTACATCCGTTTCCAGGTCGACGTTGGTGATCAGCCGCTCAATGGCTCGGCCAGCAACGATTCGGATTGGGATGCCCGTACTCGCGGTCAGGTTCAGTTCACGGCCAAGAGCGACACCGAGTATGGTCCGCTGACCGGCGTCATCGTCATGCAGTTCAATGCTGACAATGCCTCCGACCAGGACGCCATTCTCGACTCCGCTTACCTCGACATCGCGGGCTTCCGCGCTGGTCTGTTCTACAGCTGGTGGGACGACGGTCTCTCGGGTGAAACCGACGACATCGGCTCGATCGTAACGCTGCACAACTCCATCCGCTATCAGTATGAAAGCGGCGACTTCTACGCTGGTCTCAGCGTCGACGAACTGGAAGACGGCTTCTACAAAACCGGCGAAGGCCCGAACAACGTAGGCGTTGCCTTCGGCGTTGGCGGCAAGGCTGGTGCCTTCAGCTACCAGGTCACCGGCGGCTGGGACTTCGACAACGAAGACGGCGCTGTCCGTGCAATGGGTACGGTTGACATCGGTCCCGGCACGCTCGGCCTCGCAGCCGTATATTCTTCCGGCCCGAACTCCTACTACTCCGCAGCCGAATGGGCTGTCGCTGCCGAATACGCAATCAAGGCAACCGACAAGCTCAAGATCACTCCCGGCGTCCAGTACTACGGCGACATCTACGAGGCTGGCGACGACTTCAGCGACAACGACGCTTGGAAGGTTGGTCTGACGGTCGATTACCAGATCGTCGACAACTTCTACGCCAAGGCTTCGGTTCAGTACTTCGATCCGGACAATGGCGACGACTCCACCTCGGGCTACTTCCGCCTGCAGCGTTCGTTCTAATCCACTTGGTGAGTGTCCCCGGTCTTCGGACCGGGGACGCTTCAAATCAGTTTCTGATCCGAGTGACCTCCGATCAGCTACGGGGACGGGTCCGGTCTTCCCTGCCGGACCGTCCTTGCAGTGTTTTTGACACGCGCTCTTGTGGTTGTATTTTCGGAGCGCCATCCAGGTAAGCCGAACCGGCATGTTGTGTATCGCACGTCGGCATCCTGCGGGCCTTGATCGAGGCCATTCTTTTCTCAAGAGAGTTTTGGATTGACCATTGGGCATTGGTTGGCTTTGCCGCGACGGGTCGTGGAAAGAAAATCCAATGCCGACAATGTGATTACAGCTTTGCTGGAGACCCCTTCGGGGCGGCATTCATTCATACTCTCGGATAGCTTGTTCGCATGGACGATCTCAACGACTATTATTATTTTGCAGCCGTCGTTTCCAGCGGTGGTTTTGCTTCTGCCAGTCGCAATCTGAAAATACCGCGCTCAAAATTGAGCAGCGGGTCAGCCGGCTTGAGGATGGGCTTGGCGCGCGGCTGATAGAGCGTTCGACCCGTCACTTCCGGGTGACCGAGATCGGTCAAGCTTTTTACGAAAGATGCCAGCCATTCTGCAGGAGGCCGATCGCGCCAAATCGATCGTCACCGAGGCCCAAGCAGACCAGCAGGGTGTGGTGCGGATGGGCTGTCCGCTTGGTCTGGTCGACATTCCCGTCGGAGGCATACTGCCTGAATTCCTCGAATGCTATCCGAAGAAAAAGCTGCAGATTATCGGCTCCGAACGCCGCGCCGGCCTCATTAATGAACGGATCGATCTTGAGGTGAGGGCGACCAACGAGCCGGAGACACAAACGAGCCTGACGATGCGCAAGCTCGACCGGGCGCGGCGAATCCTGGTCGCAAGTCCATCGCTCATCGAACGTAGCGGCGGTTTAAATTGCGTCGACGAGCTCGCTGATCTTCCGACGCTGGCGATGACCCCGTGGGTGTCGTTCCATAGCTGGGAACTCATCGATCCGAATGACAACAAACGGGTAATCCGGCATCAGCCGAGGCTGACCTGCCGCAGCATGACCGCCATTCTCGATGCAGCCCGCGCCGGCCTCGGCTTCGGGCTTCTGCTCGAAAGCGCCTGCGAGGCGGATCTGCAGGCCGGCAGGCTGGTGCGGGTGCTGCCGGAATGGCAGTCGGAAGGGAGCCAGTTTTATATCGTCTTCACGACGGCTAAGGGCATGCCGCCGGCGGTCAGTGTCTTGATCGACTTTCTGGTGGAAAAATCCAGGCCCCATTGACGAGGCGAAAGCCCCAGACTTGACGTGGCATCGCTTCACTGCAGACGCGCCAACAGCTTTTCGCCGCTCAGCTCTCTCGCCGCGTCCCTGCCGATCCAGCGGGCGGTTTTATTCGGACTTTCGGCTAAAAGCTTCGCCAGCCCCAGCGCCGGCCCATGGCATGCGCGATTGCGTTTGCCGACGCTGCGCAATGCCCAATTGACTGCCTTGCGAACGAAGTTGCGGGGATCGCCGGAATGCGCCTCGATCAGCGGCAGCCAGGAGAGGATGGGCGTATCGGTCTCGCCCTTTCGATGGACGGCGGCGCCGGCGATCATGGCAAAAGCGGCGCGACGGACAAATTCGCGCTCGTCTGCAGCGAATTCCGGAATGAGCTCGTCCAGGCCCGCCTCGACGAAGAGATCGGCGGCGCTGTCGACGATTTCCCAGGAGTCGAAATCATGAGCCCAGTTTTTTGCTTCTTCCGGCGTCAGCCGCTTCGGCTCGGCGGTATAGAGAGCGAGCAGCCGAGCCTCGCGGATATCGCTTCGCCAGAGCTGCATTGCCCTGAGATGATTCCTCTTCGCCAATCTGGCGACTGCCCTGATATCAGGATTGGAAATTCCGAGGGCGCGGTCGGTGACGATGCCGAATCGCGCCATCCCGGCGGCATTCTCCTCCGAGCGCAGCGTTTCGAGATGCGCGATCAGTTCAGCCGGATCGGAGGAGGGACCGATCATTTCTCAAGCCGGGCGAGCAGCGAGGACGTGTCCCAGCGATTGCCGCCCATTGCCTGCACGTCGCCGTAGAACTGGTCGACGAGGGCGGTGACCGGCAGCTTGGCGCCGTTGCTGCGGGCTTCGGTGAGCACGATGCCAAGATCTTTCCGCATCCAGTCGACTGCGAAGCCGAAATCATATTTGCCGGCATTCATGGTCTTGTGGCGGTTTTCCATCTGCCAGGAGCCGGCCGCGCCTTTCGAGATTACCTCGACGACCTTTTCAATATCGAGGCCGGCGCGCTTGCCAAAATGCAGCGCTTCGGAAAGCCCCTGAACAAGGCCAGCGATACAGATCTGGTTGACCATCTTGGTAAGCTGTCCGGAACCGGCCGGCCCCATGAGGCCGACCATGCGCGCATAGGCGTCGATCACCGGCCGGGCTCTTTCGAAGACGGCTTCATCGCCGCCGCACATGACGGTCAGCACTCCGTTTTCGGCGCCGGCCTGGCCGCCGGAGACCGGAGCGTCGATAAAATCCACACCTTTTTTCTTTGCCGCGGCATAAAGCTCGCGGGCGACCTCGGCGCTGGCGGTGGTATTATCGATCAGCACCGAACCCGGCTTCATGCCGTGCAGAGCGCCGTTCTCGCCTGAGGTCACCGAGCGGAGATCGTCGTCATTGCCGACGCAGACGAAGACGAAAGCGGCGCCGGCGGCAGCCTCGGCAGGGGTGGGGGCGGATTTGCCGGAGAATTTCTCGGCCCAGGCAGCGGCTTTCTCGGCCGTGCGATTGTAGACGGTGACATCGTGGCCGCCCTTCGTCTTCAAATGACCGGCCATGGGGAAGCCCATGACGCCGAGACCGATGAACGCGACTTTTGCCATATGTCCTATCCTTATCCTGAGTGAGAGGCCTTGAGGATTAACCGAAACGGCGGAAGCAGAAAAGCCGTGAAGACGGACTTCCTTCCGGTTGGCGCATATGAGGCTGGTCGCCATTCGGCCGAGCCCTAGATGGGAAAGACGGATAGCGTTCCCCGGGGATCACATGAACGAAATTCCAACGATCGAGCCACGTCGCAAAGGCCGCACGGCACGCAGGCGATGCTTATTCCGTCGCGGCAGATGATCGAAGAGCAGATTCGATTGGCGCCTGAAGGTGTTCTCACCGAGGCCGGCGTCCTGCGCCGCCGTCTCGCCGCCCAATACGGAGCGGATGCCTGCTGCCCGGTGACAGTGCAGCGGCATTTGCGCGCGATCGCCGAACTATCCTTCGGCGCGCTGGAGAAGGGCGAACCGGTTTCGACGGTGACGCCATATTGGCGCATGGTCGATCCGGCGAGCTTGCTTGCGAAACGTCTTGCCGGCGGTCCCGCCTTCATTCGCGAGCGATTGGCCGCCGAATACCGAGAGAGATAGCGAGGCAGCGAGAGGAGGTGACCTTCGGCATCCGCCTGCATTTCATCGTGCGGGAAACCGACGAAGAAGCCTGGGAGGCGGCCGAGCGGCTGATCCGCCATCTCGACGAAGATACGATCCGCGAGGCGCAGGAACGCTTCGTCCCCCAATCCGATTCGGTCGGACAGAAGCGCATGGCCGCTCTTCACGGCGGCCGCCGCGACTGCTGAGCTCAAACAAGATGCAGAGCATGTATCGCCGGAAGCCGTCTGCGGCTTCAGGCGTTTTTCTGCCTGTTGGTTGCCCCTGAGGATGGCGGGTCGCAATTATGCATAGCCGACGGGCTATGCTAGATATGTCTTGGCTTTTCGATTGTTGTATCCGCTGGCGAGTTGGCTATAGGTTTTTCTGGTCGTTTAGTCGCTTTCTGTTCGCCGCTTGACATACGTATATCTCGATGGCTATAGGTTAATTCATAGCCTTATAGATATGGGTCTTCAATGTCGAACGTTCAGGACGTGCTCTTCAGGACGCTTGCGGATCCCACCCGGCGCGCGCTTTTCGAGCGGCTGTGCCGGGAGGGGGAGAAGACGGTCGGGGCGTTGACGGCGCAGGCCGGGGTCTCGCAACCGGTCGTTTCGAAACATCTCGGGCTGCTGAAGCAAGCCGGCTTGGTGCGCGACCGTCATGAGGGGCGGCAGACGCATTATAGCGCGCAGCTCGGCGCGCTTGCGCCGCTCGTCGACTGGACGAGCGAGATGGCCGGCTTCTGGCAAAACCGCTTCACTGCGCTCGAAGATTTGTTGAAGAGGATGGATCAATGACTGACTTAACGACCGAGACGCGCTCCGTCATCATCGAAAGGGAGATGCCCTTTCCCGCGGAAAAGATCTGGCGGGCGCTGACCCAGCCGCACCTGATGCAGGAGTGGTTGATGAAAAGCGATTTCAAGCCGATCGTTGACCATCGCTTCAACTTCACTGCCGATTGGGGCGCGGTCGACTGCCGCGTTCTGGAAGTCGAGCCACACAAGACCCTCGCTTACAGCTGGGGCGCCTATGGCCTCGAAACCGTCGTGACCTGGACGCTTACGCCGAGGGGCACGGGTACGCATCTGCGCATGGAGCAGTCTGGTTTCCGGGCGGATCAGCGGCAGGCCTATGGCGGCGCCAGGAGCGGGTGGCCGCAATTCTTCGACAGACTGGAACAGGTGTTGGCGCGGGTTGACTGATCCATCGCCGAGCGGGCGGGCCCTCGGGCTGATTTTGAGGAGGCTTCATTGAGCTTGAACAACTGGGCTCGGCAGGTCCACCGTTGGCTGTCCATCGCCTTTACGCTGGCCGTCATCGTCAATATCATCGTCATGGTACAGGAGAAGTCGGCGGTCTGGATTGGGCTCTTGGCATTGCTGCCGCTCGGCCTGCTTCTCGTTACCAGTCTCACCTTGTTCGTGCTGCCCTATGCCGCGAAACGGCGCGGCGCGGGAGGCATCGGCGGATAGGAGGAAATCTATGGCGGGCAGAACGTCGAAAGGCGCGGAGAAGGTCACGAAAAAGACCGCCAAACCGGCGGTCGCGGCGCCGAAGCTTCTGTCGGGTGGCAACCCGCAAATCCCCAAGGGTTATGGCGATGCGCCCGTGCAAGCCTACATCGCCGCCATGCCGGACTGGAAAAGTGAGATCGGGCGTCGCCTCGATGCGCTGATCACCAAAACCGTGCCCAGCGTCTGCAAGGCGGTCAAGTGGAACTCGCCCTTTTACGGCATGGAAGGGCAAGGTTGGTTCCTCGGCGTCCATTGCTACGCCAGCTATGTCAAGGTGGCTTTCTTCAAGGGCGCGTCGCTGCATCCTCTGCCGCCAGGCGAGTCCAAGCAGAAAGAGGTGCGCTACCTCGACATCCGCGAGAACGACCCGTTTGACGAGGTGCAGATTGCCTCCTGGGTAGAGCAGGCGAGCCGGTTGCCCGGCGAACGGATGTGAGATTTTTGATGCGCGGTGACGGGAGAACGACAAACATGAGGAAGGTGACGGCAACCATGAAGAGGACCGATTCCGAAGAAGGAAGCGGGCAAGCCTCTCCCTCTCAACTGATCGATGCGAGGATCGAGGAGCTCAAGGATTGGCGCGGCGACATGCTCGCGCGGGTCCGCGCACTCATCAAGCAGGCCGAACCCGAAGTGGTCGAGGAATGGAAGTGGCGAGGGGTTCCGGTGTGGGAGCGCGCCGGCATCATCTGCACCGGCGAGACCTATAAGAGCGTGGTCAAGCTTACCTTCGCCAAAGGAGCCTCGCTTGAGGATCCGAACAGCCTTTTCAACTCCAGCCTCGACGGCAACACCCGGCGTGCCATCGACTTTCATGAAGGTGACGAGATCAACTAGGAGGCGTTGAAGGCGCTTATTCGAGCCGCGGCAGCGCTGAATAGGTCGGTGCGGGCGGCCGGCTCACGGAAGAAATCAAGCGGCCTGTGACATTTCATCCGGCCGCGTTAGTGAATCGGGCTCGTCTCGCGCTCGAGAAAGAGTTCGAGATTGTCGAGGCCGATCTCAGTGCCCTGAAGGCGGGCGCCGTTGTCGGTGTAGCCGTCGAGGAAAACCACTTGCTCGGTGAAGACCATTCTGGTGCCGCTGGGTTCGACGTCGAAGGCGACGGTGACGAGCGAGGCTGAGATGCGGGTTTGCCCGAGCTTCATCTCATAGGCATAGATGATGCGGGTATCCGGCACGATATCGATGTAGTGGGCGTCATAGGCGTGCAGAAGCCCATCGGTGTCGGCGGTATGGTTCCTCTCTGTGCCGCCCGGCCTGAAATCGAGCGCATATTCCAGCGGCACCCATTCGCCGTGGCAGGCAAACCATTGCCGCTTCGACTCCGGCGTCGACCAGGCGCGAAAGACCCGGGCGACGGGCGCCTTCAGGCGGCGCTCGATGACGAAGGTGGTATGTTCGGCAGAGCGTGTCGTCATTCGGGAAGGGTCTCCGGCTCATCGGCGAGAAATTGGTCCAGTCTGTCGAAGGCGGCGGTCCAGCGGGTTTTTCGCTGTTCCACCCAGCGCTCGACAGCGGCGAGCGCATCCTGCTGCAGCCGGTAAGTCCGCACTCGGCCGGATTTTTCGGAGAGGACGAGGCCGCTCTCCTCCAGCACCTGCAGATGTTTCATCACCGTCGGCAGGGCGACGGCGAGCGGTGCGGCCAGTTCGGTGACCGAGGCCGGGCCGCGGCCAAGGCGGTCGATCATCCCGCGGCGGCTGCGGTCGGAAAGGGCGTGAAACATGCGGTCGAGATCCGCCTGGCTTTCGATCATTCGGCCGCATCCCGAAAGCGGGCGGGCAGCCTGTCCTGATAGGGATAGAACTTGAAATAAGGGCGGGCCTCTTCCAGCGCCCTGGCGAAGGACGGGCGCGCCAGCAAACGATCGTAATAGGCGCCAAGTTTCGGCTGCTCCTGTGAAAACGGGACCAGCGTCTCGGCATAGAAGAGGGCCGGGGCTGCGGCGCAATCGGCCATGGTGAAGGCCTCGCCTGTTATCCAAGGGCTTTCGCCCAGCTGCTTTTCGATCATCGCATAGGCAGTGGTGAGCGCCGCTTTGCAGGCGGCCATCTCTATTTCGTCTGCCGTGCCCTCGGGACGCCGGCGATGGCTGACGAGCGTCTGCATCGGCACCTGGACATATTGGTCGAAGAAGCGGTCCCAGAGGCGGACCTGCAGCGCCCGATCGATCTCCAGTGGCAGCAGGCGCACGGGGCCGGGGTAGTAATGGTCGAGATATTCGATGATGATCGTGGTTTCGGGAATGGTGCTGTCGCGCGCCTCGTCCCTCAGCAGCGGCATCTTGCCCATCGGCCAGAAGCGGAAGAGATCGGCGCGCGAAGCCTCGTCGGACAGATCGACGAGGCGATTTTCGAAGGGAGTCGCGTTTTCATAAAGCGCGATCAGCACCTTGTGGCAGAAGGAGGCGAGCGGATGCCCATAGAGCACGAGCGACATGCGGCGACCTTTCTTATCCGGTAGAAAACTTTACCGAAAGACTAAGTATCAGGTCTGAAAGCGCCGCGCAATAGATACTTCGCCAGTTGTGCAACTATTCCTTCAGCCGATGTATCGAGCGATCACCAGGTGGCCAGGTGTCGGCTGACCATCTTCCATGCGGACGTTGATGTCCGATACCTCGACGAGTTCGAAACCGGTGGCCGTCAGACGTTCCCTGACATAGGTATCGGCATGGGCGAAGCGCTGATGCGGCCCGACCATATAGGCGCGGCCGGCAAGCGTCTCCTCGGGCAAGGTTTCGGAGGAGAAGATGAACAGGCCGCCCGGCATCAGGTTTTCGGCGGCGCCGAAGAAGAGCGGTTCGAGCGCGCCGAGATAGGGCAGCACATCTGTGGCGGTGATGAGGTCGAAAGCCTCCTCGTCGTTGTCGTCGAGGAAATCCTCGACCTCGGCGACGAAGAGCGTCTCGTAAAGATCTTTTTCGTGGGCGATCTCGACCATCTTCTCCGATATGTCGATGCCGGTCATGTCCTCGCACAGGTCGCGCAGCGCGCCGCCGGTGAGACCTGTGCCGCAGCCGAGATCGAGCAACCGCTTGAACGGCCCGAGCTTCAATGCCTGCAGGCGCTGGCGCACCAGCATCGGCACGTGATAGCCGAGCTGCTCGACGAGCACGTCCTCGAAGACCTCGGCATGCTGATCGAACAGGGTTTCGACATAGGCGTCGGGCGCCTTGACCGGGGTTTCGCCGCGGCCCATCGCGGCGATGCGCACGGCGGCTCCGCCGTGGTCCTCAGGATCGATCGCCAAGACGTCCTCATAGGCTGCCACGGCCGCATCGACATCACCTGATTTCTCCAGCGCCAGCGCGCGGTTATAGGCCTCGGCAAGGGCTTCTTCGTCGATCTTCTTTGCCATTGCGGTTCATGTCCTTCTGTGTTCAGGCATGGCTCTACGGCGGCTTTCGATGTTTTGCAATGGCGCGGCTACAGGCGCAGAATGGCGAAAAAGAAGATGACGGGAGGAGATGCCATGAAAGGGGAGCAAGACAGGA
Source organism: Rhizobium sp. CBN3 (assembly GCF_030518245.1). NCBI lineage: Bacteria > Pseudomonadati > Pseudomonadota > Alphaproteobacteria > Hyphomicrobiales > Rhizobiaceae > Rhizobium > Rhizobium sp. CBN3. The sequence goes on from NZ_JAULSE010000007.1 coordinate 89,078, forward strand.
TGCCACCGGCAAGGGAAGAAGAGGGTGAGCGCCCCTTGCTGCTGCCCACGACGCCAGGCGAGATCACCAATTCGCTCAGCCATTATTACCGCGGTGAGCTCGGACGGATGACGAGCTGGCGCGACCGCATCGACCGGACTTCCAACTGGGCAATCACCGTGGTGGCGGCGCTGCTCTCGGTGTCGCTGTCGACGCCGACCTCGCATCACGGCGTGTTGTTGTTCGGCGTGATGCTGATTACACTGCTTCTGATGATCGAGGCGCGGCGCTACCGCTTCTTCGATATCTACCGCGCCCGAATCCGGCAGGTCGAGCGCTGTTATTTCGCGCAGATCATGGCGCCGAACGCTGCGGCCGGCAGCGAATGGGCCGCGGTGATCGCCGACAGCCTGCGTCATCCACGCTTTCTGCTCAGTTATGGTGAAGCAATGCATCGGCGGCTCAAACGCAATTACGGCTGGATGTATTTAATCCTGCTGCTTGCCTGGTGCCTGAAGATCTCGACGCCGAAACTGCAGACGGAGGGCGCGCCGGCGCTGCAGGCGCAGTCCTGGACCTATGTAATCGACAATGCCGTTCTCGGGCCGCTCCCCGGCCTCGCGGTAATTTCGATCGTCGTCATCTTTTATATCGGCATGCTCTATTTCGCGCTGCGTCCGGATCGTGACGAGGGCGAATTCGGCCATGGCGAGGCGCATGTCTGATCAGTGCAGGATGAACTCACCCTTCAGTGCCCGCCACTCGGTTGCCGAAATCAGCTTGCGGTGGACGTAGCGCACCGAATGTAGCGGCCCATCGAGCTTCTCCTGCCAGAATTTCAGGAAGCCGCGCATCTCGGGAAAATCGGGGGCGAGGTCATAATCCTGCCAGACGTAAGTCTGCAGGATCGTCGGGTGATCCGGCAGGTGGTAGAGGATCTGCGCGGTCGTCAGACCGTAACCCTGCAGTTGCTTTTCCATGTCCTTGTGCATCGTATTCAGCTTCTTCTCGTTCCCACTCGCGCTTTATTAGCGCCACGTGAAATGGAAACATGCGAGTGGTTAACGCAAGCTTAACAGATACGTTGCGAAGGAAGTATTCTTTTTTATTTTCAATGGTTTGGCAGCATGATGATACGAGTGCTGCCAAGCTGCTTTAACCAAAACCGCGATACACTTTGACCGTCATGCTTAGCGCTTGAGATGCCGCGTCAGTCGACGCTCGATCCAGGCCCAGAGATGGCGCAGCGCCTCGACGATGGTGAGATAGAAGATCGCTGCCCAGAGATAGGTCTGGTAGTCGAATGTGCGGGAGAAGGCGTAGCGGGTCTCGCCCATCAGATCGAGCACGGTGATGATGGCGACGACCGCCGAGCCTTTGATCAAAAGGATGATCTCGTTGCCGTAGGGGCGAAGCGCGACGATGAAGGCCTGCGGCAGGATGATCTTGCGGAAGGCGATGGTCTTATGGATGCCGAGGGCTGCTGCTGCTTCGCGCTGGCCATGCGGCACGCTTTCGATTGCGCCGCGCAGAATTTCCGCCTGATAGGCCGCCGTATTGATCGTCATGGCAAAGAGGCCGCAATACCAGGCTTCGCGGAAAAACCACCAGATGCCGACGGCTTCCAGCTGTGGGCGGAAGACGCCGAGGCCGTAATAGACCAGGAACAGCTGCGCAAGCAGCGGCGTGCCGCGGAAGAAATATATATAACCATAGGCGAACCAGTTAAGCGCCCGGTTGTTCGACAGCCGCGCCATGGCGAGCGGCAGGGACAGGATGGCGCCGCAAACAACGGAGACGGCAACCAAGCTGAGCGTCACCCAAAGTCCGTGCAGATAACGCGGTCCGTAGCGGGTGAATTTGTCCGGATCCCAGCCATTGATGACGGTGATGACCAGCAGCGCGGCGAACAGAGCCCAGACCGCAACGAAGACGTAGCCGCACAGGCGTGCCGCCGTGACCGGCTTTGCCACCTCGCGGGGTGCGGGCTGCGGCGGGATCAATGTCTCAGCATAGCTCATCGGCGGACCTCCGAACGTTTGGCCCAGCGGTCGACATAGACAAGCAGGAAGGAGGAGAGGATGGCGAGCACGAGATAGAGACAGCAGGCAATGCCATAGAAGAAGAACGGCTCCTTGGTCACCCGCACGGCGACGCTCGTCTGGCGCAGGATGTCGGCAAGGCTGATGATCGAGACGTAGGAGGTGTCCTTCAGGAGCACCATCCAGAGGTTCGTCAGACCGGGAAGGGCGATGCGAACAAGCTGCGGCAGGATGACGAGCCGCAGCGTGCGGCCGCGATGCAGGCCGAGCGCATCTCCCGCCTCATATTGGCCCTTGGGAATGGCGCGGAAGGCCGAAAGCAACACTTCCGAGCAATAGGCGGAGAAGACGACCGACAGAGCGATCACGCCGGCCAGGAAGGCGTTGATCTCGACAGGCGGCCCGACATAGCCGGCAAGCTCCAGGAGAGACTGGATGAGCATCTGCATGCCGTAATAGATGATGAAGAGCGTCAGAAGCTCCGGCAGGCCGCGAAAGATCGTCGTGTAGATGCCGGCCGCCAGGCGCAGCGATCTTTCTTCCGACTGCTGGCCGAGAGCCACGAGGAAACCGATGACAAGGCCGATCGGCAAGGTAACGATCGCCACCGATACGGTGACCTGCAGGCCAAGGGCGATCTCGTCGCCCCAGCCGGTGTCGCCACAAGCAAGAATCGTCGACTGACCCAGCCAGGTGAAGATGCCGACGGGTCCGCATAGCGGATCGAAAATGTGCACAAGTGAGCTCCAGAAGGAGCCGAGCGCGGAAAACAATCCGCCCATGCGAGAATTCCCCTCACGGCTTTTGCCGTTTTGATCTTGCCACCTTTGTCAAACAAAAATGGCGGAAGAGCAAGCCTTCCGCCATTCGCTTGATCGGCCAGATACCGAATTTCTTATTCGCCGTAAACGTCGAAATCGAAGTACTTGTCCTGGATCTTCTTGTACTCACCGCTGGCGCGGATCGCAGCGATCGCGGTGTTGAGCTTCTCCTTCAGCGGATCGCCCTTGCGGATGGCGATGCCTGCGCCGTTGCCGTTGATTTCCTTGTCGACCGGCAGGGTCGTCAGGATCTTGCAGCAGGCGCCGGCATCGGACTTGACCCATTCTGAGAGCACGACAACGTCGTCGATGACGGCGTCGACACGGCCGCTGGAAACGTCGAGCTTGTATTCGTCAGCCGTCGGATAGAGCTTCAGCTCGGTGTCGGCGAGGTGCTTCTCGGCGTAGTTGGCATGCGTCGTGGAGGTCTGTGCGCCGATCACCTTGCCCTTGAGGCCGGCAACGTCAGTGATCTTCGAATCCTTCGGTACGGCGATGGCCGGAGGGGTGTTGTAGTACTTGTTGGAGAAGTCGACGAGCTTCAGGCGCTCCGGCGTGATCGACATGGAGGAGACGATCATGTCGAACTTCTTGGCGTTCAGAGCCGGGATGATGCCGTCCCAATCGGTGCTGACGAAGGAGCATTCGGCCTTCATCTCGGCACAGAGCGCCTTGGCGATATCGATGTCGAAGCCCTGGATGGTGCCGCTGGCGTCGACGAATTCGAAGGGCGGATAGGTCGAATCGGTGCCGATCACGTATTTCTCGCCATCGGCCATGGCCGAACCGGCAAAGAGCGACATTGCCGCGATCGAGGCTGCCGCGAAGATACGGGTGGAGATATGCATGAGGATCCTCTCTGTTGGTAGCCATCGCGCTTTTTTCTCTTGGGCTGACGGCTGCTGTTCAACGGTGACGGGCACCGCCTTGCGGCGATAATCAGACTTTTTTTCACGGAAATGCAACTGAAATTCCCACCAATTGTGCGGTGCAAATAACAGATGAGATGAACGAAAGCAGACTGCAACATTCACCGGAGGTTAATCCGCTGATTCCTAGAAACGGAACAAATCGGCGGTTTGGCGCTTTGCCAATTCGCCGTTTCGCCTCATTGCGAAACTAGGGCGAACCGAGGCCTGTCGGCCTTCAGGAAGCTCAAACAGGATCGAGGAAACCCGATGGGCAAGAAATCAAGATTGTTTGCAAGCGCAGCTTTCCCGCTGCTTTCTCTCTCGTTGGCGCTGCAGCCGGCATCGGCAGTGGCGGCCGCACGCGGCGCTACGACCGAGGCTGCGGCCGTGCGGCAGATCGAACAGGGCAGCTTCGAAGTGGCGCAGGACGCGCCCTCCGAAGAGGAACTCTTGAAGAAGAAGCGCAAGCAGAAGGGGGAAACGCCGGCCGAACAGGCGCCTGCCGCTGAGCAGCCGAAGGAGGCGCCTGCCGAGAAGCCGAAGGCCGAGCGCAAGGAGGCGCCTGCGCCCGAACCCAAGGCAGAGCCGGAACCGCCGAAGGCCGAAGCGCCGAAGGAGGAGCCCGCGCCGAAGGCCGAGAGCAAGCCGGAGCGGAAAGCCAAGCAGGCAGCCCAGCCGCAGGCCGAGCCGCAACAGGAAGAACAGCAGCCGGTAACGCAGGAAAAGCCGAGAAAGCCGAAAAAGCAGCAGACTGAGCAAGCCGAACCAGAAGCTCAGCCGGCGCCTGAACAGCAGCCGGCCGCAAAGCAAGTACAGCCGGAGACCGAACAGGCCCAGCCCGAGGTCAAGCCGGAAGGTGGCAAGAAGGGTCAGGACAAGGCCCAGAGCCGAGATAAGGGCAAGGCTAAGACCGAGACCGCCGCTCCCGAGGCGGTGACGCCCACCGAGGAACAGGCCAAGCCCGCAGTTGAGCCGGAGGCAAAACCCGCTGCCGAAGCGCCTGCCAAGAAGCCGAAGAAGGGCGAGGCTGCAGCACCGGCGGTGAAGCCGGCCGAAGACAAGGCGGCCGCTCCTGAAGCTGCGCCCGCCGAAGCGCCGACGGAGGGCACAGCTGCAAAGCCTGCCTCCAAACAGCCCGCCGGTGAGCAACCCGTCGCCAAACAGCCCGCCGGCGAACAGCCGGCCGCCAAACAGCCCGCTGGCGAACAGCCCGCTGCGCCCGCCACCGACACGGCCCAGCCGGCGCCGGGTACCAGCGGCGGCCAGCATGTGGAGCAGGCTCTTCCTGCGCCGGAAAAGGTTTCCCCCGAGGAGTTGCAGCGCCGCAAGGCGATTGCCGCCGACCCGGCCAAGAGCAACGAAACCGTCGTGCTGCCGGTCGAGAATGGTGCGGCCGTGCTCGACAGCGACAAGGATGCCGATCGCAGCAAGGGCCGCGAAAGCCGCCGTGACCGCGACAAGCTGCGGGCCGAGAGCCAGGAGGTGAAGGTGCCGACCTCGGATGCCGATGCGCAGGCCGCTGCTGCGGCGGCTGCCCCAGCGATAAAGCTCGAGGCAGTGACTAGCGAGAAGGGCACGAGGCTCGACACGCGGCCGCAATTTGCCCGTCCCGAGGGAGCGCGCATCGAGGATCAAACGGACGATAACCGCGTGATCATCCAGTACAACAATCAGGTGATCGTGCGTAGCGACGACGACAGACGGTTCCTGCGCGACGGTGAGCAGCCGATCTATGAAGAGCTCCCGGATAATCGCTATCGCGAGATCATCACCCGGCCGGAAGGCTATCGGATCGTCACCATCCGCAACCGCTACGGCGACATCATCCAGCGGTCGCGCGTCGATGCCCGCGGGCGCGAATACGTGCTCTACTACTCACCTGATCTCTATGAGGATCCTGATCGCGGCTATTTCGATGACCCGGGCGCTGATCTGCCGCCGATGCGGCTGCGTGTCCCGCTTAATGACTATATCATCGACACCAGCAGCGATCCTGACCGGGACTATTACGAATTCCTCAGCGAGCCCCCAGTCGAGCAGGTGGAGCGTGTCTATTCGCTTGACGAGGTGAGATATTCCGCCCGTATTCGCGATAAGGTACGCCGTATCGACCTCGATACGATCACCTTCGCGACCGGAAGCGCCGAGATCCCGATGACCCAGGCGCGCACGTTGCGCAAGGTCGCCGACGCGATCAGCCAGGTGCTGAAGAAAGATCCGAGCGAGACCTTCCTGATCGAGGGCCATACGGACGCTGTCGGTTCCGACCAGAGCAACCTGGTCCTCTCCGACCAGCGGGCGGAATCGGTCGCGAATGTGCTCTCCGACGTCTATGGCATTCCGCCGGAAAACATGGCGACGCAGGGCTACGGCGAACGTTACTTGAAGGTCAACACGTCAGGCCCCGAGCAGGAAAACCGCCGCGTCACCATCCGTCGCGTCACTCCGCTGGTGCGTCCGGTCGCCTCCAACCAGTAGCTGATCCGCCCCTCCCTGGCGTCAGGGAGGGGCGCTGACCTCCCCTTCTCCCGCCGGGAGAAGGGGAGGTGGCCTTGTCTTACCCCTCTCTATCGGCCGGCTTTCGTAGCCGCCTTTTCGATGACGTCGGCGACTTTTTCCGGCTGGGATGCGAAGACGGCGTGGCTGCCCTTGATCTCGGTCACGTCGCTGCCGGCTCGTTTGGCCATGTCACGCTCCAACTCGGGATTGATGGAGCGATCCTCGGTGGCGACGATCGACCAGCTCGGCTTCGTCCGCCATGCCGGCTCTCCGATCTTGGCTGAAAAGGCCTGCTTGGCGGCGAAGACCTGCGATCTTGCCAGGAAATCGGCTTCGGCCTTCGGCAGGTCGGCCGCGAAAGCCACGGCGAAGGCGCCAGGGTCGAGATAGAGATATTTGCCGTCCTTCGTTTCCTTGATGTCCATGCTGCCGGCCGGCTTCGAGCTGGCGAGGCTCAGCAAGCTTTCCCCTTTGTCAGGCTGGAAGGCGGCGACATAGACGAGGCCCGCAACGCCTGGATTGTTGCCGGCTTCGGTGATGACCATGCCTCCATAGCTATGGCCGACGAGCAGCGTCGGTCCTTCCTGGAGGTCGAGAATCCGCTTCGTCGCTGCCACATCGTCATCGAGCGAGGTGAGAGGCTCCTGGACGATGGTGACGTTGAAGCCGCGCTTTTCGAGGATCTCGGTCGCTTTTCGCCATCCCGAGCCATCGGCCAGGGCGCCGTGGACGATCACGATGTTCTTGACCTCGGCAGCCTCGGCCGCAAATGCGATTCCGGCGGCGGCAAATGCAAGGCTTGCGATGAAAGTCAGATGCTTGTTCATGGGGTCACTCCTTGTGGTGATGTTGAAGGGCGGGATATGAAATGGTTCTGGGTTCAGCCGAAGGTGAAGGCGTAGGCCTGGACGCCCGGATCGAGGAAGCGGATTTCGAAGGTGCGGGCGGCGACGGTGCCGGACTGGCGAACGAGCTGGTAAAGCCTCGTTGCGGTGACCGTGCCGTTGCCGTCGGCATCGATGTCGGAGCCATGATCGGCTCCGGGCGCCTTGCCATCGAGCCTCACCTGGAAACGGACCGGTTTGGCGCCGGCACCGGGTCCGAGCACGAGATGCAGATCGCGGGCGCTGAAACGGTAGGCGATGCCGCCGCCTGCCTCATCGAGCGTTGCCTCATCCTTACCAATGGTCCAGGTGCCGGACAGGCCCCATGCGTTGATGCCGGGCTCCGCGATCGAATAGTTCTGCGGCGTATCGGCCTGCAGCCCTTCAGGCGAGACGAAATTTTCGGCCTGTGCGTAGCCGATGTAGGTCTCGCCGGAGCGGATATTGGCGAGGTCGGGGCCTGCTTCCACGCCCTTGGCATTAGGCGCGACCGGTGCCGTTTCCGCCATCTGGCTGCCGGCTTCACGCAGTAGATCCTGGATGGCTTTTTCGGTCGTGCCGTAATTGCCTTCGCCGAAATGGTGATAGCGGATCTGACCTTTGGCATCGATCAGATAGGCGGCAGGCCAGTAGCTGTTTTCAAAGGCGCGCCAGATTTTGTAGTCATTGTCGATCGCAACCGGGTAGCCGATCCGAAAGTCGCCGACGGCCTTCTTGACGTTGTCGATCTTCTTCTCAAAGGCAAATTCCGGGGCGTGTACGCCGATGACGACCAGGCCCTGATTCGCATATTTTTCCGCCCAGGCCCTGACATAGGGAATGGTGCGAATGCAGTTGATGCAGGAATAGGTCCAGAAGTCGACGAGCACCACCTTGCCCCGCAGTTGCTCCTTGGTCAGAGGCTTCGAGTTCAGCCATTCGACCGCGCCGTCGAACGAAGGCGCATAAGCTTCGACGGGCAGATCACTGCGGAAAGGTTTGCTTCCATCGGCAGCGGGAATGATCGTGTCGCTGCTCGCCGCTCCGGAGGGCGTGCCGCCGACCGGCTTGGCATGCAGCCTGTCCAGCACGGCCTGCTCCAGCGAGGCGGTGCTGGCATAGGAAAGGCGCGCCAGCAGGCTGGTGTCGAGACCGAGCGCGATCACCGCCACACCCGCCAGCACGGCAGTACCGACAGCCTGGCGGATTCGATCGCCAAGGCCGAGCGAGCGCTTCATCGCGGCGAAGATCTTACCGCCGACAAGCAAGGCGACGGCAAGCGAGGTCGCAGCACCGGCGGCATAGGCGATCAAGAGGGCTGTTGTCTGCAGGTTGGCGCCCTGCAATGCCGCGCCGGTCAGCACGAGTCCGAGAATTGGTCCGGCGCAGGGCGCCCAGAGCAGGCCGGTGGCGACGCCAAGAATGAGCGCGCTCCTGACCGTCGGCGCGGTGCGTCCGGCACCGCTGGCGTTCAGAAGATTGTTGCCGAGATCGACGATCGGGCGGGCAAGCGTGCTTGCGAAGCGCGGCGAAAGCAGGCTCGCTCCGAAGAGCGCGAGAAGGACGATCGCGGCGAGACGGCCATATTCATTGGCACGGATCGCCCAACTGCCGCCGACTGCGGCAAGCGTGGCGACCAGCGCGAAAGTGGCGGCCATGCCCGCCAGCATCGGCAGCGTGCTCTTGACGAAAGGCTGGCCGGCTCGGGCGAAGACGAAGGGGAGGATAGGGAGGATGCAAGGGCTGAGAATGGTCAGCACGCCTCCGAGATAGGCAATGATCAGAAGTGTCATCATCGTTTCCTTTGAAACCGATTGATCGGGCTCTGGACGGCGATGGGCCTGAACCAGCAACGGCTGGAAGCTAGCCGGGCGGAGGTATCTCCGATGTGTCTGGTTTGACGGGAAAATGTACCGAACTATTGCGCTGGAGTGCCCGCGATACAAAAGAATACAAACTGCCTTATCGCCGAGGCGGCGGTGAAAACGGCGATAGGCCCGCCGGATGCCCTGCCGAGGCGGCGCTTTTGTATCAGAATGTATCTCGGCAGGCGGAGATTACACTCGCATTCAAAAACCGCAGCCTGTGACATATGGGCGATACAAGCCGAACGTCATCTGAGCGCCGTGATCCATTCGACAGGAGAGACCGATGTCAGAGCAAATCAACTATCACCGCCGCCGTTTCTTCGGCATGACGGCAATCGCGCTTGCAGCCGTCGAATTCGGCGTGGCCGGAGCGGCCGCAGCCCAACAGCCGCAGTCTTCCAGCGCAGAGCTGCCTGACGTAAAGGCCGGGACCAATACGTCGTTCGAAGCGCTGAAGCAGATCAAGACCGATGTGCTCGATATCGGTTATGCCGAGGCCGGGAAGGCCGATGGCCCTGTCGTGCTGCTGCTGCACGGGTGGCCTTATGACATCTACAGCTTCGTCGACGTAGCGCCGCTGCTTGGCTCCGCCGGCTACAGAGTGATCGTGCCTTATCTGCGTGGCTACGGCACGACCCGCTTCCTCGACGACAAGACACCGCGCAACGGCCAGCCTTCGGCGCTTGCCGTCGATATGATCGCCCTGCTCGATGCGCTCAAGATCGAAAAGGCTGTCGTTGCCGGTTACGACTGGGGCGGGCGGACGGCCAACATCATGGCTGCGCTGTGGCCCGAGCGCTGCAAGGCGATGGTCTCTGTCAGCGGTTACCTGATCGGCAGCCAGGAGGCCAACAAGAAGCCGCTGCCGCCCAAGGCTGAGCTTGCCTGGTGGTATCAGTTCTACTTCGCCACCGAACGCGGCCGCCTGGGCTATCAGAGCAACACTCACGATTTCGCAAAGCTCATCTGGCAGACTGCATCACCGAAGTGGAATTTCGACGATGCGACTTTCGACAGATCGGCTGCCGCCTTCGACAATCCCGACCATGTGGAGATCGTCGTCCACAATTATCGCTGGCGCCTGGGACTTGTCGACGGCGAGGCGAAGTATGATGCCTATGAGAAGAAGCTTGCCGGCCTGCCGATGATCTCGGTGCCGACGATCACCATGGAAGGCGACGCAAACGGTGCGCCGCATCCCGAGCCTTCCGCCTATGCCGGAAAATTTTCCGGCAGGTACGAGCATCGCACGATCGGCGGCGGCATCGGCCACAACCTGCCGCAGGAGGCGCCGCAGGCTTTCGCCCAGGCGGTCATCGACGTCGATCGCTTCTGATCGGCAGCAGAGGCTCGTTGCTCGAACGGGCGGAATATGCGTAGGTCGCGTCTGGCGCTTCGACATGGTGAACGAGGCGGTGGGCGCGGCCGCAATCGTTGAGGAATGGGCAATATGGATCATGTCGACCACATCCTGATCGTCGACGACGATCGTGAAATCCGCGAGCTGGTCTCAGGCTATCTGCAGAAGAATGGCCTCAGGACCAGCATTGCCGCCGACGGGCGCCAGATGCGCAGCTTTCTGGAAGCGAATTCCGTCGACTTGATCGTGCTCGACATCATGATGCCGGGCGACGATGGGTTGGTGCTCTGCCGAGAATTGCGGTCCGGCCGGCACAAGGCGATCCCGATCCTGATGCTGACGGCCCGCACCGACGAGATGGACCGGATCCTCGGGCTGGAGATGGGCGCCGACGACTATCTGGCGAAGCCCTTTGCCGCGCGCGAGCTTCTTGCCCGTATCAAGGCGGTGCTGCGGCGCACGCGCATGCTGCCGCCCAACCTGCAGATCAGCGAGGCGGGGCAATTGCTGACCTTCGGCGACTGGAGGCTCGATACCGTCGCCCGTCACCTGCTCGACAAGGATGGGACCGCGATTGCGCTGAGCGGCGCCGAATATCGCCTGCTTCGTGTCTTCATCGACCATCCGCAGCGCGTGCTCAACCGCGACCAGCTTTTGAGCCTGACGCAGGGCCGTGACGCCGAACTCTTCGATCGCTCGATCGATCTTCTCGTCAGCCGCCTGCGGCAGCGTCTCGGGGACGATGCGCGCGAGCCGACCTATATCAAGACGGTGCGCAGCGAAGGTTATGTCTTCTCGGTTCCGGTCGAAATTTCGGAGCCGCGCCAATGAGAGCCGATATCCCCATCCTGTTGGGCCTGATGTGGCCGAGAACGCTCAGATCGCGGATCTTTGTCATTCTTTTGATCGGCCTGGCCTTCGCCTACGGTCTCTCCTTCAGCGTTCTCTACATGGAGCGCTACATGTCGGCCAAGGCGGTGATGCTCGGCACGCTGGAGAATGACGTTGCGACATCGATCGCCGTTCTCGACCGGCTTCCGGCAAGTGAGCGCGGCGACCTTCTGGACTGGCTGAGCCGCGGCAACTACCGCTTCGAACTCGGGCCCGGCCTGGCCGGTGTGTCCGACAGCTCCAGCAAGGCGAGGGAGATCGCAGGAAAGATAGAGGCGGCCGCCGGACATCGCTTTCCCATCCGCATCGAACGGATTCCGGGTGAGGTGAACCGGCTGCAGGCGCATCTGACGCTGAGCGACGGAACGCCTCTGACGATCGATGTCACGCCGAGAGGCGTCATGCCGATCGCCGCATGGCTGCCCTATGTCTTCGCCGTCCAGATGCTGCTCCTCATCCTCTGCACCTGGTTTGCCGTCCGCCAGGCGATCCGGCCGCTCGGCGAACTCGCTGCTGCCGCCGATGCACTCGATCCTGATAAGGACGGTCAGGCTTTGAGTGAGGCCGGGCCGAGCGAGGTGGCGCATGCGGCAAGAGCATTCAATGCGATGCGAGAGAGGATCGCCCACTATCTCGAGGAACGGGTGCAGATATTGGCGGCGATCTCGCACGATCTTCAGACGCCGATCACCCGCATGCGGCTGCGCGCCGACATGGCGGAGGAGTCACCCGAGAAGGACAAGCTGGTGCATGATCTCTCCGAGATCCAGCGTCTCGTCCAGGACGGCATCGCCTATGCGCGCAGCGCCCACGGCAGCGGAGAGAAGAATGCTCGCATCGACCTCGCTTCTTTCATCGACAGCATAGCCTACGACTACCAGGACACCGGAAAGGCCGTCACGGTCGTCGGGCTGGTTGAAGGCGCAGCCTTCACCAGGCCGCACGCTCTTCGCCGTATCCTGTCGAATTTCATCGACAATGCCTTGAAGCTTGCCGGCGCCGCCGAGATCAGCGTCGAGCGCGGCGCTGACAACGCCGTCGTCATCAGCGTCATGGATCGCGGGCCCGGCATTCCGGATGATATGCTCCAAGCCGCGATGCAGCCCTTCTTCCGGCTCGAGCAATCCCGCAACCGGGAGACGGGGGGCACAGGTCTCGGGCTGGCAATTGCCCAGCAGCTGACGGCGAAGATCGGCGGATCTCTGAAGCTCTACAATCGCTCCGGCGGCGGACTGGTGGCTGAAGTCACTATTCGGTGACGTGAGAATGTTTTGTACGGGAAAATGTCCTGGACGCCGCATGCTACATTTTGTGACACTTCGGCCGTTTCCGGAAACATGCCGGATATATCGGTCCGTCAAACCACACTCCGTCAACCCGGCCGCAGCAGCGGCCAGTCGCATGAGGCGACGCAACAAGGAGTGTTTCCATGACCAAGATCGACAAGGTCCTCTATACCGGCAAGACCCGCACCACCGGCGGGCGCGATGGCGCCTCGCAGAGCGATGACGGAGAGCTGGACATCAAGCTCTCGCCTCCCGGCAGCTCCCGCGCCGGCACCAATCCCGAACAGCTTTTCGCAGCCGGCTGGTCGGCCTGCTTCATCGGCGCGATCGGCATTGCCGCCGGCAAGTTGAAGGTCAAGGTGCCGGCAGAGACCGCCGTGAATGCCGAGGTCGATCTCGGCACGACCGATGGCGATTATTTCCTGCAGGCCCGTCTCAAGGTCAGCCTGCCTGGTATTGAAGCGGATGTCGCAAAGGCGCTCGTCGATGGGGCGCACCGGACCTGCCCCTATTCGAAGGCGACACGCGGCAATATCCAGGTCGAATTGAGCATTGCCTGACTGGCAGGAGCCGAAAGCAAAAAGAGGCGAGGCCGGTCGGGGCCTCGCCGACGGAGGATTAAATGAGATTGATGATCATCTGCGTCCTGGGAGCGGCAGTGTTTGCCGCGCCCTGCATCTACGACATTCGCTCGCAGGAACCTTCGCCGCTTGCAGGCCTCGTGAAAGCGGCATCGGCAACTTCTGCGGCGCAAGGGCGGCTACTCATCCGAGACCATCAGGAAGAAAGACAATGAAGCTCTATCAGAACGAGATCTCATCGGCGACGTCGCGGGTCAGGATCGCGCTCGCCCTGAAGGGGCTGACGGCCGAGGCGCTGCCGGTCACCATTCTTGGCGAGGAGGCCGAGAGCCGGCAGGCCGGATATCGCAGCGTCAACCCGCAAGGGCTGGTACCGGCCTTGCTGACCGATAGCGGCGTGCTCATCACCCAGTCGCTGGCGATCGTCGAATATCTCGACGAAATCAAGCCTGAGCCGCCGCTGTTGCCTCAAACGGCGGAAGGCAGGGCGCTGGCCCGCTCGATCGCGCTTGCCATCGCAGCCGAGATCCATGCGCTGCTGCCGCCGCGGATCGGCCTGCATCTCAAAAGCACTTTCAACGCCGATGCCGATGCGGTCGCCGCGTGGAGCCGTCATTGGGTCGGTGAGGGAATGGCGGCCGTGGAGAGGATGATTGCCGGCCGCCGGCAAGGCGCCTTCGCAGTCGGCGACCGGCCAAGCATTGCCGATATCTTCCTTTTTCCGCAAGCGGTCAGCGCCCGGCGCATGGGCTTCGATCTCGTCCGGTGGCCGAATATCGCGGCGATTGTCGCCAAGCTGGAGGCGATCCCGGCTTTCCACGAGAACGCCCCGGCGCCCCGACGGTGATGCGGTCAATGAAGAAGCGGCCGTCAAGAGGTGGCCGCTTCTCTTCTCAGCGGTTGACCCTTGCCTGCAGATGCGCGGGATACCGGTCGCCTTCCACCTTAATGGTGGCGAGTGCGCTTTCGATATTAGCGAGATCCTCGGCCGTCAACTCGACCTCGGCGGCCCGGATGTTCTCCTCCAGGCGATGCAGCTTGGTGGTGCCGGGGATCGGCACGATCCAAGGCTTTTGCGCCAGCAGCCAAGCCAGGGCGACCTGGGCCGAGGTGGCCTTCTTGTGCGCGGCGATCTCTGCCAGGAGATCGACGAACGCCTGGTTGGCCTTTCGCGCTTCCTGAGAAAAGCGCGGCACGATGTTGCGGAAGTCCTTGCTGTCGAAGGTGGTGGTTTCGCTGATCGCGCCGGTGAGGAAGCCCTTGCCGAGCGGGCTGAACGGCACGAAACCGATACCGAGCTCTTCGAGCGTCGGCAGGATTTCCTGCTCCGGCTCACGCCACCACAGCGAATATTCGCTCTGCAGCGCCGTCACCGGCTGGACGGCATGGGCACGGCGGATCGTCTGCACGCCCGCTTCCGAGAGACCGAAATGCTTCACCTTACCCTCTGAAATCAATGCCTTGACCGTGCCTGCAACATCTTCGATCGGAACATCCGGATCGACGCGATGCTGGTAGAACAGATCGATGACATCGGTCTTCAAGCGCCTCAGCGCTTGGTCGGCAACCGCGCGGATCTGCTCCGGCCGGCTGTTCATGCCGCTCTGGCCGCCATTGGCATCGAAGTTGAAGCCGAATTTGGTGGCGACCACCACCTGGTCGCGGAAGGGAGCGAGCGCCTCTCCCAAAAGCTCTTCGTTCTTATAGGGTCCATAGGCCTCGGCAGTGTCGAAGAAGGTCACGCCGCGCTCGAACGCCTGTCGGATCAGCGCGATCGCGTCGCGCGTGTCGGTCGCAGGGCCGTAGCCGTAGCTCAGTCCCATGCAGCCGAGACCGATGGCCGAGACCCCAAGTCCGCTCTTTCCCAGTTCACGAGTCTGCATGGTCGTTTTCTTTCTAAGCCTGATATTGCGCGTCGGTGACAGGTTCCATCCAGTCGACGACCTTGCCGTCGAGGTGTTCCTGGACGGCGATATGGGTCATCGCCGTCGTCGGCGCTGCGCCATGCCAGTGGCGCTCCCCCGGTGCGAAGCGGATGACGTCGCCGGGGCGGATTTCCTCGACGGGGCCGCCTTCGCGTTGGACGCGGCCGCAGCCCGATGTGACGACCAGCGTCTGGCCGAGCGGGTGCGTGTGCCAGACGGTGCGGGCGCCAGGCTCGAAAGTGACACTGGCGCCGGCGGCGCGGGCGGGGTCGATCGCCGCAAACAAAGGATCGATGCGCACGTTGCCCGCAAACCACTCGACAGGTCCCTTGGCCGAAGGCTGCGAGCCATTTCGCTTGATGTCCATCTTGTCTTCCTTCCCTTATCGGAATGACGCCGTCCGGCGAACTTGCTGTGACAGGATAGTTAGCGCGTGCGCTTGGTTTCGATTAGATGGTATAAACGACAAGAACCCATGAGGAATTTTCATAAATGTCGCGCCCTGCCGTCAACGATCTTATCGCTTTCCTCGCCGTTGCCCGGGCGCAAAGCTTCACCAAAGCCGCGGGCAAGCTGGGTGTTTCACAATCAGCGCTCAGCCACACCATTCGCGGGCTTGAGGAGCGGCTGGGTTTGAGATTGCTGACACGGACGACGCGTAGCGTCTCGCCGACGGAGGCCGGCGAGCGCTTGCTCCTTTCTATTGGGCCGCGGTTGGATGAGATCGAAAGCGAGCTGGCCGCATTGAGCGCTTTTCGGGACAAGCCGGCGGGCACGATCCGCATCAATGCGGGCGAACACGCAGCCGATTTCGTCCTATGGCCCGTCCTGGAAAAGCTCCTGCCGAATTATCCCGACGTCAATGTCGAGATCATTGTCGATTATGGCCTGACGGACATCGTTGCGGAACGTTACGACGCCGGCGTGCGGCTGGGGGAGCAGGTGGCGAAGGACATGATTGCCGTCCGCATCGGCCCCGACATGCGCATGGCTGTGGTCGGAACGCCTGCCTATTTCAGCCAAAGGCCGAAGCCGCTGACGCCGCAGGATCTGACCGATCATAATTGCATCAATCTGCGCCTCCCGACCTATGGCGGCGTCTATGCATGGGAGTTCGAAAAGGACGGACGTGAGCTCAAGGTTCGTGTCGATGGGCAACTGGTCTTCAATAACATAGCGCTCCGGCTGAGCGCGGTGCTGGCAGGGATGGGAGTTGCCTTTCTACCGGATGGCCTGGTCGAGACGCCTCTGGCCGAGGGGCGGCTGGTGCGCGTCCTTGAGGACTGGTGTCCGCCGTTTCCGGGCTACCATCTCTACTATCCGAGCCGCCGGCATACCTCGCCGGCATTTGCTCTTGTCATCGATGCGCTTCGCTACAGAGGATAGATCTCGTCGCTGGCCGGATCCGAGACCCTCTATCGGATCTCTTCAAGTCCGACGGTCGCTGCGATGAAATCGGCAATGGCGCCTGTGTCGTCGAGATCGAAGACGGGCAGGGACGTGTCCGTGACGGTGTGATCGGCGGCGATCGCGCAGATATGGCGATCGCTCGGCGCCAGCGGTTCGCGGTTGGCGGCTTCCAGGCGGCGAGCCTCGATCTTTGGGATCGGCTCGCGCTTGTAGCCTTC
The DNA here is from genome assembly GCF_030518245.1 of Rhizobium sp. CBN3. Classification (NCBI taxonomy): domain Bacteria; kingdom Pseudomonadati; phylum Pseudomonadota; class Alphaproteobacteria; order Hyphomicrobiales; family Rhizobiaceae; genus Rhizobium; species Rhizobium sp. CBN3. The sequence continues at coordinate 105,732 of NZ_JAULSE010000007.1, forward strand.
GATCAGTACGAGATCGCAGGGGGCAAGCCGCGCGAGGATTTCCTCGAACTCGGGTTCGGGGGCGCCGCGGAGCTCATGCATGATGGCGTAACGCGTGCCGGAGACGATGGTGACCTCGTGGGCGCCGGCCTGGCGGTGGCGGTAGCTGTCGGCTCCGACCTTGTCGATGTCGAAATCGTGATGCGCATGCTTGATCGTCGAGATCCGGTAGCCGCGGCGGGTGAACTCCGTCACCAGCCGGACGGCAAGCCCTGTTTTGCCCGAGTTCTTCCAGCCGGCGATGCCGAAGATTTTCGGTGCGGTCATATGCGCAGGGCCTCCAGCCAGCGTTGCGCCTCGATGAGATCATCCGGCGTGTTGATGTTGAAGAAGGGGTCGAGCAGGCTGGCGCGGGTCGGATGCAGCGGAAACGCCACTTCCGTAACGTCATGCCGCAACAGGAAGTCGCGCACGCGGCGTTTCTCGTCGGTAGCGATCCACGCTTCCAGATCGGCCGCCAGTGTCACCGGCCAGAGACCGAAGACAGGATGACTGCGGCCCTCGGAGGTGGCAACAGCGATCTGCGACGGGCGCTCCAGGGCAGCGGCCAGGCGGGCGACGAGATCGATGGGAAAGAACGGGCAATCTACAGAGACGGTGACGACATGGGTAATCGCCGGAAGGCCGGCGCCGTAGACCATGGCCGCGTGGATGCCGGCCATCGGCCCGGCCTTGCCAGGAATGCGGTCGGGAACCGCGGGCACGTCCTCGGCGACTGCGTCGGCGTTAACGGCAACTGAGATGACCTGCGGCGAGAGACGGAACAGTACATGGCGGAGCAGGCTGTCGGTTCCGAGCATCACCTCCGCCTTGTCGCGACCCATTCGTTGCGAGCGGCCGCCGGCCAGCACGACGCCTGCTATATCGGATCTGTCGAGCGGGAATTCAGTCATCATCCTGCCTCAAACCGGTGAGCGCGGCGCCGATTCCTGCGCGATCGGGGGCACGCGGCGCTTGGCTTCACGATAGAACGTATAGAGGCCGGAAGCGATGACGATTGCGGCGCCCAAAAGCGTCCAGCTGTCGGGCACTTCGGCGAAGAAGAAAAAGCCGAGCAGCGAGGAGAAGATCAGGCTGGTATAGCGGAACGGCGCAACGAAGGAGATTTCGCCGGTGCGCATGGCGAGAATGACCGACTGGTAGCCGACGAGCACCAGCACCGAGGCGAGCAGGAGATGTCCAAGGGAAGTCGCGCTGACCGGCTGCCAGCCGCCGAGTACGGGGATGAGAAGCGCGCCGAAGAAGGAGATGGAGGTCGCGGTGATGACGGTGATCATCAACGACGGAATCTCCGGATCGATCGAGCGGGTGGCGAGATCGCGGCCGGCCGTCGTCAGCACCGCGGCAACGCAGAGGAGGGCGGCGGCGGTGAATCCTTCCGGTCCGGGGCGGATGATGATCATAACCCCGACAAGACCGACTGTTATCGCCGACCAGCGCCGCCAGCCGACGGGTTCGTTGAAGAAGAGCGCGGCACCAAAGGTGACGACCAGCGGCAGCGATTGCAGGATCGCCGAGGCATTGGCGATCGGCATCATGCCGAGTGCGGTGATATAGGTGACGGCGGAAAACATCTCGCAGATGATGCGCAGGATAATGATCGGCTGCAGCACGACGCGCCAGGAGCGCAGAGCGCCCATTTTCCTGGCGATGAGATAGACGAGCAGGCTGGTGAAGAGGCCGCGCAGGAACATGATCTCGCCGGCATTCATATAGGCGACCACCGATTTGGAGAGAGCATCGCTCGCGGAAAAGCCGGCCATCGCCATGCTCATATAGATGGCGCCCTCAGTATTGCGTGACCGCGGCATGAAGAGATTCCCGTTACCTGTGCGCCCCTTCTTAGTCGGGAAGATACGTGAAGGGAATCGAATGAATGTCACACCCGGGATAAATCGATGATGCGACGCACAATGGTGCTGACGTGACGGCAGGCGCCTCTGCGGAAACTGCGGCAACTTACCGTTTTATCTGACGAATTCGGTATTTCGGATATGCACACCGAGGGCACTGATCCAACCAAGACCATCTGCCATCGGCGGATTTTGTTTCTGCGCGCGGGAAACGGGTGGCTGCACCGTCAGATGTTTGAGATCTGGGACGTCTCAACAACTGAGGAGAAACGGATATGACACTTCTTAACGCTAAAACCGCGATCATCACCGGCGCAAGCTCGGGCATCGGCCGCGCGGCGGCGAAGGTTTTTGCACGGCAAGGCGCGAAGCTGGTGATCAACGGCCGGCGGCAGGATGCACTCGATGCCGTCGTCGCCGAAATCGAAGCGGAGGGCGGAGAGGCGGTCGCTGTTGCCGGCGATGTCAGGGACGAGGCGCTGCAGGAAAGACTGGCCGAAACGGCGGTCTCGCGTTTCAGCAAACTCGATATCGCCTTCAACAATGCCGGCGGTCTTGGCGAGATGGGGCCGGTTGGCGGACTGTCGCTGGAGGGCTGGCGCGAGACGATCGAGACCAATCTGACCGCCGCCTTCCTCGGCGCCAAACACCAGTCGGCGGCAATGGGAGAGGGCGGCGGTTCGCTGATCTTCACCTCCACCTTCGTCGGCTACACCGCCGGCATGCCCGGCATGGGCGCCTATGCGGCGAGCAAGGCGGGGCTGATCGGCTTCGTGCAGGTGCTGGCCGCCGAACTCGGGCGGCAGAACATCCGCGTCAATGCCCTGCTTCCCGGCGGCACCGATACGCCGGCCAGCATCACCAACGCGCCTGATGCGACGTCTGATCTGATTGCCTTCGTTGAGGGACTGCATGCGCTGAAGCGTATGGCGCAGCCGGAAGAGATCGCCAATGCGGCGTTGTTTCTGGCGTCGGATCTGTCGAGCTTCGTGACGGGGACGGCGATGCTGGCGGATGGTGGGGTGTCGATTAGCCGGACGTAGGATTGGTGAGGGGCGTTCATTTTGTCTTTGCTTGTGCTTGGCGAAGCTAGGCAATGAACGATGTGCCCGTAGCCCCCTCATCTGCCTGCCGGCATCTTCTCCCCGCTGGGGAGAAGGGGAATCGTGGCGGCGTCTCGCTCCACGTGAGACGTTTGCGGTAGGTATTGCCACCGTGCGGCTTGCTCCCCCTTCGCCCCAGCGGGGAGAAGATGCCCGCAGGGCAGATGAGGGGGGTGAGGAGCGTCAGCGACGAACGCCTTGAGCGGCAAGCGAAAGGCAGATGGCAGCTTCAGGTTTCAGCTTCGGTGCCGCCCCAAGTTCCCGCCTACGACATGATCAACCCGCCATCGACATTGATCGTCTGGCCAGTGATGTATGCGGCGTCGTCGCTGGCGAGGAAAGTCACCAGGCCGGCGACGTCCTCGCCGGAGCCGGCGCGTTTCATTGGGATGCCCTCGACCCATTCCTTCATCAGCTCGCCGGGGGCGTAGTTGCCGAGCAGTTTGCCCCAAGCCTGGTCGTTATAGGCCCACATGTCGGTCTCGATGATGCCGGGGCAGAAGGCGTTGACGGTGATGTTCTCGGTGGCGACTTCCTTGGCCAGGCTCTGGGTGATGCCGACGACGCCCATTTTCGAGGCCGCGTAATGCGGGGTGTAGATGAAGCCGTCGCGGGCCTGGCCGGAGGCGGTGTTGATGATGCGGCCGCCGCGCTTGTGTTTGCGCATTCTTGCAATGGCTTCCTGGGCGCAGAGGAAGACGCCCTTGGTATTGACTGATATGACCTTGTCCCACTCGTTCTCCGTCAGGTCCTCGACGCGGGCGATTGTGATGACGCCGGCATTCTGGATTGACACGTCGACGGAGCCGAATTCCTGCTCGGCCGCATCGTAGAGCGCTTTGACGCTCGCCTTGTCGGTGACATCGCCCACGAAAGAGATCGCCTTGCCGCCTTCGACGCGAATCTGCTCGGCAACGCCGTGGACCAGGTCTTCATTGGCCGAGACGACGAGATTGGCGCCTTCGCGGGCAAAGCGCCTGGCGATCGCAGCGCCGATACCGCGGCTGCCCCCGGTAATGACGACGGTCTTTCGCTCAAAGCGTTTCATGGTCTTTCCTCGTATCTTCGACAAACAGCAAAACTAGGCGCGAGCGCCCGTTCGATCGGCGTGAAGGGCGGGCAGACGGCGATATCGCACGCCGTCGCCCGTTGGCCCCTTCAGCCTCGATCTCAGCCAGGGAGGGAGCGAGACCGTTCATTTTCCAACTGCCGGTTCTCATCGCATCACCAGCAGCAGAAACCGCCGTCGACGAGAAGATCGACGCCGGTCACGAAACTTGCCGCATTCGATAGCAGGAACACCGCCGGACCGACCATCTCGTCGACCGTCGCCATGCGCTGCATCGGCGTCTGCTCTTCGAAGAGCTTGGTCTGGTGGATCATCTCCGGACGGGTGTTCATCGGCGTTGCCGTATATCCGGGGGAGATGGTGTTGACACGAATGCCACGGCCGACCCACTCCATCGCCATCGACTTCGACATATGGATGACGCCCGCCTTGGAGGCGTTGTAATGCGCCTGGCTCAGCCCCCGGTTTACAATCACACCGGACATGGAGGCGATGTTGACGATGGCTCCGCGTCCATTCTTCAGCATGGCGCGCGCCTCGGCCTGGCAGGACAGGAATATGCCCTTGAGGTTGATATCCATCAACGTCTGATACTGATCCTCCTCCATCTCTTCCGCCGGGTTGGCGTTGGCGATGCCGGCAGCGTTGACGGCAAGCGTCAATGCGCCGAGATCCGCTTCGGTGCGTGCTACAGCATCTGCAAGAGAGGATTTGTTCGTGACGTCAGCCGCGATCTGGATCGAGCGGCGGCCGACGGCGTTGATATGTTCAGCCGTCCGGGCCAGTCCGTCGTCGGTCCGGCGGTCGAGCAGGGCCACGTCGGCGCCGCATTGTGCAAGGCCGATGGCAATGCGCTGCCCGATGCCACTCCCGGCGCCGGTGACGATGGCCACCTGGCCACTGAGATCGAAAAGCTTCGGGGCGTTCAGAGTGATGTCGGACACCGCTCTTCCTTTCTCTGTTGTTTTGTTTTCACGCAATTCCCGGTAAAAGTGCTTCGCGCTTTGCCTGGCAAAACCGCTGCACACTTTTGCTGGAATTGCTTTAGATGGTAGCTAGCTCCATGACCGAAACGTCATTTGCCTCGTCACGATTGAGGATCCCCGCCTGCTTGCCCTGCGCAAGCACGAGAATGCGATTGGAGACGCCGAGAACTTCCTCGAGGTCCGAGCTTACGACGATGACCGCCACGCCCTGTTTGGCAAGATTGACGATGATGTCGTAGATGCCGGCGCGGGCGCCGACGTCGATGCCTCTCGTCGGTTCGTCGAGCACCACGACCTTAGGGTCGCGCATCAGCCACTTGGCGATCACGACCTTCTGCTGGTTGCCGCCTGATAGGTCCGAGGCGTATTGCTCGGCACGGCCCTTGACGCCGAACTTGGCCACCGCCTTTTCCGCAAAGGAACGTTTGACGCGCGGCGTAATCCAACCGCGGCCCAGCTTGTCGAGATTGGCGTAGATAATGTTCTCGCTGATCCGGTGCCCGACGATCAGACCCTGTTCCTTGCGGTCTTCCGGAACCATGACGATGCCCTTGGCGATCGCGTCCGCCGGGTCGCGCAGCCTGAGTTCCTCGCCTTCCAGCTTGATCGAACCTGCGCTGATCGGATCGGCGCCCGAAATTGCACGCACCAGCTCGGTGCGGCCGGCGCCGACCAAGCCGGCGATGCCGAGAATTTCGCCGGCCCGCACCTCGAAGCTAACGTCACGGAACGAGTCCTCCGGCGAGCTCAGGCCGGAGACTTGAAGGACCGGACGGTCTGTCGGAACGGGCAGGGCGGGGAACAAACGGTCAAGCGGGCGTCCGACCATGCTCTCGACAATCGTTCGCACCGGGGTCGCGCTGTCTGAGAATTCCTGCACGCGCTCGCCGTCGCGAAGAACAACGATGCGGTCGGTGATCTGCTTGATCTCTTCCATACGGTGGGAAATGTAGACGATGCCGACGCCTTCCGAGCGAAGCTTGCGAATCTGTTCGAAGAGAGCTTGCGTTTCCGCGCCGCCAAGGGCAGCTGTCGGCTCATCGAGGATCAGCAGCTTTGCGTTGAGCGCCAGCGCCTTGGCGATCTCGATGAGTTGCTGATTTGCGGTGGAGAGGCCGGCGACCGTCCGCGTTGCGGGTATGTGAAGGTTCAAGCGAGCAAGCTGGTCCTGTGCCCGGCGAACCATCTGGGCACGGTCGACGGCGCCGTTCTTCATTGGCCAGCGTCCGATGAAGACGTTTTCCGCGATCGACAGCTGCGGCAGAAGCTGCAACTCCTGGTGAATCAGGACAACGCCCTTGTCGATCGCTTCCCGTGGGGTGGCCGGGGCATAAGGATGCCCCAGCCATGTCATTGATCCTTCGGAGGGCGTGCGTGACCCGGCGATAATGCCCGACAGCGTCGACTTGCCCGCTCCGTTTTCACCGAGAAGTGCGACCACTTCGCCCGGATAGACGTCCAAGCTGACATCCTTCAGAACCTGGAGCGGCCCATACCACTTGGATATGCCCCTCAGGGAAAGAACGGGATCAGTCACGGCACACCTCCTCAAGACCTTGGTTCATTACGGATGGTTGGCGATGAAGCCTGCCACGTTTTCCCTGGTTGTCAGCGTGGCATCCATGAGCTGGACCGGGGGTACTTTCCCGCCGGCGACAAGCTTGGCGGCATTTTCAACCGCGTCGCGGCCCATCTTCTGTGTCTGCTGAGTAGCCGTAACGTCGAAGACACCCTTGCTGAGGGCTTCGAGCGCTGCGGTGTCGCCATCGAAGCCGCCGACCACGATCTTTTGGGAAGGTTTCGCGACCTTGATCGCCTGGGCGGCGCCGAGTGCAAGAGCGTCAGCCTGAGCGAATACGATCGAGACGTCGGGGTTGGCCTGCAGCATGTTCTGCATGATCTGGAAGCCTTCATCCTGGCTCCAGATGTTGGAGTACTGCTCAGCGACGACCTTTACATCCGGGGAGGCCTTGAGAGATTCACCGCAGCCCTTCGAGCGATCCACTTCCGGCGTCGTGCCCTTTTGGCCGTGGATGATGACCATCTTCCCCTTGCCGCCGGCTTCCTTCAGGATGTAGTCGCAGACAGCCTTGGCGGAGGCGACGGAATCCGTTGCAAGGAACGTATCGCCCGGTGCTCCTTCGGCATTGCGGTCAACGTTTACGACCGGGATGCCGGCGTTCTTCGCGAGCTTGACCGGAACGCTGGCCGCGGCCGCACCGGCCGGAATATAGATCAGCGCGTCGATTTTCTGGGTCAGAAGATCCTGGATCTGGTTGACTTGCGTCGGCCCGTCGCCCTTGGCGTCGACCGTAATGACTTCGATGCCGCGCTTCTTGGCTTCGGCCTCGACCGATTGCTTGATCTGGTTGAAGAAGTTGGCCTGAAGGTTGGCAACGGCGAGGCCCAGCTTCTTCAGTTCCGCCGCGTGTACGGGACCGAGCATGAGACCGAGCAGTGCAGCAGACGCGAGCATGGTGCGCGCTATTTTCATTGTATTTCCTCCGTTGTTTAATGGAACCCTCGGGTATGTCCTCCCCCTCGGGGTATTGATCCGCCCTGATTTTCCGGGGCGGAATTCCAGGTCCGCCAACGCGGCGGACGCCGTTCGTCAGGCGCGACGCCGACGAATGGTCTCCGCCCCGACCGCAAGCACGATGACGATGCCGATGATCACCTGCTGAAGGAACGGCGAGACGTTGAGAAGGTTGAGCCCGTTGCGAAGCACACCGATGATCAGAACGCCGATCAGCGTTCCGCCGATGCCGCCGGCGCCGCCGGAGAGCGAAGTGCCGCCGATGACGACTGCAGCGATGGTGTCCAGTTCATAGCCCAGACCGCTGGACGGCTGGACGGAATCCAGCCGGGCAGCGAGCACGATGCCGGCAAGGCCTGCAAGGACGGCGCTTATGACATAGACGCCGATCGTCACCAGCGGGACGTTGATGCCGGCGAGGCGCGCAACTTCGGAGTTTCCGCCCACCGCATAGAGCATGCGGCCTTCGGAGCGGAAGTGCAGGAAAAGCCAGGCCGCAAGAACCACCGCCAGCATCAGAAAGACCGTGGCTGTCATGACGCCGAAATGGCGATCGATCGCCAGCATCATGAACCAGTCAGGGAAGCCGACGATCTGCTGGCCGTCGGTGATCATGTTTGCGACGCCGCGGGCGGCCGACATCATTGCCAGAGTGGCGATAAAGGCCGGAACCCTGAATTGCGTCACCAGAAGTCCGACGATCAGGCCCGATACCGCCGAAGCGATCAGCGCAAAGGCGATCCCGACGGGCAGCGGCAGACCGGCGACGTTGGCGGTCCAGCCCATGACCATCATCGCCAGCGCGAGTGCCGAGCCGACGGAAAGATCGATGCCGCCGATCAGGATGACGAAGGTCATGCCGACCGCCATGATGCCGAGAACGGTGATCTGGTCGAGGATGTTGAGGCCGTTTCGAACCGAAAGAAACGTGTCTGTGCTGACGCTCAGAAAGACGCACAGCACGAGCAGTCCGACGAGTGGGCCGGTCGCTCCCTTGAGCTTGCTCAACCACGCACCGGACGAAAGCCTGTGTTCATTGATATCGAGCGCCACCATTGCTCCTCCCTCTGCGTAGGCCTGTATCCGATATTTGTTCAGGTTAGAATAATTATTCACGCCTGCTGGAAAATTCATTAACAAGTTGCTTTCCGGCTGTCAACAAGATTTCATCTGCACATGTTCTTGCTACTTAGCATAATGGGCTTGACTAATCGGGTTCTTGTGCAAAAATATTGAGTAGTGAATATTTATGCACACGAGGAATCGATGGATACGACAGAACTTGAGCGCATCGCCCGCGAGATCCGATTGCGCGATCTTCAGGCGGTCTTTGAAGCGGGTGCCGGCCATATTGGCGGGGAAATGTCGGTCATCGACATTTTGACGGCGCTCTATTTTCGTGTGCTGAATGTCTGGCCGGATCAACCGAAACATCCCGACCGTGACCGGTTCGTTCTTTCAAAGGGACATACGGCATGCGCTCTCTATGTGACGCTCGCAAAACGCGGCTTCATCCCAGAGGAGGAGATTTCCACCTTCCTGCAGCCCCATTCGAGGCTGAACGGGCACCCGAACTGCAACAAGGTTCCGGGCGTCGAAACGAATACCGGACCGCTCGGCCATGGTCTTCCGGTCGCAATCGGAATGGCGAAAGCCGCCAAGCTCTCGGGCGCTCAATATCACACCTATGTCGTCACCGGCGACGGTGAGATGCAGGAGGGCTCCAATTGGGAAGCGATCATGGCGGCAGCCCAGTTCAAGCTCGACAACTTGACCTTGGTCATCGATCACAACAGGTTCCAGCAGGGCGCGGCGCTGGCCGAAACCAACGATCTCGCGCCGCTTCGTCCGAAGCTTGAAGCCTTCGATTGGGAGGTCACCGAGATCAACGGCAACGCCATGAGCGAAATCGTCCCTGCGCTCGAACACCGGGGGGCGAGACCGCATTGCATCGTCGCCCATACCAACAAGGGCCATGGAATCTCATTCATGCAGGACCGGGTCGACTGGCACCACAAGGTACCGAGTAAGGAACAATACGAAATCGCATTGGCAGAATTGTCGGAGGCCCTGTAATGAACGCGCCAATCAACTCACCCAAGCTCTACGATTGCCGCGACGCATTCGCCGCCACGCTGGAGCGGCTGGCAACTGAAAATGAGAAGATCGTTGCCGTCTGCAACGACTCCGTCGGCTCCTCCAAGCTCGGCGGCTTCAAGTCGAAATTCCCCGAACGCCTCGTCAATGTCGGCATCGCAGAGCAGAACATGGTCGGCGTCGGAGCAGGCCTCGCCAACGGCGGACGGCTTCCGTTCGTCTGCGCCGCCGCGCCGTTTCTGACGGGGCGGTCGCTGGAGCAGATCAAGGCCGACATTTCCTACTCGAACGCCAACGTCAAGCTGGTCGGCATTTCCTCCGGCATGGCCTATGGCGAACTCGGTCCGACACACCACTCGATCGAAGATTTCGCCTGGACGCGGGTCCTGCCGAATCTTCCGGTCATTGCGCCTTGTGACCGCATCGAAACCGCTGCTGCCGTTGCCTGGGCTGCGAGTTATGACGGGCCCTGTTTCCTGCGCCTGTCACGGGTCGGCGTGCCAGACCTGCTTCCGGAAGGCCACAAGTTCGAACTTGGCAAGGCGAATCTCCTTCGCCAGGGTTCCGACGTCACCCTGATCGCCAACGGCACTTTGACCCATCGAATCTTGAAGGCTGCCGAAATCCTTGCAGAACGCGGCATCAATGCCAGGGTGCTCAATCTTGCAACGGTTCGTCCGATCGACGAAGAGGCCATCATCACTGCCGCCAGGGAAACCGGCGCGATCGTGACCGCCGAAGAGCATTCGATCTTTGGCGGGCTCGGCTCGGCGGTCGCCGAGGTGGTGGTCGACAATGCTCCGGTGCCGATGAAGCGTCTCGGCGTTCCCGGCGTCTATGCCCCCACAGGTTCGGCAGAGTTCCTGCTCGACGAATTCGGGATGGCGCCGGCCGCAATCGCCGACGCCGCGCAGGCGCTGATCAAGCGCAAGTAACTGGGATCATCAGCGGCTGATACGCTTTTGCCGTTTCGGCCGTCACCTGATCCGGGGAGGATGGAATGCGGGCAATTCTGGCAATCGACCAGGGCACGACCAATTCAAAGGCAGTTCTGGTTTCCGAGACGGGAGAAATCGTCGGCAGAGGGTCGGCGCCTGTCGGCATCTCCTATCCCAAACCGGGCTGGGTCGAACAAGACCCGCGCCGGCTTTACGCCTCGGTCTGCGAAGCGGTCGAGGCCTGCCTGAGGGCCGGCCTCAATGTGGCGATCGAGGCCGTGGCCATTTCCAACCAGCGCGAGTCGGTCACGGCCTGGGACGCCGACACCGGAGAAGCGCTTGGACCGGTGGTCAGCTGGCAGTGCCGCCGAACGGCGCAGGATTGCGAACGTCTCGTTGCCGAAGGCCGGCTTGACCGGGTGCAGGCGCTCACCGGCCTGCCATTGGATCCGATGTTTCCGGGTTCGAAATTCCGCTGGCTGCTCGACCGTATTGCGGCCGGGCGATCGGTGCGGCTGGGAACGATCGACAGCTGGCTCGTCCACTGCCTGACGGGCGGGCGCCGGCATGTCTGCGACGCGTCGAATGCCGCCAGAAGCCAGTTGTTCGATCTCAGGGAGCAGAGATGGAGCGAGGAGCTCGGCGAGATTTTCGGCGTCGATATCGCGCTGCTGCCCGAGGTGCTCGACAGCTCCGCCGATTTCGGCAGAACGCAAGGATTGCCGGGGGTGCCTGACGGTACGCCCATCATGGCCGCGATCGGGGACAGCCATGCCGCCCTGTTCGGTCATGGGGCCTTCAAGCCGGGCGACGGCAAGGTGACTTTCGGAACCGGCTCTTCGGTCATGACGACGCTTTCGCACTTCATTCCTCCACGCAACGGCGTCACGACAACCGTTGCATGGCGTATCAGGGGGAAGCCGACTTTCGCTTTCGAAGGCAATATTCTCGTTTGCGCCGCCAGTCTTCCATGGATGGCCGATATTCTCGGCCTTGCGGATGTGGCGGCGCTTGTCGAACTTGCGGCGAGCGCCGAGCCGGGCGGCCCTGGCTTCGTGCCGGCATTCGTGGGGCTGGGGGCGCCTTACTGGAATGCCGATGCCCGCGCCCTGTTCTCCCAGATCAACTTCAATACGACACGTGCGCAGATGGCCCGGTCGGTGACCGATTCCATCGCCTTGCAGGTGCATGACGTGATCGCCGCCATGCGGACACAGAGCGGCGGCGCGCTCGGCGCGATCTATGTGGATGGCGGGCCGAGCCAGAACCGCTTCCTGATGCAGTGTGTCGCCAACCTCATCGAACATCCCGTGATCCAATGCGAAGCGCCCGAGGCGTCGGCTCTGGGCGCTGCCTATCTAGCGGGACTGTCAATCGGCTTGTGGAGCGATCTCGATATTGTCGCGGCGCTGCCGCGAAACACGCAAAGCATCGAGCCGCAACCCGTCGATCGCGTGGGACTTCTCGAGACCTGGAATGATGCGCTCGCCCGCTCGACGTCCCGCGAAACAAAGGCTAAAGGTGAATAAAAATTCACTCTGGGATTAGCGATGACTCGCCTCAACGAACTCCGCCTCATTTCAAGAGTCGCCCAGATGTACCATATCGAGGGGCGGCGGCAGGCGGAGATCGCAGAGCACCTTCGCCTGTCGCAGGCAACGGTGTCGCGCATGCTGAAGCGCGCCGAGGCTGAAGATATCGTACGCACCAGCGTGATCCCTCCCGTCGGCACCTATAGCGAGCTCGAGGGCGCGCTTCGCCAGAAATACGGTCTGCCGGAGGCGATCGTCGTCGAGTGCACGGAAGATCGGGACGGCGCCATCATGGCCCGGATCGGCGAGGCGGCGGCGCATCTCCTGGAGGTGACGCTTTCACCAGGAGAGATCATCGGCGTTTCGAGCTGGAGCCAGACCATTTTCAAGATGGTCGAGAACATTCATCCGTCGAAGAGTGCGCAGGTGAAATACGTCGTCCAGACCCTGGGAGGCATGGGCGATCCTTCGGTGCAGACGCATGCGACGCAGCTGACCACTCGGCTTGCACGGCTGACCGGCGCCGAGCCGAAACTGCTGCCGGTGCAGGGTGTTACGACATCAAGAGAGGCAAAGCTTCTGATGCAGGCCGACCCGTTCGTCCGCGAGACGATGGACCTGTTCGGCAGCATAACGCTGGCGATCGTCGGCATCGGGGCCGTCGAGCCGTCCGAACTTCTCGCCCGCTCCGGCAACATCTTTTCGTCGCGCGAACTCTCCGATCTCGCCGAAGCGGGAGCCGTCGGCGATATCTCGCTTCGCTTCTTCGATAAGAACGGCAAGCCGGTCAAGACGCCGCTGGACGATCGGGTCATCGGGCTTCCACTCGAGGATCTCGAACGGGTGGACCGGGTCATTGCTCTTGCCGGCGGGTCCAAAAAGACCGACGCCATCGCAGGCGCGTTGCGGGTGGGGGTGATCGACATGCTTGTGACCGACAAGTTTACGGCGCAGCGGTTGATTGATTGACGGGGTGGGGTGGAGAACTTTTCGTTTGCCGGCATGCCGTGTGGGACCCCCCTCCGTCCTGCCGGACATCTCCCCCACAAGGAGGGAGATCGGCTGGGCGTGACGGCTTCCCCAAACAACTAAAGCAACGTGATTATCGCTGCCGACTGAGAGGGGGCAAGGATCAGGCCACTTGCCAATCTCCACCCTTGTGGGGGAGATGTCCGGCAGGACAGAGGGGGTGCCACACGGCATGCCCATACACTCTCAACCTGAAATACGCATCCCGTCGCACAACCCCACTATCTCAGGATAGGTTCTCTTGGGTCAATGCGCCGTGCCATCGACGATCACATGATCGTGGTCCAGCGAGCATTTCTCGATCCGGGCTTCGACCCTGTAGATCTCCCGCAGCATCTCGGCGGTGACGACATCTCTTGGCGCGCCGCAGGCGCGCATGCGGCCGTTGGCGATGACCAGCACCTTGTCGGCGAAGCGCAGCGCCTGGTTGAGGTCGTGGATGGCGATCAGAACGAGCATGCCTTTGGCGCGCGCCCGGCGGCGCATGAAATCGAGGACCTCGACCTGGCGGTGGAGATCGAGGGCGCTTGTGGGTTCGTCCATCAGCATGATTTCGGGCTCGCGCACCAGCGCCTGGGCGATCGAGACGAGCTGGCGCTGGCCGCCGGAGAGCGCGCCGAGATCGCGGAAGGCGATGGCGGTGATATCAAGCGCTGCCATGATCTCGTCAATGAAGCGCAGGTCGCCGTCGCCGACCGACCAGGACTGGCCCTGCTTGCGGGCGAGCAGGATGGATTCGTAGACGGTCAGTACCGCATTGGCCGAGGTGTCCTGCGGCATGTAGCTGATGGCGTTTTTCGCCTTCGAACCTTCGACGACGACATGACCGGGGCCCTTGAGCAGGCCAGTGATGCGCTTGAAGAGCGTCGACTTGCCGGCAGCGTTCGGGCCGATCACCGCGACGACCTCACCGGATTTCATCACCGGGGTCGTCACGTCTTCGACGAAGAGCTTGCGGCCATGAAAGGCGCCGACCGACTGCAATTGAAGCGCTACCATGACCGGCTCCTGTTCGAGAGGATGAGCGAGAAGAAGAAGGGCACGCCGACCAGCGCGGTGATGATGCCGATCGGGAAGACGACGCCGGGGATGATAGACTTCGAGACGATCGAGGTCAGCGACAGCAACAATGCGCCCGAGAGGATCGAGCCCGGCAGGAAGAAGCGCTGGTCCTCGCCGAGAATCATGCGGGCGATGTGCGGCCCGACGAGGCCGACGAAGCCGATGGTGCCGACGAAACTCACCGGCACCGCGGCCAGCAGCGAGACGACGAGCATGGTTTCCAGCCGGATGCGGCGGACATTGACGCCGAAGCTTGCCGCCTTGTCTTCACCGAGGCGGATGGCGGTCAGCGCCCAGGCATTGCGGGCAAAGAGCGGCAGTGCAGCCAGCAGCACGGCGAGCGTCACCCAGATCTTCGGCCATGTCGCCTTGGTGAGGCTGCCCATCGTCCAGAAGACGACGGCCGACAGCGCCTGTTCGGAGGCGAGATATTGCAGGAAGGCGAGGGCCGCATTGAAGGTGAAAACCAGGGCGATGCCGAGCAGCACCACCGTCTGCACCGAGACGCCGCGGGCCTGCGAGACGAAATGGATGAAAAGTGTGGCGATCAGCGCCATGATGAAGGCGTTGACCGGCACCAGCAGGCCGGCCGCGACAGGCAGAAGCGGAACGCTGGTAACGATCGCCAGGGCCGCACCGAAGCTTGCCGCCGCCGAAATGCCTAAGGTGAAGGGGCTGGCGAGCGGATTGGCGAGGATCGTCTGCATCTGCGCGCCGGCGACGGAGAGCGAGGCGCCGACGACGATCGCCATGACGGCGACCGGCATGCGGATATCCCAGACGACGGCGCGGACCTGATCCGAAACCGAAGACGGGTCGAGGAGGGCGGAGACGACCTCGCCGAGACTATAGCGGGCCGGCCCCCAGGCGAGATCGACGGCGAAGGACAGACAAAGCGCTGCCGTCATGGCGAAAAGGATCAGCAGCTTGCGCCGGGCGAGGGCGCGGTAGCGCTCCCTCCCGGCTTCCACGTCGATCGAATGTGCGGCGATCTCGGCCATTGCGATTTACTGTCCGGCCTTGGCGTCGACCCAGTAACCCGGCTGATAGGCGACCGGCAGGAATTTTTCGTGGAATTCCTTGAAGGTGGCATCGGGGTCGAGATCGGCAAACAGGTTCGGGTGGAACCATTTGGCGAGTTGCTGGACGGCGACGAACTGGTAGGGGCTGGTGTAGAACTGGTGCCAGATCGCATGGACATTGCCGCCGGCCACCGCCTTGGAGCCGGTGAAGGCCGGGTTTTCCATCAGCGTGATCAGCGCCTTGCGGCTGTTGCCGAGGGTGGCGGCGGCATTCGGGCCGACATTGACGAAATCCTTGGCATCCTTGGTCTGGCTCCAGTTCGAGCCGGTGACGACGATGACTTCCGGATTGGAAGCGACGACCTGTTCGGCATTGATGGAGCCGGTGTAACCCGGCAGGAAATCGGAGCCGAGATTGTGGCCGCCGGCCAAATCGACCATTAGGCCGAAATTATCCGGGCCGAATGTGCCGCAGCATTCCACAAGGCCGGCGGCGCGGTACATGAAGACATTTGGCTTCGGGGGATTGGCCGCCTTCAGCCTGTCGGTGACGCGCGCCATCTGTTCCTTCCAAAAGCCGGCGACGGCCTCGGCGCGGTCCTCATGGCCGAAGAGCTTGCCGAGAATCCTCAGGCTCGGCTCGGTGTTGGCGAGAATATGCTCGCGGAAATCGATGTAGACGATCTTCACGCCGATGCCGGAGAGCATCTCCTCGAGCTTTACCTCGTCGGCGGCCGTCTTGTTGCCGATCGGCAGCAGCAGCACGTCCGGGTGCAGCTTGACGACCGTTTCGGTCTGCAGCGTGCCGTCGGTCAGGTTGCCGAGGAAGGGCAGGTCCTTGCCCTTGGGAAACTTCTCGACATAGGCGTTAAAGCCATCCTTGTCGGTGGTCCAGAGATCGTTGCGCCAGCCGACGATCTTGGCGAATGGGTCTTCCTTCTCGATCGGCGCGACGGCGTAGAGCATGCGGCCTTCCCCAAGGATCACCCGCTCGACCGGCTTGTCGAAGCTCACTTCGCGGCCCGCCACATCCTTGATGGTGAAGGATTGGGCGAGGGCCGAAAGCGGCATCAGGCTCGCAATCGTGGCAGCGGAAACTGCGAACATTTTCACGAAATTCATCTGGAAATTCCCCCGAGGTCTGAATAATGTCCGCAGGCATAAGAAATATGACTTTCTGAATCAAGTTATATGTTTTAGAGCATTTCCAAACTGATGCCATGCCGGGGTGCCTGCGATGAATTCCATGAACACGAACTACTCCATCCGCGACGAAATTCGCGATTTCTGGTCGGAACGGGCCAATACCTTCGACGAGAGCGTCGGCCATGAAATCTTTTCCGAAGCGGAACGGAAGGGCTGGCGGCGGCTGATCCGAAAGCATCTCGGCGAGGGGCAGGGGCGTGCGGCGCTCGATCTCGCCTGCGGCACGGCCGTCATCTCGCATCTGATGAATGATGCCGGCTTCAAGGTGACGGGGCTCGACTGGTCGGATGCGATGCTGGCGCAGGCGCGCGCCAAGGCGAAAAAGCGCGGCACCGATATCCGCTTCGTTTCCGGCGACGCCGAAAACACCATGGAGCCGAGGGACAGCTACGACGCCATCACCAACCGGCATCTCGTCTGGACGCTGGTGGACCCGGCTTCGGCCTTCAAGGAATGGTTTGCGGTGCTGAAACCGGGCGGCAAGGTGCTGATCGTCGACGGCAATATGGGCCGGGAAACCTGGGTCAAGAGCCTGCAGAAGTTTTGGACGAAGATGACGGGCAAGCCGGCGGCAAGCCATATGTCACCTGACATGATGGCGCGCCATCAGAAGATCCGTTCCCGCGTGCATTTTTCCCACGAGATGCCGGCCGAAGCGATCGTCGATCTTCTCAGTAAAGCCGGCTTTACGGATATCGTGGTCGATCGCAAGCTCGCGGATATTCACTGGGCGCAGGCGCGCAAGATGCCGTTCCTGCGCGGGCTGGAGCGGATGGTGCAGGAGCGGTTTGCGATTTGTGCGCGTAAGCCTGGGTGATTTGGGAGCACGGCATTGCGGCAGTTTCCTTCTTCTCCGCGGGGAGAAGATGCCCGGGAGGGCAAGGGAGCGAGTGCGCTGAGCGTTAGCGGAGGGCAATAGAGGGCGTGCCGTGTGGCCCCCTCATCTGCCTGCCGGCATCTTCTCCCCGCTGGGGAGAAGCGGAATCGCCGCAGCGCCTCGCGTCCCTCTAGAACTTAGTTGTGGAATGGCGGTCGTGCCGCCTGATCCCTTCTCCCCTCGGGGAGAAGATGCCGGCAGGCAGATGAGGGGGCCACGCGGCACGCCCACCTCACCAACTTATCACCCACCAGTGACACTCATATGCCGCGCCACCGCCGGTCTGTTATGCGTGCGGTCGATGATGAAGTCGTGGCCTTTCGGCTTGCGGGTGATAGCTTCGTCGATGCCGGCGTGGAGGAGGGCGTCGTCTTCCGTGGCGCGGAGTGCGGCGCGGAGATCGGCGGCGTCGTTCTGGCCGAGGCACATATAGAGCGTGCCGGTGCAGGTGAGGCGGACGCGGTTGCAGCTCTCGCAGAAATTATGGGTCATCGGCGTGATGAAGCCGAGGCGGCCGCCGGTCTCGGCAACCCTGACGTAACGCGCGGGGCCGCCGGTCTGGTAATCTATGTCGGTTAGCGTGAACTGACGTTCGAGATCGGCGCGCAGCTCGGAAAGCGGCAGGTATTGATCAGTGCGGTCCTCTTCGATCTCACCCATCGGCATGGTTTCGATGACGGTGAGGTCCATGCCGCGGCCATGGGCGAAGCGCAGGAGATCGGGCACCTCGGCATCGTTGAAATTCTTCAGCGCCACGGCATTGAGCTTGATTTTGATACCGGCCTTCTGGGCGGCGTCAATGCCTTCCATGACCTTATCAAAATCGCCCCAGCGGGTGATTTTGCGGAACTTGTCGGGATCGAGCGTATCGAGCGAGACATTAATGCGGCGCACGCCGCAATCATAAAGCTCGGCGGCATGGCGGGAAAGCTGCGAGCCGTTGGTGGTCAACGTCAGCTCATCGAGGCCGGAGCCGATCTTTTCACCGAGCTTGCGCACCAGATACATGATGTTCTTGCGCACCAGCGGCTCGCCGCCGGTCAGCCTGATCTTGCTGACGCCCTTGGCGATGAAGGCGGAACAGAGACGGTCGAGCTCTTCGAGCGTCAAGAGATCCTTCTTCGGCAGGAAGGTCATATTCTCCGCCATGCAATAGGTGCAGCGGAAGTCGCAGCGGTCGGTGACGGAGACGCGGAGATAGGTGACTGCCCGGCCGAAAGGGTCGATCATCGGATGTGCATCTGCCGTGAGCGGCGATGCGTTGCCTATCGTTCCCATTCTCTTATTCACCAATTCCTCCGCGGCGGGATTTGAAGCGCGCCAAGCGGGATGAGCCCGGTCTCAAGCGACATGTTTCTATTTGTGCATATGTGATTGCCGCGTCAAGGGAAACGGATTTCGCACACGCTAATTTGCGCTTGCCTCGAAAAAGCCGAACGCCTACTTCTCCAGGAGAAAGAGGATGATTGAGATGAGCGATATCTGGCCGAGCGAACTTCGCGTTTCAAAGGACCGGCAGCGGCTGGTGGTGACCTTCAACGACGGCCAGAGCTTCGACCTGTCGGCCGAACTGCTGCGCGTTCTGTCACCGTCTGCCGAGGTGCAGGGCCACGGGCCGGGGCAGAAGGTGACGGTGCCGGGCAAACGCAATGTCGCGATCATCTCGATGACGCCAACCGGCAATTATGCGGTGCGGATCGGTTTCGACGACCTGCACGATACCGGCATCTACACCTGGACCTATCTGCGCGAGCTCGGCGAACGGGGGGCGGAGCTGTTTTCAGCCTATGAGGACGAGCTCCGGGAAAAGGGCATGAACCGCGACACGGCGGAAAAGCCGCGCTGAATTTCAATTCATGGCCATCGGGGGACACATGGCGAAAGCGAATAGAAAGAACTGGCTGCGCGCCAAAGGCAGCGCCGCCGGCAGCAAGGTGACCTTCCTCGAACTGTTCTTCGACCTGGTCTTCGTCTTTTCGATCTCGCAGCTTTCGCATGCGCTTGCTGCCCATTATACGCCGCTGGGTGCTGCCGAAGCGGCGCTGATGACCTTCGCCGTCTGGTGGGTGTGGATTTTTACCGCCTGGGTGACGAATTGGCTCGATCCAGAGAAGATGCCGGTGCGCGGCATGCTGGTGGTGCTGATGATGCTCGGGCTGGTGCTTTCCGCCTCCATCCCCGAGGCCTTCGGCGACAAGGGACTGCTCTTTGCCGGCGCCTATGTGGCGATGCAGGTCGGACGCTCATTGTTTACGACCTATGCGATGACGCGCGTCGACCGGGCCAATACGCTGAATTTCGCCCGTATCACAAGCTGGCTAGCGGCGGCCGGTGTCTTCTGGATCGCCGGTGGCTTGCTCGAACACGAAGCCAGGCTGATTGCCTGGATGATTGCGCTGGCGATTGAATATGCCGGGCCAGCCGCAGGCTTTGCAGTGCCCGGGCTCGGCCGTTCGGTTCCAAGCGATTGGGACGTGTCCGGCGCGCATATGGCCGAGCGTTGCGCCCTCTTCGTTATCATCTGCCTCGGTGAAGCGATTCTCGTATCCGGCCGTACGTTTTCCGAACTGCCGATCTCAGGCCTGACGAGCATCGTCTTCGTCACCGGCTTCGTCGGCACGGTCGCTATGTGGTGGCTCTATTTCCGCTTCGGCCACGGGCGCGCCGCCCATCGCATCGAACATGAGGAAACGCCGGGAGCCTTGGCGCGACAGGCCTTCACCTATGGGCATATTCCGATCCTGGCCGGGATCATTGTGCATGCGGTGGCGGTTGAATTCATGTTCTCGCATCCGCACGAGACGGGCGATTTCGGCATTGCCGCGGCGGTGCTCGGCGGCTCCGGCCTGTTCCTCGTCGGCAATCTCTGGTTCAAGGGCGCGACCAGCGGCCAGATGCCGCTGTCGCATCTTGCCGGCCTCGTGCTGGTGATCCTGCTGGCCTTCGCAGCCCCGTTCATCGAGGTCTACCTGCTCGGCATTCTGGCGACGCTGGTGCTGATCATCGTCGCCGCCTGGGAATACCGCTCGCTGAGCGGCACATCGGCGGCGCCGTCGCTGCATTGAACCTCAAGCGCCTCGCATCGAACTTGGTTCATGCGAGGCGCTTGAGGGTCTTTTTATGCATGTCGTCCTTCCAAAACCGCTGCACACTTTTGGGTGACATGCATCAGTCATCGTCGCGCAGATCTTTCAGCAGTATGGCGATGATGCGCTCCATCGAGGTGGCGGTCGCCATGCATTGTTCGATCGGCTCGTCCGAGAGCGTGCGTTCGATGAGGTCGGTCTGGATCGCCATTGCCGCCTCGGTCACTTTGCGGCCTTCGCCGGTGAGATAAAGGCGCAACACGCGCTTGTCGCGCTCGTCGCCGCGCCGCTCGATCAAACCCCGTTGCTCCATCTGCGGCAGCAGCATACTCATATTGGAGCGGCCGACGAGGAGCTTGCGCGCCAGTTCCTGCTGCGAGATGGCCTCGAAGCGGTAGAGATTGACGAGGATATCGAGGTGCGGTGGCTTGATGTCGAGATCGGCAAGCGAGCGGGTCAGGGACTGCTGCATCAGCTGACAGGCGCGCGCCACCGCAATCCAGCTGCGAAAACGCGGATGATCCCAGGGTAGGGATTGATTTTTGTTCATCGTTGTACTTTATTGTTCAGTGTTGAACAGTCTTTTGGATTCCCACTATGGCAAATTTCGCGCTTGAGGTCACCCGCCTCGGATTCCGGCTTCTGCAGGCGATTTTGCCGCGGCTGGCGGGCAGGGCTGCATTCCTGCTGTTCTGCCGCACACCATCGCCACGGCCGAAGGGCGAGAAGGCGAAGGCGGCGCATGCGGCGGGCGCGGCACGGCTTGCCGGCGCCGAGTGCTTCGTCCTCAGGCTTGCCGGCGGCGCCAAAGCACATGCCTACCGGTTGAACGGCGGGGCACTCGGTCAGCGCAAGCGCTATCTCGTCACGCATGGCTGGGGCTCGAGCGCCGTCTACATGGCCGATCTCGTTTCGATGCTGGCGGCGACGGGTGCCGAGGTGATAGCGCTCGATTTTCCCGGTCACGGGCGCGCGGGCGGACGCTTCCTGCATATGGGACTTGCGGTCGAGGCGATTGCGGCGGCAGGCGAGCGGTTCGGTGCATTCGATGCGGCGATCGGTCATTCCTTCGGTGGCGCGGCGCTGATGGTCTCGGCGGCGGGCCTGATCCCGGATGCGGTGCCCGTTACCGGCGAGCGACTGGTGCTGATCGGCGCGCCGAGCGAGATGGCCTGGCTCTTTACCGATTTCGGCCGGATGGTCGGCCTTTGCCCCGTTGCCCAGGCCGCGCTGGAGAATGAGGCACATCGTGTCACTGGACGGAGACTCGGGGATTTCGACGCGAGCCATACGGCGGGCTCGATCGGCCGGCCGGTTCTGGTGATCCATGCCGAGGACGACAAGGAGGTGTCAGCGGACCATGCCCGGCGTTACGGCGCGGCGGGAAATCGAGTGCGGCTGTTCTGGGCAAACGGATTCGGTCACCGGCGCATCATCGGCGCGGCTCCCGTGCTTGGCGCGATCGCAGCCTTTCTCGAAGGCGGCGCAGGCGAGGAAGCCGGCGAACGCATCAAAAAAGATGGGGAGATCATTCCATTTTTTGAGCTTCCAGCGAGGCGCGCGGCATTGTAGCGTCCGGCCCATATCAAGCCGCGGCGGGACGCCTCATGAAAATCATCAGCAGCATCGAAGAGCTCAATACGATCTATGGCGCCGGCCTGTCGCAGGCCTCGGTCGACAAGGTGACCAAGCGGCTGACGCCGCTCTATCGTCAGATGATCGAGATCTCGCCCTTTGCCGCGCTTGCGACCGTCGGGCCGGAAGGGCTCGATTGTTCGCCGCGCGGCGATCTCGGCGGCGTGGTGCGCGTCGTCGACGACGAGACGCTGCATCTGCCGGACTGGCGCGGCAACAACCGCGTCGATTCGCTCTCCAATATCGTGCGTGATCCCAGGCTCGCGCTGATGTTCCTGATCCCCGGCTCGAATACGACGATGCGCATCAACGGCCGCGGCGTCGTCTCCAACGACGAGGCGCTGCTTTCTAGCTTCGAGATGGACGGAAAACATCCGCGCAGCGTCATCGTCATTTCGATCGACGAGGTCTATTTCCAGTGCGCGCGCGCCGTGATGCGGGCCGAACTCTGGAATGCCGAGCACTTTGCCAATCCCGCGGCGCTGCCGACGCCGGGCCAGATGCTGAAGGCCGCGGTCGAAGATTTCGATCAGGAAACGTATGATCGGGAATGGCCGGGGCGAGCGGCGAAGACGATGTGGTAGGGATGCCGAGAGGCTGTGATGGCGAGAGGTGGCCACGCACCTCTCCTCCCTCATTTCTGTGCTCGTCACAGGAATCCAGTGCGCCCAAGTCTTTGGGCGCGGGAGACTCTCTCCCCCGTAACAGTATTCACGGCGCGGACGCGCCGTGGCGGGATTCCTGTGACGAGCACAGGAATGAGGGAGGAAGCGGCTACCTCGCGCTCCTGATGTCGAGAAAGTAATAGCCGTGGAGTGAACCGGACAACAGCTGATGCCGTCATCTGGTGGCGACAGCGTGCTTATCATGAGGGTTCCGCGTCAGGCCTTGTAGATCAGCCAGCTCTTGCTGAAGTCCTTCTGCATGCCGTCCTGGTAGAGGACAATGCAGTTACGGCCGGCGTTCTTGGCACCGTAAAGGGCGATGTCGGTCTTGCTGTAGAGCTCGCCCGCATCCTCCGCATTCGAGGCCATGCAGATGCCGATCGAAACGGTGATCGGGCCGTAATTCACCCGGGTGCGGGAATTCTTGAACGGCGTGGTTTCCAGCGTGCGGCGGATGCGTTCGGCGATCGCCGTCACTTCCTCGGCTGTGTTGCCCTCGATGATCAGAGCAAATTCCTCGCCTCCGGCACGGGCGACGAAGACGTCTCGCCGGACATTGCTGCGGATGACGGAGGCGACGGTGGCGAGGATCTTGTCGCCGACGGGATGGCCGTAGGTGTCGTTTATCTTCTTGAAGTTGTCGATGTCGGCGAGCAGCAGGGCCGTTACCGGCCGCATCCCGGGATTGTTGAAGACCGCTGCAAGGCGGTCATCGAAGGCGCGGCGGTTGGAAAGGCGCGTCAGCGAATCGGTGTTGGCGATGCGCTTGTATTCGTCGAGTTCCTTGCGGACCTGGTCCATCTCCTGCGAACGCTGGACGACGTCCTCGACGGTGCGTTCGCCATGCGCCATGGTATCACCAGTCGCCTGGCTCAGAAGCTCGATGGCGCTTTCGATCAGTTCGACGCTGGCATTGCTTTTGGAGGTGATGCGCTTATGGGTCTCGCCGAGCAGCCTTGTATAGCTTTCGAGTGAACTCTGCTCCTGCCTCAGAATCCGCAGCAGACCGTCGAGTTCGCCCGATATGCGCGAATGGGCATCGTCGAAGACGCGTGCGGGGCTGCTGGTGAAATACTGCGCGCCCAGCGCATCGAGTTCGGCCTGTGTGGCTTGGCTGCCAAGGGCTGCGAGTTCGCGGGTGAGGGCGGGATTGGAGCCGATATAGGCCTCGTAGAAGAGTTCGTAATTGCGCGGTATCGGCGCAACGCCCATCGAGCGCATGGCATAGGTGATCTGACCCGCGACGTCGGGAACCTGCACCTTGGGCGCGACAGCCGTATTCATCCGGCGAACTCCTCATGTATTCAAAGGCAATATTTAAGTTGTTAGCTTAAATTTCTTGGGAAAAGATTAAAGCGACATATACCAAAGATTACATACGACAACTTCGCATCCGGACAATACTTCATGCAGGCCTATGATTTTCCATGGAAAAAGGTATCTTTGGCGGAACAGTGCATACCCGTTGTGCGGGAGCGGCGTTTAAAAAACTTACAGTTCTTTTTCTCGTTGGAGATCGTATTCATCTTGTCGACATCCGGTTTTGATCGTCTCCTATTTCCGCGTGAATGTTTCGGGATGATAATTTCCAGTGGTAAACCCGGTTGCTGCCAGAAAACCGGGGAGCGCCTCACTCCCATTGATGGTCGGCGGCTTGCACCCTCTTCTCCCCTGCGGGTGGCCTGAAGGGTCGGATGAGGGGGGCTGCACGGCACGCCGTTGATTGCCCTTGACCTCAATGGCCACGTCACCCAGTCACCCCAGGTTCAGCTCCTGGAAGAAATCATTGCCCTTGTCGTCGATGACGATGAAGGCGGGGAAGTCTTCGACCTCGATCTTCCAGACCGCTTCCATGCCGAGCTCGGGATATTCGAGTACTTCGACCTTGCGGATGCAGTCCTGGGCGAGGCGGGCGGCGGGGCCGCCGATCGAACCCAGGTAGAAGCCGCCATGTTTCTTGCAGGCCTCACGCACGGCGCGCGAGCGGTTGCCCTTGGCGAGCATCACCATCGAGCCGCCGAAGGACTGGAACTGGTCGACGTAACTGTCCATGCGGCCGGCCGTCGTCGGACCGAAGGAGCCGGAGGCATAACCGGCAGGCGTCTTGGCGGGGCCGGCATAATAGACCGGGTGATTTTTCAGGTAGTCGGGCATACCTTCGCCCTTTTCCAGCCGTTCGCGGATCTTGGCATGAGCGAGGTCGCGGGCGACGATGATGGTGCCGGTGAGCGAAAGGCGCGTCTTGACGGGATGCCTGGAGAGTTCGGCGAGCACTTCGGCCATCGGCTTGTTGAGGTCGATATGCACGGTCGATTCCGACAGTTTCGCCTCGTCGATCTCAGGCATGTATTTCGACGGGTCGGTTTCGAGCTGTTCGACGAAGATGCCGTCGCGGGTGATCTTGCCCTTGGCCTGGCGGTCGGCGGAACAGGAGACGCCGAGGCCGATCGGCAGCGAGGCGCCGTGGCGGGGCAGGCGGATGACGCGGACGTCATGACAGAAATACTTGCCGCCGAACTGGGCGCCGACGCCCATCTGCTGCGTCAGGTTGTGGATTTCCTTTTCCATTTCGACGTCGCGGAAGGCGTGGCCGCTCTCGGAACCTTCGGTCGGCAGCTCGTCGAGATAACGGGTCGAGGCGAGCTTGACGGTTTTCAGGTTCATCTCGGCCGAGGTGCCGCCGATGACGATCGCCAGATGGTAAGGTGGACAGGCTGCCGTCCCTAACGTCAGGATCTTCTCCTTAAGGAAGTCGATCATCCGGTCATGTGTCAGGAGCGAGGGCGTGCCCTGGTAGAGAAAGGTCTTGTTGGCCGAGCCGCCGCCCTTCGCGACGAAGAGGAAGTCGTAAGAGTCCGTGCCTTCCTCATAGATATCGATCTGAGCCGGGAGATTGTTCCTGGTGTTCTTCTCTTCGAACATCTTGATCGGCGCGAGCTGCGAATAACGCAAATTCTTCTTTTCATAAGCGTCGAGCACGCCTTTCGAAAGCGCCGCTGCATCACCGCCCTCTGTCCAGACCCGGCGGCCCTTCTTGCCCATGATGATCGCCGTGCCGGTGTCCTGGCACATGGGGAGCACGCCGCCGGCGGCGATATTGGCGTTCTTCAGCAGATCGTAGGCGACGAAGCGATCGTTGTCGGTCGCTTCAGGGTCGTCGAGGATGGCGGCAAGCTGCTTCAGATGGCCGGGACGCAGCAGGTGATTGATGTCGGCAAAGGCGGTTTCGGCAAGCAGCCGGATACCCTCGGGATCGACCGTCAGGATTTGCTGGCCCTTGAAACTGTCGACCGAGACGTAGTCGCTGCTGATCTTGCGATAGGGGGTGCCATCCTCGCCAAGGGGGAAGAGATCGTCAGCCATCCAAGTGACCTTTCTGCTGGGCGTGCGTCGCTAAATTGGAACCGGTCTAAATCTGCTGCGAAGCAAATGCAATTGGGAACGGCGGAGTCTGGAGCTGGGGCTATGTCGTGCCACATTTTGCAACCCGCCTGGCACACGCAATAAGAGAGCAGAAATCGACATCTGTCGCGAAACGGCCGACTTCAGGTTGCCTTCAACTGGAGCCCAGTTCATATTCCCGGCAGCGTTAACCTGCCGGGGCTTCCAATGACAAATGCAAAGCCAACTGCTGTCGACGACCTTCTCGTATTTTTCGAACATGACTGGATAAGGGGCGATCTGCTGCGCCTTGCCAGCGATCCCGAAGGAGCGAACATGTATGTTCGCTTCGTCAATGGCGTCCGCATCGACGCCAAACATGGGCCTGACCACGAAACGATCATTCAGGGCGAGTACGGAACCTTCAAAGTGAAACCTGACGGTCACTTCACATATGAGCTGGATTATACGCTCGACGTGGTGAAGAATTTGGGGAAGTACGATCAGCTCATCGAAAAGCTGAGTTACAAGATGTCCGACGGCTGGGGTGGCACGGATCTCGGCGTGCTGACGCTGGCGATCGACGGCGTCAACGAGGGCGAAAAATATCACGAAGTCCTGGATTTCGATGATATGGGCATCTTATCGAGGGCGGATAATTTCTCTCTCCCCAATTACCGGGGCTTTGCGCTCTCCGTGAACGGCAGCCACGACGTGACGCTTCTGAACGGCATCGTCTACGATACCATCCCGGGCGTCGACGCCATTACCGAGGACGGTTTCAGCGATACCGTTCTATCCCCGGGTTCGGCCCCCGTAAGCTTGAAAATGGTCGATGGCGGAGAGTTCACCTTTCAGAGCGTCTCGATCGCCGAATTGTCGACATCGCCCTTTCACCTGACCCTGACAGCCCTGAACGACGGCCAGATCGTCTATCAGCAGGAGCTCGAGGTCACCGGCCCCAGTATCGAGGCCGATATCGAAGACATCGAAGAAATCCGTTTCGACTTCATGGGCAATGCTGTCGTGATGGACAATTTTTCGTTGTTGGTTTGAGGCTTGTCTGGTGTGCCGTGTGTGTGCCCCTCACCCTAGCCCTCTCTCCGTTCTGACGGGGAGAGGGGACGTGCCCCGCGAGAGGTTGGCGAGGGACGGAGAGGTTGCGGCTATCTCCCTTCGCCCCGTTTACGGGGAGGTGCCGGCAGGCGGATGAGGGGCTGGTTTTCCGGCCCTTTTACTTCGGCCCGATCATCGTCTCCGGACGCACGATCGCGTCATACTCTTCCGATGTCACCAGTCCGCTGGCAAGCGCCTCTTCCTTCAGCGTTGTACCGTTCTTGTGAGCGGTCTTGGCGATTTTGGCGGCGGCGTCGTAGCCGATCTTGGGGGCGAGGGCGGTGACCAGCATCAGTGAGCGTTCGAGGCCGGCTTTGATGTTGTCCTCGCGCGCCTCGATGCCGACGACGCAATTGTCGGTGAAGGAAACGGCGGCGTCGGCCAGCAACTGCACCGACTGCAGGAAATTATAGGCCATCATCGGATTGTAGACGTTGAGCTCGAAATGGCCCTGGCTGTCGGCGAAAGTCAGCGCGGCGTGGTTGCCGAAGATGTGGATGCAAACCTGCGTCAGCGCTTCGCATTGGGTGGGATTCACCTTGCCGGGCATGATCGAGGAGCCGGGCTCGTTTTCCGGCAGCGCCAGCTCGCCAAGGCCTGCGCGGGGGCCGGAGCCGAGCAGGCGGATATCGTTGGCGATCTTGAAGAGGGCGGCAGCCGCCGCATTGATGGCGCCGTGTGAAAAGACCATGCTGTCATGCGAGGCGAGCGCTTCGAACTTGTTCGGCGCGGTGACGAAGGGCATGCCCGTGATATCAGCGATCTCCTCGGCGACCCTCTCAGCAAAGCCGACGGGTGCGTTGAGGCCGGTGCCGACGGCCGTGCCGCCCTGAGCGAGTTCGCAGAGACCGGGCAGGGTCATCTCGATGCGTTTGATGGCAGAGCCGAGCTGGGCGGCATAGCCGGAAAATTCCTGGCCAAGCGTCAACGGCGTGGCGTCCTGGGTATGGGTACGGCCGATCTTGATGATGTGGCTGAACTCGGTGACCTTCATGTCCAGGGCGGCATGCAGGTGCTTCAGCGACGGCAGCAGATGATGGGCGATCCGTTCGGCGCAGGCGATGTGCATCGCCGTCGGATAGGTGTCGTTCGACGACTGGCTCATATTGACGTGATCGTTCGGGTGCACCGGCTTCTTGGAACCCATGACGCCGCCGAGCATTTCTATGGCACGATTGGAGATCACCTCGTTGGCATTCATGTTGGACTGCGTGCCGGAACCGGTCTGCCAGACGACCAGCGGAAAGTGCTCGTCGAGCTTGCCGTCGATCACTTCCTGGGCGGCGTCGACGATGGCCTTGCCCAGCGTCGGATCGAGCTGGCCGAGCGACATGTTGGCGCGGGCGGCCGCCTGTTTGACGATGCCGAGCGCGCGGACGATCGACAGCGGCTGCTTTTCCCAGCCGATCTTGAAATTGCCGAGCGAACGCTGCGCCTGGGCGCCCCAATATCGGTCGGCGGCGACGTCGATTGGGCCAAAAGTATCGGTTTCGGTGCGGGTTGCGGTCATGAGCCTTGCCTTCCTATCACATGCTATTTTCTGGCATCTTCGAAAGATGTGGTCTTATAAGTTGGAAACCAGGGCAAGAAAACCGGATGCGGTGCGAAATATTGATGATCACAGTCATGTTTGTGCCTGCCAGGCGGCGTGCTTTTTCGGCCACGTTGGAAATTTTATGCATCGGCACGTTTTTGCCGTACTGGCCCGGCTGCGAAAATTCGGTAAAAAATTAACTAATAATTTCATAATTTTGTGTGAACTGCTGTGCGGCGCCGCGCAGGATTCCTCTCACATGAAATTAGTCCACCGGCGCTGGCGGCGAAGGCCGGTTTCTGATCAATGAGGCCCTACGCTGCTTGAGTTTCGCGGGATTTGAGCTGAGAACAGCATGACATCGGGACTGGAATTTATATGACGTTCGTTTTGAAAAGCGCGGTATCCGCATTGGCAGTTTCTTGCAGCCTGGCAATGATGGCCGCTCCCGCGCATGCCTATACGCTGATGGATATGCTGCGCGGCGACAGGCAGCGGACTCAGAGCACCATTTTCATGGATCAGATGCCGCCCGGGCGTGTGGCGCCGCGTGGCGGCGAAGGCGGATCGCTTGGCGGGCTTGACCCGGAGGCGCCGCTGCCGAAGGTGAGCGGTCCGCGTTATTACACCTACAAGACCGAAGCCCTGCAGTTCGTCGATACCAGCAAGTTCGCCGATCCCATCGTCACGGGTGCGGTTGCTGAGGTTTCGCCGGGGAGCGATTCCGAACCGGTGGTGCAGCGCCGCTTCCTGGCGCAGGCCAAGGTTCGCGCCAATGCCGACGTCGCCAAGGCGCTCGAAACCTATTACAGCGATGGCCGCAATCCACTCGTCTGGGTCGACGGCAACCAGATCAACGAGCGCGCCCAGTCGGCAATGGCGGCGCTGGCCGATGCGGCTTCCGTGGGCCTCGACCCTGCCGATTACGCCGTGCAGACGCCGGCGGTCGATCCGGCCAATCCCGATCCTGCCGCGCGCGACCGGGCACTGACGCAGTTCGAGCTGGAACTTTCGGCCAAGGTGCTCGCCTTCGTGCAGGACACGGTCCGCGGCCGCATCGATCCGAACAAGATTTCCGGCTATCACGATTTCCAGCGCAAGACCGTCAATCTTGCACCGGTGCTGAAGCTTGCCCGCATGAGCCCGAATGCCGGCGCCTATATCACCAGCCGTTCGCCCGATAGCCCACAGTTCGAGGCGCTGAAGGCGGAGCTTGCCAAGCTTCGCGCCGCCGATGGCAATGAGGAGCAGATCGTCATTTCGCTCCAGGGGCTGCTCAAACCCGGTGACAGCTCGTCCGAGATTGCCAATATCGTCAAGGCGCTGCAGAAGCACGGATCCGAGAAGCTGAAGACCGATCATGCGGCGACGTTCGCAGCTTACGCGGGCGGCAGCGACTATTCGCCCGAGATCGTCTCGCTGGTCGAGGACTTCCAGAAAGAGCACGGCCTGAAGCCCGATGGTGTCATCGGCCAGGCGACGGTGCGCGCCATGACTGGCGGCGATACCAATGCCTCGAAGATCGACAAGCTCGTCGTCGCCATGGAACAGGTGCGCTGGCTGCCGGAAGATCTTGGTTCACGCTACGTCATGATCAATCAGCCGGCCTACATGGCCTACTACCACAATGACGGCAAGGAACAGCTGTCAATGCGCGTGGTGGTCGGCGGCAAGAACAACCAGACCTATTTCTTCAACGACGAGATCGAGACGGTGGAGTTCAACCCGTTCTGGGGCGTGCCGCAGTCGATCATCATCAACGAAATGCTGCCGAAGCTGCGCTCGGATCCCAACTACCTCGATCAGCTCGGTTACGAGGTTGAGGTGAATGGCCATGCCGTCGCCTCGTCCAGCGTCGACTGGTACGGCTCGACAGCAAATGTTTCGGTGCGCCAGCCGCCAAGCAGCGATAATGCCCTCGGCGAACTGAAGATTCTGTTCCCGAACAGCCACGCGATCTACATGCACGATACGCCCTCGAAGAGCTTCTTCAAGCGCGATATGCGGGCACTGAGCCACGGCTGCGTGCGCCTTGCCAATCCGCGCGCGATGGCAGCCGCCGTGCTCGGCACGACGGCCGACGATGTCGCCAGGCAGATCGCCAGCGGCCAGAATCATGCGGTGAAGGTGCCGCAGAAGATCCCGGTCTACGTCTCCTATTTCACCGCTTGGCCGAACAAGGATGGCGTGGTGGAGTATTTCGACGACGTCTACGGCCGTGACGCCTATGTCGACAAGGCTTTCGATGCGACGACGAAGGCGCGTGGGGCGCAGATCTGACGCCTAATTTGTGGTGGTTTTGACGGGCGGTCTTTGGGCCGCCCGTTTTGTTTTTGGGGCGTCTGCGTGCAATATGAGGTTAGGATCTGCCGTGTGGCCGCCTCATCCGGCCCTGCGGGCCACCTTCTCCCCTCTGGGTAGAAGGGGAAACCAGCGGCGCACGCCTTATAAATCTGAGACGTTTTAGTTGGCGCAGAGCATCAGAGGCTTGTCCCTTCTACCCAGCGGGGAGAAGGTGGCGGCAGCCGGATGAGGGGGCCGCAACTGCAGGAGCATCGGCGAAGTGGCCACTCCTCAGACAGCAACCTTGGCCGCAGAACCCTTCAGCAAACCTTCCACCAATTCCGGCGTTAGTTCATCGTAATGGGTGATGATGACATCCGGATCGAGGCTTGAAACCGGCACATCCGAGTAGCCGAAAGGCACTGCAATCGACGGCACGGCGGCGTTCCTGGCCACGGCGATATCGTTGATGCTGTCGCCGATCATCACGGTTCGGGAAATATCGCCGCCGGCGCGCTCGATGGTGCCGGTGAGGTGACGGGCGTCGGGTTTGCGATATTGGAAGGTGTCGCCGCCGGTGACGGCTTCGAAATAGTGGGCGAGTTCGAGCTTGTCGAGCAGACCGAGCGCGAGGCTCTCCATCTTATTGGTGCAGACGGCGAGGCGATAGCCGGCGGATTTCAGGCGGTTCATCGCGGCGACCAGACCGGGATAGGGTTCAGTATGGCCGGGCATATTGCCTGCATAATGGGCGACGAAGCGTTCCACCAGTAGCGGCAGGCCGTCTTCCGCGAGCGAATGGCCGCGCAGCCGGCAGGCGCGCTCGATCATCACCCGCGCCCCCTGGCCGACGAGATGGGTGAGGTCGTCATAACTGACCGGTTCGAGGCCGAGGGCTGCGATCGTATGATTCAGGCTTTCGACGAGATCGGCATGGGTGTCGAGAAGGGTGCCGTCGAGATCGAAGACGACGAGCGGGGCGGGGGCAGGGGTCAAGGATTTGCCTCTTTGTGCGATGGGCGTCTTGCGAGCGGCGTCGATGGAACGACGCATCATTCCTGGGAAAGACGCGTCACTCCCGGAATGACGATATCCTTCCTGAGGTAGGCGATCGCGGGACGGAAAGCAACGGCCTGAGGATTACCGGGAGGCCGCAGGCGTTTGTTTCGGCTTTTCATTTTCCGTGATGATTTTGACTTTCGTTTGCCAGGCGAGCCGTGTAAACAGCACATCCAACGCAATAATTCGGAGCTGGCGGCGCATGGATGCGCGCGAAATGAAGATCAAGGCCGCCGAGGCCGCGCTCGCCCATGTCGAAAGCGGGATGCGTCTCGGTATCGGAACTGGGAGTACAGCGGAAGAATTCGTTCGCCTGCTGGCGGAGAAGGTCGCGGGCGGCTTCCAGGTCGAAGGTGTTCCGACATCCGAACGAACGGCGCGGCTCTGTGTCGAGCTCGGTGTTCCGCTGAAATCGCTTGACGAGCTGCCGGCGCTCGATCTGACGGTTGATGGCGCCGACGAGGTCGATCCGGCGCTCAGGCTGATCAAGGGTGGGGGCGGCGCGCTGCTGCGCGAAAAGATCGTCGCTGCCGCGTCGCAGAGGATGATCGTCATCGCCGACGAGAGCAAGCTGGTCGAAACACTCGGCGCTTTCGCGCTGCCGATCGAGGTCAATCCGTTCGGTCTCGTCTCGACGCGGATCGCCATCGAAAAAGTTGCCGCCCGGCTCGGCCTTTCCGGCGAACTCAACCTGCGCCAGTCCGGTGACGGAGAGTTTACCACGGACGGCGGCCATCACATCATCGATGCATCTTTTGGCCGCATTCCTGATGCAGAGGCGCTTTCGAGCGAGCTGAATTCCATACCCGGCGTCGTTGAACACGGACTCTTTATCAATATGGCGGCACTTGCGATCATCGCCGGTTCTGCGGGTGCGCGCACGCTGCAGGCAAACAGATAACAGGAGCATACACTCATGATGAACATTGCAGGTCTTGGCCGTCTCGCCGCTGCGACCCTCGTTCTCTCCGGGCTTGCCTTCGGCTCCGCCGTCAAGGCGCAGGAGGTCTCCGAGGAGCAGCTCAAGGCGTCTCGTGCCGCGATCGACGCCATCGGCGCCACTGCCCAGTTCGACAATATCCTGCCCGGCCTCGCTGAGCGCCTGAAGGCCGGCCTGATCCAGGATTCGCCGAATTATCAGGACATCATTTCATCGACGGTCGACGCGCAGGCGCTGAAGCTGGCGCCGCGCCGCGGGGATCTCGAAAAGGAGGCGGCGCTCACCTATGCCAAGGCTTTCACGGTCGACGAGCTGAAGGCGATTGCGGATTTCTATAATTCGGACGTCGGCAAGAAGCTGCTGCGCGACGGTCCGGTCGCCTCCCGCGAAACGGCCAAGGCTGCCGACATCTGGGCGCAAGGCATTTCGCGAGACCTGGAAAAGCAGAGCAATGCCGAACTGTCCAAGGTCATCAAGGCGCCGCCGCCGGCAACCGAGAGCCCAGTGGCTCCGGCACCCGCTCCAGCGCCGGCCCCGGCTGCCCAGAAGTAAGGGCTGCCTCCGCAGATTTGCAAAAGCCCGGCATCGTCCGGGCTTTTTTGTTATGATGGACCCGGCAATAGCGGCTAGGTTTTGGTGAGGCGATATGTCCGATCATGACGAGGCGGTGCGAGTGCGAATATCGGGCAGGGTCCAAGGTGTCGGTTTTCGCATGTGGACACGCGATGAGGCGCTGCGGCTCGGCGTAACGGGTTGGGTGCGCAACGAGGCGGACGGATCCGTGTCCGCCTTGATCGCTGGAGCGGATAGCGCGATTTCGACAATGATCGAGAGTTTGAGGCGCGGACCTGCAGGGGCATCGGTCTCAAGCGTCGAGACGGAAGCGGCTCAGCTCGAGAATATGCCGAGGGATTTCCACATTACCGGCTGAGAGCGGCAAATCCTCGAGAGAGAAAACACGGCATGGGCGGTCAGCCCCAGTCCTTCGAACTCTTGGCCAACTGCCATACGCCAGTCTCATCCGGCTCTACGCGCTTGTTGCCGCGGTAGAAGATCGGCAGCCCTGTTTTCTTGTCCATGGCAAAGCGGCTTGGTGTGAATTTCTCGCCCTCGTGGCCCTGGATGGCGAGGTTGAGCGCTTCCTTGAACTTGCCGGCCCTGCACAGGTTGGCGAAGAGAGTTTGATCCATCTTTTGCTCCGGCATCCTTTCAGTCTCGTGCATTGCCTGCCAGCCTCTGCCGACAGGGTCAACCGTAAACGGTGACCGAGGCGACTTCCGATCAAGATTCGGCAATGGAGTACGGGAAGACGCAGGAGCAGGGCTTTTGTTTTCATGATGATCGCCCCTATATCAGGAACGTCCTTCCTGCGATTCCCCTTCCGGAGCTTCTCATGTCTTCCTATGATTACGACCTTTTCGTCATCGGCGGTGGTTCCGGAGGCGTGCGCGCTGCGCGCGTCGCCGCCTCGCTCGGCAAGAAGGTGGCGATCGCCGAGGAATATCGCTACGGCGGAACATGCGTCATCCGCGGCTGCGTGCCGAAGAAACTCTTCGTCTATGCTTCGCAATTCCACGAGCACTTCGAGGATGCGGCGGGTTTCGGCTGGACGGTCGGCCGAAGCAGCTTCGACTGGAATAAGCTGGTGGCTGCCAAGGATGCGGAGATCGCGCGGCTGGAAGGCCTCTACAAGAAGGGGCTCGCCGGCGCCAATGCCGAGATCCTGGAAACGCGTGCTGAACTCGTCGATGCCCATACGGTGCGGCTCATGAAAACAGGGCAGACGGTGACGGCTAGGACGATCGTGATCGCCACCGGCGGACGCCCGAACCCGCATGTCGCGCTTCCCGGACACGAGCTTTGCATTTCTTCCAACGACGCCTTTCATCTCGAGGAACTGCCGAAATCGATCGTGATCGCAGGCGGCGGTTACATCGCCGTCGAATTCGCCAATATCTTCCATGGCCTCGGCGTGGCGACGACGCTGATCTATCGCGGCGCCGAGATCCTGTCCCGCTTCGACGAGGATCTAAGGCGGGGGCTGCACGAGGCGATGGTCGCCAAGGGCATCCGTATCCTCTGTCATGACACGCTGCAGCAGGTTTCGAAGACTGACGATGGGCTGGTGCTGGAGACGCTGAACAGCGGCACGCTGCAGGCCGATGTCGTGATGCTTGCGCTCGGGCGCGATCCGAATACGGAAGGCCTCGGCCTCGAGGCAGCCGGCGTCGCCATCGACGAGCGCGGCGCCATCATAGTCGATGATTATTCCCGTACAAACGTCGAAAATATCTATGCTCTCGGTGATGTCACCAATCGGGTACAGCTGACGCCGGTGGCGATTCACGAGGCGATGTGCTTCATCGAGACCGAGTACAAGAACAATCCGGCCCGGCCGGACCATGACCTGATCCCCACCGCCGTCTTCTCACAGCCCGAGATCGGCACCGTCGGCCTGTCGGAAGAGGAGGCGGGCAAGCGTTATGGCGAGCTCGAAGTCTACCGGGCCCAGTTCCGGCCGCTGAAGGCGACGCTTTCCGGCCGGTCCGAGCGGATGATCATGAAGCTGATCGTCGATGCGGCGAGCCGCAAGGTGGTGGGGGCTCATATTCTCGGGCACGATGCCGGCGAGATGGCGCAGCTGCTCGGCGTCACGCTCAAGGCCGGCTGCACCAAGGACGATTTCGACCGGACGATGGCGCTGCACCCGACCGCGGCCGAAGAGCTCGTCACCATGTATGCGCCGAGCTACCGCATCCGTGATGGGCAGCGCCTCTGAGCACTGTTAACTGGTGATGCGCGGCGCGCGGATGACTTTGAGGAAAAGCGCTTTCATCGCGTCGGCGATGCCGTCGGTCGGCGTGACTTCGAAATAAAGGCCGGGCGAGGCGCAGGCCTGCATTTTCGTCGGTATCTCGCTCTGGAAGGGCTTGATCCAGGTGTTGTACCAGTTGTTGCTGGGCAGCGGCAGGTAAGTGGTATAGAGCACGGCGATCTTGACGCCGCGGTCCTTCAGCGGCTTGCAGAAAGACGTGTCGATCGGCTCCTGGCAGCGACCGCCGGTCGTCTTCTTGGTACATGTCGAGGGCTTGTAGCTGTCGCCGACGCCGTCGGCGACGAAAAACAGGATTTTTTCGGGGCTGATATTCGAGGTTCCGTCGCCCGCGGGGTCGATGATCGTGTTGATCTGCGTCATCGCGCTGTCGAAGCTCGTGAGCTGGTCACTGTTGTAATTCTGGTAAGGAATTGTCATCAGGTCGACCGCGTCGGTATAATTCTTGACCTTTGTCAGGTCGGAGGTGAGGCCGGAAATCGTCGTCAGCTTCGCGTCCTCGGCCTTGGTGCCGAAAGTGTAGACACCCATTCGAAACTGATCGCTGCTGACGCGCTCGGCCTTGGCCGTATCGGTCAGCGCCTGGGTGGCCTGGCGAACCACGTCGATGCGCATGGTGACGCCGAGGCTCTTGGCTATGGTGTAGTTGTTGGTGCTCTGGTCCATCTGGTGACAGGCGAAAGCGCAGCCGGTCTTGGCTTGCAGCTTTGAAACGTCGGTTGCGGTCGCGCCGACGCCCATGGAAGGCGTGTTGTCGAGCAGGATGTAGAAATCCATGAAGGCGGCAGTCTGGTATTCGGCTGTCGCCGTGCCGGAGATGGCGATCGAATCCCGGCCAAAAATGCGCATGAAGGTCGTCGGCACGGTCGCGGTGAAGGAAACCTGCGAGTTCAGCTTATTGGCGGTTTTGGTGACGTCGATGCCGAGATCGATTTGAATGTCGGTCAGCTCACCCGACGTTTGAGAGATGAAGATGTTGCGGGCGTCGGTCTTGCCAAGCGAGACCGTGCCGTTGCCGTTCATTGTCATTGCGGCGGCGACCGCGCCGGATTTTTCGGCGATCGAACCGACGGCCGCAGCATCGGCGGCGGCGTAGAGCTGCGTTCTCAGGCTCAGTGCGTGGGCCACATCCACCGCCATGCCGGCCGCACCCACGAGCGGCACCATCAGCAATGCCGTCATGATGCCGAAATTGCCCGAGCGGTCCAATATGAAGCCGGGCGGAAGGATCGCCATGACATGTCCTCGAGTTGAAACTCCTTCAGCTTCTACATGCAAAGTCTGAAATATGGGGAAATCGACATGGTATATGCTGGTTTAAAGCTTCCGGTGATTGGCCTTTGCAAGCTTGATCTAAAGGTCTATAAGCCGCCGGATATTAAGACAGGGCATCCGAGGAATGGATGTGAGTGAGGTTGGTAAAATGGCAGAGAACTGGACTCCGAGCAGCTGGCGGCAGAAACCGATCCTGCAGGTTCCCGAATATCCCGATGCAGCCGCTTTGGCGGCAACAGAGGCCACTCTCGCAAGCTATCCGCCGCTCGTCTTCGCAGGCGAAGCGCGCCGCCTGAAGAAGCATCTCGCCAATGTCGCTGAGGGCAACGGTTTTCTGTTGCAGGGCGGCGACTGCGCCGAGAGCTTCGCCGAACACGGCGCCGACAACATCCGCGATTTCTTCCGCGCCTTCCTGCAGATGGCCGTCGTGCTGACCTTCGGCGCGCAGCTGCCGGTCGTCAAGGTCGGCCGCATCGCCGGCCAGTTCGCCAAGCCGCGCTCGTCCAATGTCGAGAAGCAGGGCGACGTGACACTGCCCGCCTATCGCGGCGACATCATCAACGGCATCGAATTCACCGAGGAGTCGCGCATTCCGAACCCGGAACGCCAAGCCATGGCCTATCGCCAGTCGGCCGCGACGCTGAACCTTCTGCGCGCCTTTGCGATGGGCGGCTACGCCAACCTCGAAAACGTGCATCAGTGGATGCTCGGCTTCGTCAAGGACAGCCCGCAGGGCGAGCGCTACCGCAAGCTGGCCGACCGTATCAGCGAGACCATGGATTTCATGAAGGCGATCGGGATCACCTCGGAAAACCACCCGAGCCTGCGCGAAACCGATTTCTTCACCAGCCACGAGGCGCTGCTGCTCGGCTACGAGGAGGCGTTGACACGCATCGATTCCACCTCCGGCGACTGGTATGCTACGTCAGGCCACATGATCTGGATCGGCGACCGCACCCGCCAGGCCGACTATGCGCATGTCGAATATTGCCGCGGCATCAAGAACCCGATCGGCTTGAAATGCGGCCCGTCGCTGCAGGCCGACGATCTGCTGCAGCTGATCGACATCCTGAATCCGGGCAACGAAGCCGGGCGCCTGACGCTGATCTGCCGCTTCGGTCATGAAAAAGTCGCCGAGAACCTGCCGCGCCTCATCCGCGCTGTCGAGCGTGAAGGCCGCAAGGTCGTCTGGTCCTGCGATCCGATGCACGGCAATACGATCACGCTCAACAACTACAAGACCCGTCCCTTCGAACGGATCCTGTCGGAAGTCGAAAGCTTCTTCCAGATCCACCGCGCCGAAGGCACGCATCCTGGCGGCATCCATGTCGAGATGACCGGCAAGGATGTGACGGAGTGCACCGGCGGCGCCCGCGCCGTCACCGCCGACGACC
Source organism: Rhizobium sp. CBN3 (assembly GCF_030518245.1). Taxonomy (NCBI): domain Bacteria; kingdom Pseudomonadati; phylum Pseudomonadota; class Alphaproteobacteria; order Hyphomicrobiales; family Rhizobiaceae; genus Rhizobium; species Rhizobium sp. CBN3. The sequence goes on from NZ_JAULSE010000007.1 coordinate 144,282, forward strand.
TGCAGGACCGCTACCACACGCACTGCGATCCGCGCCTCAACTCCGACCAGGCGCTCGAACTCGCCTTCCTGCTTGCCGAGCGCATGAAGGGCGGCCGCGACGAGAAGCGCATGGTCGCCAACGGCTGAGAACAGCTCGAAACTGATGAAAAAAACCCGGCGTGACGCCGGGTTTTTTGCTTTTCAGATGCTGGCCTGGACGCTGTGTAGATTGGCGTAGACGCCGCCTTGCGCCATGAGTGCGTCATGTGTTCCCTGTTCGACGATGCCATCGCCCGTCAGGACCAGGATGCGGTCGGCATGGCGGACGGTCGACAGGCGGTGGGCGATGACCAGCGTGGTGCGGCCGTTCGCCAAGGTCAGCAGCGCCTGCTGCACCGCCCGTTCACTCTCGTTGTCGAGCGCGCTGGTCGCTTCGTCGAAGATCAGGATTTCCGGATCTTTCAGGAAAGCGCGGGCGATGGTGATGCGTTGGCGCTGGCCGCCGGAGAGTTTGACGCCGCGCTGGCCGATATCGGTGTCATAGCCATTGGGCAGGGCCATGATGAAATCATGCGCATTGGCGGCCCGGGCCGCCGCTTCGAGATCGGCATCGGTCGCATCCGGCCTGCCGTAGCGCAGGTTTTCCGCAACAGTGCCGGCAAAGAGATAGACATCCTGCTGCACCACCCCGACATGGCGCCGCAGTGAGGCCAGCGTGACATCGCGGATATCGCTTCCGTCGATGCGGATTGCGCCCGCCTCGACGTCGTAGAAGCGTGGTATCAGCGCGCAAAGCGTACTCTTGCCCACTCCCGAAGGGCCGACCAGGGCCACGAATTCCCCTGGGGCAATGGTGAGAGAAAGCCGCTCCAGCACCCTGGGACCATCGGCTTCGTAGCCGAAGGCGACGTCGGAAAAACTGATCTCGCCTCTCGGCGCCGGCATCGGACGCGCGTTCGGCCGATCGGTGATATCGGGATCGATCTCGAGGATTTCCATGGCCCTGATGAAGCCGGTATATCCCTCCTGCCAGAGGCGCACGAAGTTCGCGAGCCGCTGCACCGGATCGACCAGCACGCCGACGCAGAGCAGGAAGGTCAGCATATCCGGGACGGTCAGGTCCGCCGTTAGGATGCGCAGGCCTCCTGCGATGATCACCAATATGGTGACGACCTGGGCGAAGGTTTCGGTGCCGACCGAAAACCAGGCCTCGCTGCGGTAGCCGTCGGCGCGGCTTTGCAGGAAACGCTGGTTCTGCGCCGCGAAACGCTGCCTTTCCAGCGCCTCGTTGGCGAAGGACTGGACGACACGGATACCCGCCAGCGCATCCTCGACACGCTCGTTGACGGCGGCGATCTGCCGCTTGCTGGCTTCGAGCGCATGGTTCATGCGCCGGTTGAAATAGAGTGCATAGGCCACCGCCACCGGAGTGAGCAGCAGAATGAGGGTCGCCAGCAGCGGGTCGATGAAGAACAGGACCAGCATGGCGCCCCCATATTTCAGAACGGCAATGGAGAGATCCTCGGGGCCGTGGTGAAAGAGCTCGCCCAGCCAGAGGGAATCGTTGGTGATGCGGCTCATCAATTGCCCGGTGCGTTGGCGATCGTAGAAGCTGAAGGACAGGTTCTGGCAATGCTCGAAGAGTTCCTGCCGCACCGTCGCTTCGATGCGGGCGCCCATGACATGACCGCGATAATCGACAAAGAAGATCGCCGCTATCTGGACCGCCAGAACGGCCAGCATCACACCGCCCATGGCAAGGATCTGCGCAAAGGCTTCGGGGGCATCCGGCAGAGCCAGAAGCCGGCTTGTGACGATGTTGGCGCAGAGGGGCAACGCCACGGCGGTGCCGGCCACGAGGATGGCGCAAAGCAGATCCGCCAGCAGCAAAGGTAGATGCGGGCGGTAATAGCAGATGAACTTGCGCATGCGCGACCAGCGCCGCTGGCGTTCAGCGGCGTTCGAATAGTCGCGGAAGAAGTTCAGGAAGAGGTTATGGAGTCGCGAGCTTTTCCTCGCGCGAGAGAATGGCGTGTGCATGAAGCAAAATGTCCTTGTGGGCGATGTTTCCTTTCTGTCTGGACAGGGTCGCTCTCATGTCAGTCTCCCGGCGGTTGAATAAAATGAGCCACTAGTATCACCGAGAACAGGGTGCGGTTCAACTCGGTGATGAGAGGAGATCGGCGGGTGTGGTCAACGGGCAACATCCGAGGACCGCCAGCGACCAGTGAATGCTTCAAGATTTCTGATCGTTCGTTCAGGGGAATGGATTTGACGACAAGGTTTTGTGGCCGCAAGTTTCTCCAGGAGCGAGGGGAGAGCGATCATGAGTGAACACCATACAGGCGGCTGTCTTTGCGGCGCCGTGCGATTTTCAATTCGGGCAAAGCCCGGACCTGTCGTCGGTTGCCACTGTTCCCAATGCCGCCGGCAGACGGGACTCTATTATGCTGCGGTCAACGTACCGCGCGTGGCGCTTTCGGTGGAAGATCCCGGCGCGGTTCGTTGGTACGGTCGAGCGGTGAGGCGCAACGCGGCTTCTGCGCCAATTGCGGCTCCGCTCTGTTTTGGCAGGGGGATGAAGCGGTGGAGGTTTCGGTCCTGGCAGGCGCCTTCGACGAACCGAGCGGCCTTGCCTTCAGCCATCACATTTATTGCACCGACAAGGGTGATTTCTACGAGATAACAGATGGCCTGCCGCAATATGACAGGTATCCATCCCGTTGATTTGAGGATGCCCTGCGTCAGGTCTTGGCAGCGAGCGCGGCGCTGAGACGAGCGACGTCTTCGCGCAGCGCCGTCAGTTCGGTCAGGACGCGCATGTCGATCTTCTGGTGCAGAGAGAGCACTTCGAGTTCGGCTTTGAGATTGACTTCGTAATCTTTGGCCGCCTCGAAGCGATCGCGCTCGGCTTGGCGGTTCTGCGACATCATGATGATCGGTGCCTGGATGGCGGCGAGCATCGACAGAATCAGGTTCAGGAAGACGAAGGGATAGGGATCGAAAGCGCCACTCGCCAAAACGATGGTGTTGATTATCGTCCAGACGACGAGGAAGGCCAGGAAGCCGAGGATGAACGACCATGACCCGCCGACACGGGCGATGCTGTCGGCGATACGTTCTCCGAACGAGGCCTCGGCCGAAAAAGCGGCGTTGACGTCGGTCGAGATGATCTTGCGCTCGTGCGCTTTCGCCAGGACGCGCTTTTCCGTGTCGCCGAGTTCGTCGGCCGGTTTGTCGAAATGATGGTGCACGAAGTTCGAGAAGTTATTCATGGCCTGTTTCCGATGACCGTTATCAATGCTGCCGCTTTCGTGCGTCAGTATTCCGCTCCGCCGGTAAATTGCAATGCATCGGTGCCGTAAGCCTTCAGCGCGCCTGTTCACAAAAAATTCGTGAGCTCGGTGCAACGCTTTGGCCGCGAACGTGTTGCGGTAGCGGGAGCCGCAGGCTAAACAGATGACATGACACAGGAAAACGCTCTCTCCGATATCTTCCGCATCGCTATCGGCCAGCTCAATCCCACGGTCGGCGATGTGGCCGGCAATCTTGCCAAAGCACGTGAAGCACGCGCCGATGCAGGTCGGGAGGGCGCGCATCTGCTCGTGTTGACCGAGCTTTTCATCTCCGGCTATCCGCCGGAAGACCTGGTGCTGAAGCCGGCCTTCATCCGTGCCTGCTGGAAGGCGGTGGAAAGTCTTGCGGCCGACACCGCCGATGGCGGACCGGGCGTCGTCATCGGATTCCCCAGGCAGGACGAGAGGGGGCGCTATAATTCCGTCGCCGTGCTCGACGGCGGCAAGGTCGTCGCGGTGCGCGACAAGGTTGATCTGCCGAATTACGGCGAGTTTGACGAGAAGCGGGTCTTCGTGCAGGGGGCCATGCCGGGGCCGGTGAATTTCCGCGGCGTGCGGCTCGGCATTCCGATCTGCGAAGATATTTGGGGTGATCTCGGCGTTTGCGAGACGCTGGCCGAAAGCGGGGCGGAGATCCTGCTGTCGCCGAACGGGTCTCCCTATTATCGCGGCAAGGTCGATATCCGTCACCAGGTGGTGCTGAAGCAGGTGATCGAGACCGGCCTGCCGCTGATCTATGCCGCCCAGCTCGGGGGGCAGGACGAGCTCGTGTTCGACGGGGCGAGCTTCGCCTTCAACGCCGACAAATCGCTCGCCTTCCAGATGAGCCAGTTCGAGACGGCGCTTGCAGTGACGACATGGAAACGTGGGCAAGCGGGCTGGCACTGCGCCGAAGGACCGATGGCGCGTATCCCCGAGGGCGAGGAGGCCGATTATCGCGCCTGCCTGCTCGGCTTCCGCGACTACGTCAACAAAAATGGTTTCAAAACCGTCGTTCTCGGCCTTTCCGGCGGCATCGACTCGGCGATCTGCACAGCGATCGCGGTCGATGCCCTCGGAGAGGAGCGGGTGCGAACGGTCATGCTGCCCTATCGTTACACCTCGGAAGATTCGCTGAAGGATGCAGCCGACTGCGCCAAGGCGCTCGGCTGCCGCTATGACATCGTGCCGATCGAACAGCCGGTAACCGGCTTCAGCAGCGCGCTGTCCAACCTCTTCGAGGGTACGGAGAGCGGTATTACCGAGGAGAACTTGCAGAGCCGCGCGCGCGGCGTCATCCTGATGGCGATCTCCAACAAGTTCGGCGCGATGGTGGTGACGACGGGCAACAAATCGGAAATGTCGGTCGGCTACGCCACGTTGTATGGCGACATGAACGGCGGCTTCAATCCGATCAAGGACCTCTACAAGATGCAAGTCTATGCGCTGGCGCGCTGGCGCAATGAGAATGTACCGCCGACTGCGCTGGGCCCGTCGGGTGAGGTGATCCCGCAGAATATCATCGACAAGGCGCCATCGGCCGAGCTGCGCCCCGATCAAAAGGATCAGGATTCACTGCCGCCTTATCCCGTTCTCGACGATATTCTCGAGTGCCTGGTGGAGAAGGAAATGGCGGTCGAGGAGATCGTCGCGCGCGGCCACGACGTGGCGACCGTTCACCGGGTCGAGCATCTGCTCTATCTCGCCGAATATAAGCGCCGGCAATCGGCGCCGGGCGTGAAGATCACCAAGAAGAACTTCGGCCGCGACCGGCGCTATCCGATCACCAATCGATTCCGGGATCGCTGACGCAATCGGGATTGCTAGCGCCATCGGGACATCAGGGAGGCAGCATGCGCAGCTCGGTCGAGATCTACAATGTCAGGACGGGCAGGGCTCGCGAAGTCTGGCAGACCGACAGGCTGGTGGAGGCGCCGAACTTCTCGCCTGACGGTGCCTACCTGCTGTTGAACGGCGACGGGCTGCTCTACCGGCTGCCGCTCGATGGTGGCGACGTCACCCAGGTCGATACCGGCTTTGCCGTCAACTGCAACAATGATCACGGCATTTCGCCGGACGGCACCAAAATCGTCATCTCGGACAAGACCGAATTCGGAAAGTCGACGATCTATGTGTTGCCGATCGAGGGCGGCACGCCGCGGCTGGTCACGCAGAACCAGCCCTCCTATTGGCATGGCTGGTCGCCGGATGGCCGCCAGCTCGCTTATTGCGGCATCCGCGACGAACTCTTCGACATCTATACGATCTCCGTTAACGGCGGCGCCGAGACGCGGCTGACGCATGGCGAGGGCCGCAATGACGGGCCGGATTATTCGGCCGACGGGCAGTGGATCTATTTCAATTCCAGCCGCACCGGTTTGATGCAGATCTGGCGCATCCATCCGGATGGCACACGCCTCGAGCAGGTGACGTCGGACAATCAGGGGAACTGGTTTCCCCATCCTTCGCCCAAAAACGACAAGGTGCTGATCCTGTCCTACGACCCTTCGGTGTTCGACCATCCGCGAGACCTCGACGTGCGGCTGCGGCTGATGGATATGGACGGCGGCAATCTGAAGACGCTGTTCGAGCTGTTCGGCGGGCAGGGCACGATCAACGTGCCCTGCTGGTCTCCTGATGGCGAGGAATTCGCCTATGTACGGTATTTTCCGGCGAAATCTTGAGAGGGCGCACCGCCAGTTCATGATGGCGGGATGGGCAGTCACTGATTAGCGGGGGCTGTTTCCGCCGGACACAATGTTTCAGAAGCGCGGTGCACAGTAACTCTTGAGTGCCCTCCGATGCTTTGTAGTTGCACCGAAACAGACTCACCCCCGGAAGGGGGAAATTTTGAATCGATACTTGAAACTGTGGTCGGTCCCGACTGAAATGCCACTACGGTTGTCTCCGGTCGACCATACTTGGATGTGAACGAATAGAACACGATCGAGGCGAACTCATCAACGCCTCCATCTCGTGTTTTCGTCACCGCGACGATTTGGTTGTTATCGCAAACGACAAGACTAACTTCTGCGCCATCAACATACCATTGACCGGGCAGCTCAGGTGAAAGCACCCTTACGTTCCAACCCCGCTCGCTTGAGATGCGCCTGGCCTCATCTAGCGAGCTACCTAATTTAAAAACGCTTGGGCTATCAGCTGTGTCAGCCTTGGCGAGCTCGGCACTGAATCCCATGGTTGACGCTATACAACAGGCTAAAAGCAAGCGAGCAGGAGCGGCAATCAAGCTTCTTGTCCTTAAAATATTCAGTCATACGGCGTACGATTGCATCGATGCCGCCGACTCCACAAGCCATTTTTGAATGGGCGGCGGGTCTGCCCGCCGCGTTGAATGCGGCCGCCTAAGCGGCAACGGCGGCCTTGCGGCGGTCGCGGACAGCCTTGGCGAGATCCTCAAGTACTTCCACCGATATATCCCAGCCGATGCAGCCATCGGTGATGGACTGGCCGTAGACCAGCGGCTTGCCGGGGACGAGATCCTGGCGACCGGCGACGAGGTTGCTTTCGATCATCATGCCCTTGATGTGATGATTGCCCGTGGCGATCTGTCCGGCGACGTCCTTGGCCACCCCCGGCTGGTTCATCGGATCCTTGCTGCTGTTGGCATGGCTGGCGTCGATGATGATGCGCGGGGCGACCCCGAGTTTCAGGCATTCCGCTGTGACGGCTTCGACATCGGCCGCCTGGTAATTCGGCCGCTTGCCGCCGCGCAGGATGATGTGGCAGTCCTCATTGCCCTTCGTCGAGGCGATTGCCGCCTGTCCGTCCTTGGTGACGGCCGGGAAGTGATGCGGTTGTGAAGCTGCCAGGATCGCGTCGAGCGCGACGCGAGCGCCGCCGTCGGTGCCGTTCTTGAAGCCGATCGGGCAGGAGAGGCCGGAGGCGAGCTGGCGATGGATCTGGCTCTCGGTCGTGCGCGCGCCAATCGCACCCCAGCTGACGAGGTCGGCAATGTATTGCGGCGTGATCGTCTCAAGGAATTCGACGCCGGCGGGAAGCCCGATCGCATTGACGTCGAGCAGCAGGCGTCTGGCAATTCTCAGCCCTTCCTCGATACGGTAGCTGCCGTCGAGATGCGGGTCGTTCATCAAGCCCTTCCAGCCGACTGTGGTGCGGGGCTTTTCGAAATAGACGCGCATGACGATTTCCAGGTCGCTGGAGAAGCGCTGTCGCTGCTCGGCCAACCGCGCGGCATATTCGCGTGCGGCAACCGGATCGTGGATGGAGCAGGGGCCGATGACGACGATCAGGCGATCGTCTTCACCCTCGAGAATCTGATGGATGGCATTGCGGTTGCTGGTCACCGTCTCGCTGACTGAAGCAGTTCGGGGAATTTCCGCTATGATATCGGCGGGTTTGGTCAGCGGGGTGATCTCGAGAATACGCAGATCATCGATGGTATCGGGCACTGTATGGCTCCTGTTTGGTCATACCGTGCGGAACAAAAAAGCCGCCAGGTAGACTAGCGGCTGTTCGGGTGGTCGTCGCGTCGAATTCAGTTACGCACGGGCCCGCATCCGCTGGGAGCAGCGGTACGAATAAAATCGCGAGGCGTAGATTGAAGTCGTCGACATCCCGCGTATGTAGCGTCGCGGTCGCCCATTGTCACGCAAAATTTGCGAGCTGAAATCGCCATTCGGGGCGGCTGCCAATCCGCCCGTGAAACACCCCTCTGCGACGGAGGTTACAGGTTCGCTCCGCCTGCACTTGCCGCCGCGCCGGTTTCCTGAGATAGATGCGCCGTCAGGTGCTCGCCGTCGAGGCGGGAGAATCGGGAATCCGGTGCAAGGCCGGAACGTGCCCAACGCTGTAAGGCCGACGTCTGCCGCTTCATCATGCCACTGGCTTTTGCCGGGAAGGCTGCGGCAGATGGATGAAGCCAAGTCAGAAGACCGGCCTGGCGAGATAGACCCAACCCGCGCGGACGGCGGGCGGTTGCGTTGTTGGGGATTTGACGATGCGACCCTTTGATGCGGATGCCCTTTCGGCGGCATTCGGTTTTTCGTTGGCCGAACGTGAGGCTGTCTATCACGCGATCATGACGCGGCGTGACGTACGCAGCCAGTTCCTGGCCGATCCCTTGCCCGACGATGTCGTGGCGCGGCTCCTGACAGCGGCCCATCATGCGCCGTCGGTCGGCTTCATGCAGCCATGGAATTTCATTCTGGTGAAAAGTGCAGCCGTCCGTGCGCGCGTGCGCGACGCCTTTGCCGAGGCCAACGAAGAGGCGGCGTCGATGTTCGAAGGCGAGCGGCGGCAGGCCTATCGATGCCTCAAGCTCGAAGGCATCGTGGAGGCGCCGCTCGGCATATGCGTGACCTGCGATCCCACCCGCGGCGGCAGCGTGGTGCTGGGACGGACGCACAATCCGCGGATGGATTCCTATTCGACCGTTTGCGCCATCCAGAATCTCTGGCTTGCGGCCCGCGCCGAAGGCGTCGGCATTGGCTGGGTCAGCATCTTTCGTGAAGGCGACCTGAAATCGATTCTCGGCATACCCGAGCATATCGAGGTGGTCGCCTGGCTCTGCGCCGGCTTTGTCGACCGGCTTTATGACGAACCGGAACTCTCGGTCAAAGGCTGGCGGCAGCGGCTGCCGCTCGAGGAACTGGTTTTCCACGATGGATGGGGACGCAACGACCCATAGCAATTACTGCTGTTGTGGTTGCGGGCCGGGAGTCGCCGGATTGGCAAGGTCGATCGAGCCCTGGTCGCCGGCGAGGAATTGCGGGCCGACCTGACGGACCTTGTTCTGCGTGGGGTCGTAGGGACGTTCGGGAACGGATGGCTGCAGCGGGGCTGACGCTGCCGCAGTATCTTTCGCCGGCGGATTGGTGCGGACCGCCGTGATCGAGCTCTGCTGCTGCGGTTCGCTCAGGGCCTGCTTGCCGCGCATCTCCTCGTAATAGGCGGTGAGATTGCAGGCACAGGAATTTTTCTCGCCAGGCGCGCGGTTCTTGTAGACAAAGGCGTTCTTCATGGCGCTATAGGGTGCGCCCGTTGCGACCGAGATCATGTTAGAGGAGTCGGTGCTGGTCACGTCGCGATAGAAGAGCTCGGTTTCAATGCCGGGGCACATCTTGGCGCAGGTCTGGGCATCGCGGCCGAAATCCACCGAAGTGGTGTTCGAGCTGATCGGGAAGAAGCCGCCGTCGCAGCTGCGCACGCAGATGGTGCTGATCGGTGAAAACATTTCAGCCCTCGGCAGGCCGTAACGCAGATCGGTCCCTTCACCGCCGCCGAGCGGGATGAAGGTATCGGTGCTCATCGCCTGTTCCTCGACACTTGGGGCGGTGTCGTTTGCGCTACGCTCGGTCGGGGCATAGAAATTGTCGCTGTTGCAGCCGTTGCGTTCGAGTGCCGCCGTCAATTCTCGGCGCGCGTCGTCGGTGCCGTCGCCCTGGTTGCGCAGCTCGTCGCGGCGCTCCTGGAGATAACGAATATTGTCGATCATCCGGGCTTCGGCGTCAGAGAGTTCGGCGCAAAAATCGGCATTGTCACCGCCAATCACGACCATGCTGCCAGAGGTGCATCCGTTATTGCGCAGATCGTTGCGGACCTTGCGCAGCTCGAGGTTCTGCTCGGCCATGGCGCTGGCATATTGGCGCGCTTCCGGCCCGTTATTGTTGCCGATCGATCGTGGTAGGTCGGCAAGGCGACCGCGTAAGTCGTTGCAAATGGCGCTGCTCTGTGCGGCGGCCGGTGATGCCAGCGCAAGCATAAGAGCAAGAGACAGGTTTCGGCGTTTCACGGCGTCGTCCGGGAATAAGAAAGTGTCGATCGGTCAAAGGTGGCGTCCATCCGCCGTACCTTGTCTCTTAACGTGTTTCTCTTAATAAGCTTGGATCAATTCCTAGCGCATTTTCGAGATTTTATCCAGAAGATGCGGGCAACGGCGTTGCCCCGGAGACGGACACTGCAGCCGTTAACAGCAGTTCCCTTCTTCATCCGAATTGTTATTCTCGCCGCTCGCTCCTGCTGGAGATTGGTTTCACTGGGGATAAAGCAAATGCGCTACATGCTGATGCTGCATGCGGACGAAGCTGCCGGGAAGTCCATAGCGCCCGAGGACATGGCGCGCTTTATGGGCCAGATGTATGCCTATCAACAAGCGCTGGAGAAAGCGGCAGCATTCGTCTCCAGCAATGCCCTGGTCGGTTCCTCTGAGGCGAGTGTCGTTCGCGTTCAAGGGAATGAAGTCAGTGTTCTGGACGGCCCTTATGCGGATGTTCGCGAACAGTTCGGTGGGTACTTTATCATCGACGTTGCCGATATGGACGAAGCCAACAAATGGGCGGCGCGCTGCCCTGCTGCGTCCTGGGGAACGGTTGAGGTTCGTCGCATCAGGGATGCGTCGGAATATGCAGGATGACGGCTTCGGGTTCCACCGTTGCCCGAGGTGTAGCAGAGCGAGTGGCGCGCGAGAGCTATGGCCGTCTCGTCGCCTATCTTGGCGGGCGCTTGGGTGATATCGCGTCCGCCGAGGATGCGCTCGCGACTGCTTTCCTCACGGCTCTCGAAAAATGGCCTGCCGATGGCGTGCCCGACAACCCCGATGCCTGGCTGTTGACGATCGCGCGCAGGCGCCAGCTCGACGATTGGCGCAAGGACAAAGTGAAGGCGAAGAGCGCCGATCGTCTTGCCCTCATCGCCGAGGAACTCTCGGCTGCGGCTGACATGGATGAGGAAATTGCGGACAGGCGACTGGCGCTCATGTTTGCCTGCGCACATCCTGGCATCGATGCGTCCGCGCGAACGCCGCTGATCCTCCAGACCGTGCTGGGCCTGACCGCTGCAGACATCGCCGCGCGGTTTCTCGTCTCTCCGAGGGCCATGGGCCAGAGGCTCGTAAGAGCCAAGGCGAGGATCAGGGATGAGAAAATTCCGTTCCTCGTGCCGGAAAAGGAGGAGCTGTCGCACCGGCTGCCGCCGATACTCGCCTCCATCTACGCCGTCTATACCAGCGTGTGGATGGACATCGACAGGGCGGAAGCGCTTGGACAAGAGGCAATCTGGCTTGCAAGCGTGGTTGTATCCCTGCTTCCGCACGAGCCGGAGCCAAAAGGTCTTCTTGCACTGATGCTTTATACGGAGGCGCGGCGATCATCCCGCAAGGCCCCCGACGGTGCATTCGTACCGCTGGACAGCCAGGATGTCGGACTGTGGGACCATGAGCAGTTGCGCCTCGCCGAAGGACTCCTCCGAGAAGCAAATGCAAACGGTCCCACCGGCCGCTACCAGATAGAGGCGGCCATCCAATCTGCCCATATCGCGCGCCTTTTGAGCGGCATCTCAAACTGGCAAGCCGTCGTCTCCCTCTACGACGTGCTGGGCAGGATTGCTCCGTCGCCCGTCGTGACGCTCAATCGGTCCGTGGCCCTCGTGCGGATAGGGCAGGCAGACGCGGCTCTTGCTGACATATATGCGCTTGCCGGCGATCCGCGAATGGCCGACTACCTGCCGTACTGGACGGCCCGAGCGCAGATTTGCGCCGATCTGGGCAGGCGTGTCGAGGCGGCGGAAGCTTTCACGGTCGCTATCGGATTGTGTTGGTCGGAGGCAGAACGGCGCCACCTCGAAGAACAGCGCTCAAAAGTTTTGTGTTGACCGCGAGCTTTTTTGCGCGGCTTGTCGAAATCGAGAACTCCTGCACGACATCCATTTGTCCAACCAAGGAGTACGACATGACCACCACTTCAATAACTGTCCAGAGCATCTTCGCCTCCGCCACCGTTTCCAACTTTGACGAGGCACTCATCTGGTATGAGAAGCTCATGGGACGCCCCGCAGATAGCAAACCGATACCGGGCATGGCTCAGTGGCGTAACATGGGCGGGGCCGGCCTGCAGGTCTGGAAGGATGACAAACGCGCCGGCAACGGGATCATAACGATCGCCGTCCCCGAGCTCGAGGTTGAGCTCGAAAGGCTTTCGCGTCAGGGCTTGCAACTCGCCAACAAAATCGAAGGCGACTTTGGGCGCGTGGCTCAGATATTCGACGGTGAGGGCAACCGGATCAACCTGGCTGAGCCTCCCAAACGGTTTGCGAACAACTGACTTCGCCGTCTCCAGACTATTGAGCCTTTGGCCCAGAGCAATGGCTGCTTTGGGCCAATACCGGTGATGACTGAATGGCTGCCAGACCATCAAACCCGCTTGGAGCGCGCCATTTCGGCGCGCATCCAGCTTGAGTCTCCCCATGTCGATAGCCAGATCATCAGGTCGGTGAGCGCGGCGACGACGGGCAGAAGCAGCGCGTGGCCGATGCCGCGTCTTGTCTGGTTCCTCTCAGCCTCCCTGAGATGCGCCAATTCCTCTTCCTGGATCGAGGCGATGAGGCCGTGAAGCTCCCGATCACGGGTTTTCAGGAAGGCCAATTGATCTTCATGGCGGTGAACTGTGCTTTCAACCGCCTCGGTGCAGATCCAGACCATGTTGCGCCCGCCGAGGGCCGTCAGGAAACCGAGCAGATAACCGCCGAGGCTCCAGAATGCCATGACGCGACATGGCTTGGCATTCCTGGATGGCATCGCGTCGCGAAACAGGCGGCAATGCTCGATCTCGTCGTCCCGCATTTCGCGAAGTGCGGACACGATCTCAGGAAACAGCCGACGGGCCATCCAGATCTGTGCCCCGTAGATGCGAATTGCGCCGAATTCGCCGGCGTGATTGACCTTGAGAATACGGCGAACGGTTACGGCATGATCCCGCTTGCCGGCGCTGCTCAACGGATTGTCCATGGCGCTGCCCCTCACAGTTTCCCATCGGCAGTAGGCGCTGTCGGCGCCACCATCGTCAATAGTTGACACAAAGGACGTACAATTCCAATGTCGGCTTCGGGTGGCCGCCGCAAATCGCGCCGGTGGGGCGCAGCGAAGGCGAAAATGGCAGGCATTTCCAATGAGCTAGGCTCCCCCACAACGACGGCCGGAATACCGAAAGGCCACGGTCTCCACGTCTTTGTGGACGGTTGTTATGACCCCGGTTCTGGGCACGGAGGCTGGGCCTTTATCACCTATCGCGAGGCTGCGGAAATCGCGTCCAGCTTCGGCGGTATGCGTGATTCCGCCAATAATTCGATGGAATTGACCGCCGTCTTGAAGGCAATCATGTGGATCAATAGCGAAGCAACGGGCGAAGCCGCGACCATCTGGTCGGATTCGATCTATGCCGTCAAAGGCTGCAACGTCAGGCGGCACATTTGGAAGAATAACGGCTGGAAGAAAAGCAGTCCGAATGGGAACGCCCGAAGCCGGACGATCGCTAATGCGGAACTCTGGAAAGCGGTCGATCTTCAATTCTCGCAGAACGCCCTGGTGACCATTGCCTGGTGCAAGGGCCATTCCGGCATAGCCGGCAACGAACGCGCGGATGAGCTTGCTGATGGAGGGCGGCTGTCGGTACGAGGTGCATGATATGGGGATATCAACTGGCTGCGGATGGTTGGGATGGCACTCGCCAAAACTCCAGGCGGTTCCATTGCATAAAAGCCACAAGGCCATCGCCGGAGGTGGCGAAAAATGCACCCTCCAGCGATTTCCGGTATGCCCAAGTTCCAGCAACAGCTGCCGGCGTCATTGAGGCCCATCAAGCTTGAAGAATGTGCCTGCGCGTCAGCTCCATCAGACCATCGGTGTCGCGTCTCTCTATCGCATCAACCATCTGCTGATGTTCGCGACCGGATTGCTCGATGCGGGCGCGCGTTCGCCACTGCGACACCGGCGCAGAGGATGTCCGCTGCCGAATCTCCGTGATCAGTTCCACAAGTTCCTGGTTGCCTGCGAGAGCAAGCAGATGGCGGTGGAAGGCGAGATTGGCTTCGTAAAGTTCAAGCATGGTGCCGTTCAGCACCAGATCGTCGAAGCGTGAAGCCAGAACCCGTAAGTTCGCAATATCCGCCTCGCTCGCATTCGCGACGATGCGGTCGCTGACGGCGACTTCGAGGATGACGCGAATGTCGCTGACCTCCTGGGCGCGGCGCCCGTCTTGCTCATGGACGTGATAACCTCGATTGGGGACATGCTCCACCAGTCGCTTCTGCACCAATCTGTCGAGAGCCCTGCGGACCTCGGGTCGCGTACAGTTATACCGCCTCTCGAGATCAATCTGCTTCAACCAGGTTCCGGGCGGGAGACGGCCGGCAAGGATATCCTGGAGAATGAGTTCGGTCACGTCGGAGGTTTGCGGCTCTTGTGCTTGCGCCGTCGCTCCGCTTTCCAGCGAATTCATGCAGTTCTCCCCAGCCCGATTTTGGCGATGACTATCATAGCTCTCCCCCGGCCAACAACGAGGCCGATTGACAGCGTTGAAAAATATTCCAGCTCATGGCTTGCGTGCTTGTTTCAATTGGAGCATAAAATTGGCGCCAATTTGATTACCATTATATAAGGCGGGTTGTAAATCCATGCAGAATTCCGATGCGGTTTGGGAAATCGTCGAGAGAAAGCGCGCGGCGTTCTTCGAGTTGAGCGACCGCATCTGGGACATTCCCGAGACCAATTACCTCGAACATCAATCTGCCGAAGAGCACGCCGGCATGCTGGAAAGGGAAGGCTTTCGTGTCGAGCGCGGCATTGCCGGGCTGCCGACGGCAGTCATGGGAGAAGCAGGCGAAGGCGGCCCGGTCATCGCAATCCTTGGCGAGTTCGATGCGCTGCCGGGATTGAGCCAGGAGGCCGGTATTGCCGAGCAGCGACCGTTGGTCGACGGCGGCAATGGTCACGGCTGCGGCCATAATATGCTGGGCGCCGGATCCATGCTCGCTGCCGCTGCGGTCAAGGATTTCCTTGCCGAAAGCGGCTTGATGGGAAGGGTGCGCTATTATGGCTGCCCCGCGGAGGAAGGCGGGTCTTCGAAGGGTTTCATGGTGCGCGCCGGCGTTTTCGACGACGTCGATATCGCGATCTCCTGGCATCCGGCAGCCTTTGCCGGCGTCAACAATCCCATCTCGCTCGCCTGCAATGAGATCAACTTCCATTTTTCGGGGCGGGCGTCGCATGCCTCCGCGACGCCGCATCTCGGCCGCAGCGCTCTCGATGCAGTGGAACTGATGAATGTAGGCGTCAATTATATGCGCGAGCACATGCCTTCCACCGCGCGCATCCACTATGCCATCACCGATGCGGGTGGTGGCGCGCCAAACGTCGTACAGGCACGCGCGACGGTACGCTATCTCGTCCGTGCAAGGACCTTGCCGGAACTGCTGTCTCTGGTTGCCCGCGTCAAGAAAGTTGCCGAAGGTGCTGCCCTGATGACCGAGACGACCGTCCGGAGTGACATCGTCAGCGGCGATGCCAATCTCGTCGGCAATACACCACTCGAAGAGTGCATGTTCGCCCATCTGCAGCGGCTTGGCCCACCCGTGTTCGATGATGCCGACCGAGAAAAGGCCCGCAAGTTCCAGCAGACCTTTAATGCAGAGGATATCGCTGCGTCCTATGGTCGTTTCGCGCTGACACCGAAGGAGGACCAGCCGCTCTGCGAGGAGATTTTTCCGTTGAATGCCGGTGACGGCACACTGGTCGGCTCCACCGATGTCGGGACCGTCAGCTGGGTGGTGCCGACCGTGCAGATGCGAGGGGCTACCTATGCTGTCGGTACGCCGGGACATTCCTGGCAGTTGGTTGCGCAAGGGAAACTGCCGGCTGCCCACAAGGGAACCGAACACGCCGCCAAGGTGATGGCGAGCACGGCCGCCGATCTCATCAGTAACCCCGAATTGATCGAAGCTGCCAAGGCCGATCACAGGGCGCGTCTGGAGCGTACGCCTTTCGTCAATCCGATCCCCGATGACGTTGATCCGCCATTGCCGGAGAAGGCTGATGCCTAACCCGGACTTGCAGCCCGATCGTGAACGCCTGATGGCGCATATCCGCGAGTTTGCCTGTCGGGTGAAATTGTCCGGAACGCCGGAGGAGCTCGAGAGCTTTCATTATCTTCAGGCGCAGATGGAGAGCTACGGATACGGGACGCAGCTGCTGTCGCATGATGCTTACATCAGCCTGCCCGGCCCGGCGAAGGTCGAGGTCGAAGGCGAAAGTCTCCGTTGCATTACCCATTCGATGTCAGTTCCGACGGCCGCAGCGGGCATCAGCGGCGACCTTGAATATGTCGGCGAGGGCAAGGAAGCCGATTTCGTTGGCAAGGACTTGGCCGGCAAGATCGTCCTGGTCGAGGGGATTGCGACGGAGGAAGTCGCCGTGTTGGCGAGCGCGGCCGGCGCCCTCGGCGAAATCCATGTGAGCCCGAATGAGCATCTCTACGAAATTTGCGTGTCGCCGGTCTGGGGCAGCCCGTCGCAACACACGCGGGCTCATCTGCCGAAAACCGTGATCTGCACCATCGCGCGGGAAGATGGAGTGCGCCTGCGCGACAGGCTCGCTCTCGACGCAAAGGGCCGTGCGACGCTCACGGCAGAGGTCGACACCGGATGGCGCAGAACGCCGCTGCTTGTCGCCGAGCTTCAGCCGGCAGGCGAGGACAAACCGTTCGTACTGTTTTCGGGCCATCATGACACCTGGCATTTCGGCGTCATGGACAATGGCGGCGCGAACGCAACCATGCTGGAGGCGGCACGTTTGCTTGCCCTTCATGCGGGTGATTGGCGACGCGGCCTGCGCATCTGCTTCTGGTCAGGCCATTCGCACGGTCGTTATTCCGGCTCAGCCTGGTATGCGGATGAATTTTTCGACGAGCTCGATCGCCGCTGCGCCGTGCATGTCAATGTCGATTCCACGGGCGGCGAGGGCGCAACCGTCCTCACCAATTCCGGAGTCATCGATGAGTTGCAGCCGTTGGCGCTTGAGGTGATCAAGAGCGTCAGCAGACAAAGGCACGCGGGCAGGCGGCATGGCAGAGCCGCAGATCATTCATTCTGGGGTGTCGGCATCCCCTCAATGTTCGGCAGCCTCAGCCATCAGCCGCCCGGGCCCGTCAAGACGCTGACGCCGCTCGGTTGGTGGTGGCACACGCCGCATGACACGGCAGAGCACATCGATGCCGGCAATCTGAGCCGGGATACGCGAATCGTGCTGGAAACACTTTGGCGGCTGCTGACCTCGGCGGTCCTGCCACTTGACTATACGGTTTACGCGAGGGCCCTCGGCGAACAACTCACGCAACTGCAGGCTGAGCTTTCCGGGCGTATCGACATCTCGGCTCTCGCAAACGCAGTCGACGAGTTGGGGAGCTACGCGAAAGCCGTATTGGAGACGAAGGACCTGTCTGCGGCAAAGGCGGCGCGCGTCGACGCTTCGCTGATGCGCGTCGGCCGCCATCTCGTGCCGCTGAATTATACGAGCGGCGAGCGCTTTCATCATGATTCCGCCCTCCCGCACCCGGCCTGGCCGTCACTTGAGGGGCTGCGGGCGTTGGCCGCGCAGCCCGCCGGGTCGCCAGACATGCCTTTCTATGCTGTTCATGCCCGCCAGACGAGAAATCGCCTGGTCCACGGACTGAGGGAAGCCAACGCGGCTTTGCGTGCGGCCCTGGAGGACTGAGGCAGCCATACTGCAGAACTAACAAGCGGCCATTTGGCCGCCAAAAGGGGAACAGAAAATGAAAAATAGAATTCTGCCTGCCGTTTTGTTCGGCGCCATTGCCTTCCTGACTTCATTCGCTGCCGGCGCCAAGGACTGGACGCATGTCAAGGTCGGCATCGAGGGGGCTTTTCCGCCCTGGAACCTCATGGATTCCAGCGGCAAGCTGGCCGGCTTCGACGTCGATCTCATCAATGACCTGTGCAAACGCGCCAAAGTCGACTGCGAACTCATCGCAGGCGAATGGAATGCGATGATCCCCAGCCTCAATGCGGGCAAATTTGATCTGGTGATGACCCTCGGCATCAACGAGAAGCGGAAGCAGGTGGTTGATTTCACCGTACCTTACGCGAGCGGGGTCGCGAGCTTCCTGCTTCTGAAGGGTGGGCCGGTGTCTCCGCTGCCGATGACCGGCGAACGGCTGAATTTGAACGACAAGTCCAAGGCCGATCCGATGATGGCGGAAATCGGTAAGGTCCTCAAGGGCAAGACGGTCGGCGTCGTTCAGTCGACCAGCCAAGAGCAGTTGATCACCGCCTATTTCGGATCCGATGTCACGGTGCGCGCCTACAAGAATTCCGGCGAGCGTGACCTCGATCTGAAGGCCGGTCGCATCGATGCCGGCTTTGATAGCGGTGTTTATGAAACCTCCGTGCTCGGCAAGCCCGGCAATGACGATCTGACGATGTCCGGCCCGCTGGTGAAAGGCGCGATGTTGGCTACCGAAGTCGCTTTCGGCATGCGCAAGGGCGAGACCGATCTGAAGGCCAAATTTGATGACGCGATCAGGCAGGCTGCCGAGGATGGCACGATCAAGCAGCTCTCGGAAAAATGGAGCAAGATCGACCTGACACCTACTTTCGACGCCCATTAAGCGCCTTTTCGGCGCATCACGCTCAGCTGAGGCTATGACAATGTCAGTTGCTGCAAGAATTAGCTCTCCGGGGGCAGCATCATGAGCCAGCCTGGTTTTTTCGAGCTTGCCGGCTTCGGTCCGGATGGCTGGGGCCATGCTCTTCTGGCCGGAGCCTGGATGACCATCCTTGTTGCAATCGCCGGCTATGCCGTCGGCGCCTGTATCGGGACCCTTGGGGCATGGGCCAAGATTGCCGGCAACGGTTTTGCTCGCGCGGCCGCCGATGCTTATACGACGGTGCTGCGGGGCATTCCCGATCTGCTGGTCATCTATCTCTTCTATTTCGGCGGCAGCGCCGTGGTCACGGCGGTGGGCAGGCTTTTCGGCACGGAAGGCTTCCTGGGCTTTCCGGGCTTTCTTGCCGGCTCCCTCGCCGTGGGCGTCACTTCCGGCGCTCAGTTTACGGAAGTGCTGCGAGGTGGTTTCAAGGCGGTCCATCCGGGTGAGATCGAGGCGGCTATCGCCTGCGGCATGCCGCGCTGGCTTCGTCTGCGGCGGATCATTGCGCCGCTGACCCTGCGTCACGCGCTTCCCGGTCTCGGCAATGTCTGGCAGGTCGTCCTGAAGGAGTCGGCATTGGTATCGATCACCGGTGTTGCCGAACTCCTGCGCCAGGCCCAGGTCGGCGCCGGATCGACCGGGCTTCCGTTCGATTTCTATCTGATGGCCGGCGCGATCTACCTGATGATCTCGACAGTTTCGAGCCTCGTTCTCCAGCAGGCGGAGCGGCGCTTGTCGCGCGGCGTGAGGAGGAGGGGATGATGGATTGGCAGTTTCTCAACGAAACATTTGTGAGCCTGGTCTCCGCAATTCCGCTGACGATCGAGCTTGCGGTGACGTCGATCTGCCTTGGGGCCATTCTGGCGATGCTGCTGGCGCTTGCCCGCCTCTCCGGGGTTGCAGTGCTGGACTGGTTCGCACGGCTATATGTCTTTGTCTTCCGCGGCACGCCGCTGTTGGTGCAGATATTTCTCATCTATTACGGTCTGGGTCAGTTTCCCGCCATACGGCACAGCGTCTTCTGGCCGTTTCTCCGCGATCCTTACTGGTGCGCGGTTCTGGCGCTGACCTTGAATACAGCCGCCTACGCCAGCGAGATCATTCGCGGCGGCCTGCTCTCGGTACCGCACGGTCAAATCGAGGCTGCCCGCGCCTGCGGCATGCATCGTTTCCTGATGTTTCGCCGGATCGTCCTGCCGCTGGCAATCCGTCAGGCATTGCCCGGATACGGCAACGAGATGATATCGATGGTCAAGGCGACGTCGCTTGCCTCGATCATTACGCTGATGGAGGTAACGGGAGTTGCCGCGAAGATCATCTCCGAAACATATCGGGCAATCGAGGTCTTCGTCGTCTCTGGGGCTATCTATCTCGCTCTCAATTTCTTGCTCACACGTCTCATTCAATTTGCCGAATACAGGCTTAGCCCGCATTTGCGCGCGCCTCTTCCCGTAACCCGAGAGAGTGCCGTTACGGCGTCCCCTGCAGGAGAACATCGATGACAACTACACCGATCGCCCTCAGCGTGCGGGACATGCACAAGAGCTTCGGGCCTGTACAAGTCATCAAGGGCATCTCCCTTGACGCTTTAGAAGGCGATGTCGTCTCCATTGTCGGTTCGTCCGGTTCCGGGAAATCGACATTCCTGCGTTGCATCAATCTGCTGGAAACGCCGGATTCCGGTGAAGTGACCGTTGCCGGCGAAACGATCTCGATGCAGCGCAGTGCCGGCGGCGCACACCGGGCGGCGGATCGAAAGCAAGTCGACCGTATCCGCTCCCAGCTCGGCATGGTGTTCCAGAGTTTCAATCTCTGGTCTCACAAGACGGTCGTCGAAAACCTTATCGAGGCGCCGATCCATGTTCAGCGCCGTTCACGCGCCGAATGCATCGAGGAAGCTGAAGCTTTGCTCGCTAAAGTCGGCATCGCCGATAAACGCAATTTCTATCCCGCTCATCTTTCTGGCGGGCAGCAGCAGCGCGCCGCGATTGCCCGCGCGCTGGCCATGCATCCAAAGGTGATGCTCTTCGATGAGCCGACATCGGCGCTCGATCCGGAGCTTGTGGGAGAGGTTCTGCGCGTCATGCGCGCCTTGGCAGAGGAAGGGCGCACCATGCTGGTCGTCACACATGAGATGGG
The DNA here is from genome assembly GCF_030518245.1 of Rhizobium sp. CBN3. Classification (NCBI taxonomy): domain Bacteria; kingdom Pseudomonadati; phylum Pseudomonadota; class Alphaproteobacteria; order Hyphomicrobiales; family Rhizobiaceae; genus Rhizobium; species Rhizobium sp. CBN3. The sequence goes on from NZ_JAULSE010000007.1 coordinate 165,210, forward strand.
ATTTGCGCGCGACGTCTCCAGCCGCGTCGTCTTTTTACACAAGGGCGTGGTCGAGGAAGAGGGCAGACCTCAGGAGGTCTTTTCGAATTCGAAGTCGGAGCGCTTCCGCCAGTTCATCAATCAATAGTTCGTCAGCTCAAACAAGGGGAACTCAAACATGAAATACCTGACTGCAATTATGACCGCGATCGCTATGATCGGCGCCTTGGCCGTCTCGACGGCGGTACGCGCCGAGGAGAAGAACTGGACGCATGTGACGATTGCGACTGAGGGAGCCTTTCGGCCGTGGAACTTCACCAAGGCCGACGGTAGCCTCGATGGTTACGAAATAGAACTGATCAAGTATTTTTGCGCCCATATGAAGGTCGAATGCACGACCGTGATCCAGCCTTTTGACGGCATGATCCCGGCCCTCAATGCCGGCAAGTTCGACGCAATCATTTCGGGGATGTCTGCAACTGCCAAGCGCGAAGAGGTCATTGCCTTCAGCGATTCCTACGGCACGACGGGTCAGACCTTTGCTGCCTTGAAAGACTCTCCGGTTGCCAATCTGCCTTTGAAGGGCGAGGTGTTTTCGCTCGCAACGGACGAGGCCGGCGCTGTCGCCGCGCTGAAGCAGATCGAGCCGTTGCTCAAGGGTAGGACAATCGGCGTGCAGACTGCATCGATCGCCGCGACCTTCCTCGACAAATATTTGAAGGGCGTCGTCGATATCCGTGAGTACAAGACGACGGAACAGCACGATCTCGATCTGAAGGCCGGTCGCGTCGACCTCGTCATGGCGTCGATGGCATATCTCTCGACTGCGGCGGCAAAGCCGGGCAACGAGGACTTGATCGTCACAGGTCCTCGTTTCCAGGGCGGCATGCTCGGGCGGGGCAGCTCGGTTGGTTTGCGTAAGGAGGATACGAAACTGAAAGCCATGTTCAACGACGCGATCGCAGCAGCCAAGGCGGACGGCACGATCGTCAAGCTATCGCAGAAGTGGTTCGGCTTCGACGTTACGCCGAGGTAAAACGCCGCAGGATGCCAGCACTTGCGAAATATCTCGGCGAGTGCTGGTTATCCGTGAATCTCCTGGTCGCAAAGCCGGCTTATGCCGGCTGCGATGCCTCGACGACGGCGAGTGCGGCCATGTTGACGACGCCGCGGGAGGTGACCGAGGGAGCGAGAATGTGGGCGGGCAGGGCGGCGCCGAGTAGGATCGGGCCGACATGCAGTCCATCCGTCATCGACCTCACCACGCCGAAGGTGATGTTGGCGGCGTCGAGGTTCGGGAAGACGAGCAGATTCGCCTCGTCATGCAGCGTCGTATCCGGCATGACCCGCTTGCGCAGCGCTTCGGTGATGGCGCTTTCGCCGTGCATTTCGCCGTCGACTTCGAGATCGGGCGCGGTTTCGCGAATGAGTTGCAGGGCGTTGCGCATCTTGGTCGCACTTTCGGATTCGCGCGAGCCGAAGTTGGAGTGCGAGACGAGGGCGGCGCGCGGCGTGATGCCGAAGCGGCGAATTTCCTCGGCCGCCATGACAGTCGCCTCGGCAACTTCCTCCGCGCTCGGGTTGAAGGTCACGTAGGTGTCGGTGAAGAAGGTGGCGCCGCGCTGCGAGATCATCAGGCTGAGCGCCGAGAAATCGCGGACATTCTTGCGCTTGCCGATGATCTGGCGGACGTCGCGCAGATGTTTCTCATAACGGCCTTCGAGGCCGCAGATCAGAGCATCGGCCTCGCCGCGCCGCAGCGCCAGCGCGCCGATGACGGTCGTGTTGGTGCGCACGATGGTGCGGGCGGCTTCCGGGATGACGCCGCGGCGGCCGACGAGCGAGAAATAGAGATCGACATATTCGCGGAAGCGCGGGTCGTCCTCCGGATTGATGACCTCGAAATCCTGCAGCGGCCGGATGCGCAGACCGTAGCGTTTGAGGCGCGTCTCGATGACCTGCGGGCGGCCGATCAGGATCGGTTTGGCCAAGCCTTCCTCAAGCAGCACCTGGGCGGCGCGCAGCACGCGCTCATCCTCGCCTTCGGAGAAGATGACGCGCTTGCGCTCGGCGGTCTTTGTCGCAGTGAAGATCGGCTTCATGACGAAGCCGGAGCGGAAGACGAAACGGTTCAGCTGATCGAGATAGGCGTCGAAATCCTGAATTGGTCGGCGCGCGACGCCGCTCTGTTCAGCGGCCTTGGCGACTGCTGGGGCGATGCGCAGGATGAGGCGCGGATCGAAGGGGGAAGGGATCAGATAGTCGGGGCCGAAGACCGGGGTCTCGCCGGAATAGGCCCGGGCAGCGACATCGGAGGGTTCTTCGCGGGCAAGCGCTGCGATGGCGCGCACGGCGGCCATCTTCATTTCCTCGTTGATCGTCTCGGCGCCGCAATCGAGCGCGCCGCGAAAGATATAGGGGAAGCAGAGGACGTTGTTGACCTGGTTGGCAAAATCCGAGCGGCCGGTGCAGATCATCGCGTCGGGGCGGGCGGCGCGGGCGAGATCCGGCATGATCTCCGGCGTCGGATTGGCAAGCGCCATGATCAGCGGCTTGTCTGCCATCTGCGCCAGCAGCTCCGGTTTCAGGACGCCGGCGGCCGAGAGACCGAGGAAGACATCGCCGCCGCCGATATTTTCGGCGAGCGTGCGCGTGTCGCTCTTCTGGGCATAGACGGACTTCCATTCGTCCATCAGTTCGGTGCGGCCCTCGTAGACGAGGCCTTCAATATCATGAACCCAGATGTTTTCGCGTCTAGCGCCGAGCGTCACCAGCAGATTGAGGCAGGCAAGGGCGGCCGCACCGGCGCCAGAGGCGACGATCTTGACGTTCTCGATCGCCTTGCCGGCAAGTTCCAGACCGTTGAGGATCGCGGCAGCGACGATGATCGCGGTACCGTGCTGGTCGTCGTGGAAGACCGGGATTTTCATCTTCTCGCGCAGGCGACGCTCGACGTCGAAACATTCCGGCGCCTTGATGTCTTCCAGGTTGATGCCGCCAAAGGTCGGCTCCAGCGAGGAAACGGTCGCGACCATCTGCTCGACGCTCGCGGCGTCGATCTCGATGTCAAAGACGTCGATACCGGCGAATTTCTTGAAGAGCACGGCCTTGCCCTCCATGACTGGCTTCGAAGCCAGCGGTCCGATATTGCCGAGACCGAGAACGGCGGTGCCGTTGGAAATGACGGCGACGAGATTGGCGCGCGAGGTATATTCGGCGGCCATCTCCGGATTGTCGCGGATGGCAAGGCAGGGGGCTGCGACGCCAGGCGAATAGGCAAGCGCGAGGTCGCGCTGGTTGCCAAGCGGCTTGGTCGCCTGGATCTCCAGCTTGCCGGGGCGGGGATAGCGGTGGAAGAAGAGCGCCTGCTCGTCGAGATCGCCGCCCGGCAGGTTCTTGTCCGTCTTGGATTTATCCTGGTGATCCATTGCCGCCTCCGTGCACGTCTTTTTCTGGAGTTCCCTCCATACATCAATCGGATACGGGCGACAGTATGGAAATGAGGGCTGGGAGAAGTTTTCGTCGAGAGCGAGTGCCGTGTGGCACCCCCCTCTGCCCTGCCGGGAATCTCCCCCACAGGTGGGGAGATCGGCCGGGCGCGATGGCTTCCCCAAATAACGACCGCATGCGTTATTTCGATACAGCAGAAAGGGACGGATGATCCAACCGCTTGCCGATCTCCACCCTTGTGGGGGAGATGCCCGGCAGGGCAGAGGGGGTGCCACACGGCGCTGCGGGTAGGCCTGACGGATCCTCATCGCCGGTACTAATCCTTTTGGAAAACTTGTTTGACGACCCCTGCGAGCGCAAGATGCCGGCCGCGACGGTGCGGGGCGCCGGTCGCATGGAGGAAATCATGGACAATTTGAACCTGACGACCCTGCAACGGGATCAGACGATGGTCAATGACGCGGCCATGGATGCGTTTGCCGCCGGTTTTCGCGGCAGTCTCCTGACCAGCAAAGACATGAATTACGGCGAGGCGCGGGCGATCTGGAATGCGATGATCGATCGCCGGCCGGGTCTGATCGCGCGCTGCGCAGGGGCGGCTGATGTCGTGCGCGCGGTGCGCCTTGCACGCGATAACAATCTGCTCGTTTCGGTGCGCGGCGGCGGGCACGGCATTGCCGGCAATGCCGTCTGCGAGGGGGGTGTCGTCATTGATCTGTCTCCGATGAAGTCCGTGCGGGTCGATCCCGAGACGCGTCGCGCCAGGATCGAGCCGGGCGCTACGCTCGGCGATGTCGACAAGGAAACGCTGGCCTTCGGGCTGGTGCTGCCGACCGGCATCAACTCCACGACCGGCATAGCCGGCCTGACGCTCGGCGGCGGCTTCGGCTGGCTCACGCGCAAATTCGGGCTGACCCTCGACAATCTGATTTCGGTCGATGTGGTGACGGCCGATGGCGAACTGGTGAAGGCGAGCGAGACCGAACGGCCGGACCTGTTCTGGGCCCTGCGCGGCGGCGGCGGCAATTTTGGCGTCGTCACCTCCTTCGAATTCCAGCTCAACCCGCTCCATCCCGAAGTTTTCGCCGGACTGGTCGTGCATCCCTTCGCCGATGCGGAAAACGTTCTCAGGGAGTATCGCGAGGCGCTGGAAACAGCACCCGACGAGCTGACCTGCTGGGTGGTGATGCGCCAGGCGCCGCCGCTGCCGTTCCTACCGGCCGAATGGCACGGCAAGGAGATCGTGGTGCTCGCCATGTGCTATTGCGGGGACATGGCGGCGGGCGAAAAGGCGGCGGCGAGATTGCGGGGGATCGGAAAGCCGATCGCCGACATCGTCGGCCCGATGCCGTTCATCGGCTGGCAGCAGGCATTCGACCCACTCCTGACGCCCGGCGCCCGTAACTATTGGAAGAGCCAGGATTTCGCCTCCCTTTCCGATGCGGCGATCGAGGTTCTCACCAATGCCGTGCGGACGTTACCAGGGCCGGAATGCGAAATATTCATCGGCCATGTCGGCGGCGCCGCCGGCCGCGTGCCGACGGAAGCCACGGCATTTCCACAGCGCAGTTCGCATTTCGTCATGAATGTGCATGCGCGCTGGCGGGAGACCGAGATGGACGGAAGCTGCATCGGCTGGGCGCGCGAGCTCTTCGAGGCGACCAAGGCGCATGCTGTGGGCACTGCCTACATCAACTTCATGCCGGAGGACGAGACCGACCGGGTCGAAATGGCTTACGGGGCCAATTATGCGCGCCTTTCGGAAATCAAGCTGCGCTACGATCCCAACAACCTGTTCCGGATGAACCAGAACGTGAAGCCGATGGCGGCCGTGCGAGCTGCGTGAAGAGCGTAGAAGACCCCGCCCCAGGCGGTGGCCCAGATTAGTCCCTCCCCCCTTGTGGGGAGGGGTCTATCCGCCGGCCTTGGGCGTAATCGTCAGGTCGGCACCATAGGCATCGCGCAGTTTGTCCTCCTGTCCCGGATGCCTGTCGGCGGCCTGGTGCAGCAGTGTGGTGTCGTAGCCCTGCGAACGCGTTCCCTCGATCAGCGTGACGTCGGCATTCCCAGGATTGTCGGAGCGCTCGAACCAATCGACCGAGTGGTGCAGGAAATTCATTTCGACCGCCCGGTTTGTGACGCCATGGCCGACGATCGCGACGTTGTGGTCGCCGCTTTCGGCCTCGCGCATGACGGTCTGGAGGAAGAGACGCACCCGCTGCGCCACATCCGCCCGGCTTTCGCCGTCCGGCGGCCGCGCATAGAACTTGCCGCTATTGTTGCGCAGCCTCGCCCATTTGTCGAATTCCTCGGGGAATTTCTGTTTCTGCTCGGCATGGTCGTAGATTTCGGTGAAGAGGCCGAAATCCTGCTCGCGCAGAAGGTAATCTTCCCTGACATCGCCAACGAAGTTTTCCGGCAGCGCTTCGAGCAGCGCATCCTTGCTCTGGCGCGTGCGCAGAACGGCGAATACCAGATATGCAGCTTCTGGAATCCCTGGCTCGGCAGCCCTTTGAGGTACGAAGCGATGACAGCGCCTGCCTCAGCCGCCTGGCGATAGCCCCATTCAGTCAGCGGCACATTATGATCGCCGAATTGACGGTAGGCCTGTTCGTTGATGTTGCCGAGGGATTCGCCGTGGCGAACGAGAAAGAGACGCATCGGCCATCCCGCTTTGTCGGACATGGAATCGTTGTCATCATGAACGCGCTCGATCGGCAGGGCAATATTGCCGGCCGAAAAGGGGCGTAGCGTCTGGTCGCCGCTTGCCCCCAATCCGCTTGGCCCGTCGATCTTGTACACTCGGTTCCAAATCGAGAAGCGAGAGAGCGTCTTCCGGGCTATCGGCCCTGGAAGATCTTGATGAGTTTTGGCGTAAACCGGTGAGCCTTGATGTCGAGCAGATCCTGATACGTAGCGCGACCGGAGATCGCGGCCGTCAGATATCGCTGGCAGGCGATCCTCGGAGCGTCATTGTCGGAGACGTTTGTCACGATCCCCGCGGCGCGCCGCGCATTTGCATCGAAATCCTTTGTGCACACTTTGACGAACTCGTTTCTCGCTCTCGCGCTGCCTTGCAGCAGCGTGACTGTCGCATCATAGTCCTGCTGCGTCGGTGCACAGCCGGCAAGCAGTGCCATAGAAATCATTATTGTCGCGGTTCGGGCGCGCATCATCAATATCCCCAGGTTACGCCTTGATCGGCAGCTGCTGTTAATTTGATTCTCGGCATGCGGGAAAGATCCAGGACCTCGCGGCGAGAAATTATGATGATGGGACTCCCAGGTGTTGGTGTTGCGAGCTCCTGGCCGACTGGATCGGCATTTACCATTCAGACGGAATAAGCGCGCTTGCATGGCTTTTCCCCAGCTTGTCATCTTCCTGAAACACGAGTCTGGTTTTGGAAGGCTAGATGAAAGATGGGGCATGAGCGGCAGCTCGTGATAGACATGATGGAACCCAGACATTTCCGCACGCTCTTCATTTCCGATGTCCATCTCGGCTCGAAAGCCGCGAAGGCTGATTTCCTGCTGGATTTCCTGCGCTACCACGAGGCGGACACGATCGTGCTCGTCGGCGATATCGTCGACGGCTGGCGCTTGAAGCGCAGCTGGTACTGGCCGCAGGTCTGCAACGACGTCGTCCAGAAGCTGTTGCGCAAGGCGCGCAAGGGCACCCGCGTCGTTTATATCCCAGGCAATCACGATGAATTTCTGCGCGACTTCCCGGGTATGCATTTCGGCGGCATCGAGGTCGTCGGGCGTATGATGCACGACGGCGCGGACGGCAAGAAATACCTGATCCTGCACGGCGACGAGTTCGATGTCGTCGTCCGTAACGCCCGCCTGCTCGCCTATCTGGGCGATTGGGCCTATGATACGGCGATCCGGATCAACATCCTGCTCGCGGCCGTACGCCGCCGCCTCGGCATGCCCTATTGGTCATTTTCCGCCTGGGCAAAGCTGCAGGTCAAGCATGCAGTCAATTTCATCGGCGAGTTCGAGCGCGTCGTTGCCGAAGAGGCCCGCAAGAGCGGCGCCGACGGCGTGATCTGCGGCCACATCCACCATGCCATTATCCAGGATATGGACGGCATTCGCTACATCAACACGGGTGACTGGGTGGAAAGCTGCACGGCTGTTGCCGAACATGCCGACGGCACCTTCGAACTGATCACCTGGCGGGCGCTTGCCACCGCCGTACCGGCGCTTACCGCCGTCGAGCGTGCCGAAGAGGCGGAACTCGCCCCGCAGGCGGCTTGATTTTAGCGCCGTCGCAGTCGCGGCGGCTCTCCAGCAATTTAGCCGTTACCGCGAGGTGACAGGCCCAATTTATTTTCTAAAACGTTTCCGGACGGCTATTTCTCGCAATGGTCGCCTCCCGGGTGGTGTGTTAGGACAACGTCCAGTTTCCTTCAGGTCCACCCATGATTCCCGCTCAACATCCCCCGGGTGAGGGAGCGCCGGCGCGCTTCCGGCTGCTCAGCGCGCTGTCCTATTGCGCGCCGCTGCTCGTCAACGGCGTCGTGCTGCCGTTCTTCCCCGTATGGCTGGAAAGCCACAGTTTCAGCGACCATGAAATCGGCATCATCCTTGCGATACCAATGGTGGTTCGCGTCCTGGTGGGGCCCATCGTCGCAATGATCGCCGACCGCATGAAGGAGCGCGCCGACGTGTTGCTCTGGTCGGGAGCTCTGTCGCTGCTGACGGCAATCGCACTCTATTGGACGACGAGCTTCTGGCCGGTGACGATCGTCTTCGCGCTGCAGGGCGCCACCTTCGCGCCCTATCTGCCGGTCGTCGAATCGATCGTTATTTCCGGCGTGCGCCGCTGGGGGCTCGACTACGGGTCGATGCGGGTGTGGGGATCGATCGCCTTCATCGTCTCGACACTCCTCGGCGGTCAGCTGATCGGCCGGTGGGGCGGCGGCATGGTGCTCGTCGTCATGGTGTTCGGCTTCACGATGACCGTCGCGATGGCGATCTTCTGTCCGCGGATCGGGCCGACGCGGCGGCGCGGCCAGCCGATAGATCTTCCGGCCGCCACCGGGCGCGGTCTGAGGGAGCCGCATTTGCTGCTGCTTCTGATCGGCGTCGCCATCCAGCAGTCGAGCCATGCGGTGCTTAATGCTTTTTCCTCGATCTATTGGCATCAGCTCGGCTTTTCCGGCACGCAAGTCGGCCTGCTCTGGAGCGCCGGCGTTGCCTCGGAGGTGACGGTGTTCTTTCTGTCGAAGCGTCTCAATCGGCGCTTCACCGCCTGGACGCTGATCCGCTTCGGCTGCGCCGTCAGCGTCTGTCGCTGGATCCTGTTTCCCATGAATGCCGGCTTTGCCGGCTTCTTCCTGCTGCAATGCTTCCACGGCTTCACCTATGCCTTCGTGCACACCGGCGTGCAGCGGCGGATCGTGGCGACGGTGCAGGAAACGCAGGAGGCCTCGGCGCAGGGCGCCTATTTCTTTTATGTCGGCATGGCGATGGGGTTAATGACCATCGCTTCGGGCTATCTCTACGCCTGGCTCGGCCTCGTCAGTTATTACGTCATGGCGCTCGTCGCGCTTTCCGGCCTCGGACTCGTCATCTCAGCCTATTATCTTCAGCCCCAGAGGGCGCTTTCCGGCGGAAAGACCAGGGAAGCGGCGTAGCGCAGGCCGGGCTCGCGGTCGCGGGCGAGCAGCAGCGGGCCGTCGAGATCGACGAAATCGGCATTCTGCGCGAGCAGCACGGCCGGCGCCATGGCAAGCGAAGTGCCGACCATGCAGCCGATCATGATCGAAAAGCCGAGCCTCTCGGCTTCGGCCTTCATCGTCAGGGCCTCGGTGAGGCCGCCTGTTTTGTCGAGCTTGATATTGATTGCATCATAGCGGTCGGCAAGGCTTGCGAGATCGCCGGTGTGATGCACGCTCTCGTCGGCGCAGACCAGCAGCGGGCGGCGGATTTCGGCAAGCAGCGCGTCGCGGCCCGCCGGCAGCGGTTGCTCGACGAGGGCAACACCCGCCTCTGCGGCGATCTGCAGATGCCGTTCCAGCACCGCCTCCGGCCAGCCCTCGTTAGCGTCGAGAATGATTGCGGCATCGGGCGCGGCCGCGCGGACGGCGCGGATGCGGCTTTCATCGTCGCCGGTTCCGACCTTGACCTTGAGCAGAGCGCGACCGGCATGTTCGCGCGCCTGCGCGGCCATCACTTCCGGCTCGCCGAGCGAGATGGTGTAGGCTGTCGTGCGCGGTTTGAGGGCGGTGAGGCCGAGGCGGGCGGCGACCGTTTGGCCAGTCCGTTTTGCTTCGAGATCCCAGAGAGCGCAATCAACAGCGTTGCGCGCCGCACCCGGCGGCATCGCCGACAAGAGATCGTCGCGCGAAATGCCGGATTCGACCAGCGGGCGCGCTGCCTCGATCTGCGCGAAGACGCTCTCCATGGTCTCGCCGTAGCGGCGGTAGGGCACACATTCGCCGTGCCCTTGCGCGCCTTCTTCCGTGACCGTGCAGGTAATGACCTCGGCCGTAGTCTTTGCGCCGCGCGAGATGGTGAAGGTCCCGGCAATCGGAAAGGAATTCATCTGGATATCGAGGCTGCGCGGCATTATTGCTATCCTGCGAGCATGGAAATTGGACGTTGCTTCTGTATATTGACGCGCCGGCGGCGACGATCCGCTTCGCGAGTCGGCAATGTCGCCGTAAGCCTTGAAAGACACAAGTATCTTGAACGCTGAGAATCGCAACGCCGCCTCGCTGCAAGTGGACGACCGGTCAGATGGTTCGGGGCAGCATGTTCGTCTCAGCGGCAACTGGCGCAGCGCCTATGTGCATCTTGTGCTGCGCGACTTCGAAAAGCTTCAGCGAGAGAAGACCGGCAATCTGATGCTCGACCTCTCCGATGTATCAGACATCGATACCGCCGGTATCTGGCTTCTTTGCCGACTAAAGAAGCAGGAGGAAACGGCCGGCCGTACGGTGCGCTTCGTCGGCACCAATCCGCATATCGACGAAATGCTGGAGATGTTTTCCGAGGAACCGGCCAAACCGGAGCCGGAACAGAAGGAAAAGGTCTCGATTGCCGCGCGTATCTTGGCGCCTGTGGGAAAGATGACCTACGACATCTGGGACAATCTCGCCGCCTCGATGTATATCCTCGGCTCGGCGGTGCGCGGGGCGCAGATGAAGCTCGGCCGCGGCAGCGGCGTTTCGCCGGCCTCGATCGTCAACCAGATCGATCACATGGGCGTGCGCGCCGTTCCGATCATCCTGCTGATGTCGTTTCTGATCGGTGCGATCATCGCCCAGCAGGGCGCCTTCCAGCTGCGGTATTTCGGGGCGGAGGTGTTCGTCGTCGATCTCGTCGGCATCCTGCAATTGCGCGAAATCGGCGTGCTGCTGACCTCGATCATGATTGCCGGCCGCTCAGGCAGCGCAATCACTGCTGAAATCGGCTCGATGAAAATGCGCGAGGAGATCGACGCGCTGAAAGTGATGGGGCTGAACCCGATCGGCGTGCTGATCTTCCCGCGGCTGGTGGCACTGACCATTGCGTTGCCGCTTCTGACGGTACTGGCGAACTTTGCTTCGCTCGCCGGTGCGGCGGTTGTCGCCTGGGGCTATTCCGGCATCACCTTCGCCAATTTCCTGGCGCGGCTGCACGAGGCGATTACGCTGTCGACCGTGCTGTCGGGCATGATCAAGGCGCCGTTCATGGCCCTCGTCATCGGCATTGTTGCCGCCGTCGAAGGGCTGAAGGTCGGCGGCAGTGCGGAGTCGCTCGGTCAACACGTGACGGCCTCGGTGGTGAAGGCGATTTTCGTCGTCATCCTGATGGACGGGCTTTTTGCGATGTTCTATGCAGCGATCGACTTCTAGCATGGCGGGCAGCGTGGACGAGCAACCGATCGAAAGCAAAGGACAGGGCAGGGATGTCGTGCTTTCGGCGCGCGACGTCACCGTCGCCTTCGGCTCCAAGGTGGTGCTCGACAAACTGAACCTCGATATCTATCGCGGCGAGATCCTCGGCTTCGTCGGCGCGTCGGGCACCGGCAAATCGGTGCTGATGCGCACGGTGCTGAGGCTGCTGCCGCGCCGCTCCGGCACGATCAAGATTCTCGGCCAGGACTTCGACGAGCTCAACGAGCCGCAGCGCAATGCGCTCGACATGCGGCTCGGCGTGCTCTTCCAGCAGGGCGCATTGTTTTCATCGCTGACCGTCAAGGAAAACATCCAGGTGCCGATGCGCGAATATCTCGATCTGCCGCACTCGCTGATGGATGAGCTGGCGCATCTGAAGATTCGCATGGTGGGGCTGGCGGCCGATGCCGCCGACAAATATCCGTCCGAGCTTTCGGGCGGCATGATCAAGCGCGCCGCTCTTGCCCGCGCCCTGGCGCTCGATCCCGAACTCGTCTTCCTGGACGAACCGACTTCAGGCCTCGATCCGATCGGAGCGGCCGAATTCGACGAACTCATCGCCAATCTGCGCGATAGTCTCGGTCTGACCGTCTACATGGTGACGCACGATCTCGACAGCCTTTTTTCGGTTTGCGACCGTATTGCCGTGCTCGGAAAGAAGCGGGTAATGGTGGAAGGCACGATCGACGACATGCTGGCCTATGACGATCCGTGGGTGCAGGCCTATTTTAGAGGTAAGCGAGCGCGGTCGATCGTGCCGCAGGACAATGGCGCGCGGCACGGCAACGGCAGCGGCGGGAAGTGACCGGATAGATGGAAACCAAAGCCAATTATACGATTGTCGGTTTTTTCACGGTGCTGGTGATCGCGGCCGCCTTCGGCTTCGTCTACTGGATGGCCGAATATGGCCGCGGCGGCCCGATGACCGAGCTGATCGTGCGTATTCCCGGCTCAGCGAACGGGCTCAGCGTCGGCTCGCCGGTGCGCTTCAACGGTATCCAGGTGGGTTCGGTGCAGACGCTGTCGATCGATGCCGACGATCCGCAATATTCGCTAGCCTTCACGCAGGTGCGCACGGACGCACCGATCTACCCCTCCACCAAGGCCGCCCTTGAAATTCAGGGCCTGACGGGGGCCGCCTATATCGAACTGTCGGGCGGCCGCAAGGGTGAGGAGAGTATCCTTAAACATGCGATCGAAAACGGCAAACGTGCCGTTATCGTCGCCGACCAGTCGAGCGTCACCAATCTTCTGGCGACCGCCGACAAGATCCTTGATCGCGCCAACGACGCGGTCGGCGAACTTCAGGGCTTCATCCAGGATTCACGCGCTCCGCTGACCCAAACGTTCAAGAATGCCGAAACCTTCTCGGATGCGCTGGCCAAGAATTCCGACAATATCGACGCTTTCCTGCAGAGCGTCGGTGAGCTCTCCAATACGGTGAAGGCGGTTTCCGGGCGGGTCGATTCGACGCTTCAAGCTGTGGAATCGCTGGTCAAGGCCGTCGACGCTCAGAAGATCGACAATATCGTCTCCAATGCCGAGAAGATCACCGCCAATGTCGCCGATGCCTCGGGCGATCTCAAGGGCGCGATCCAGAAGTTCGACGAGACGGCCACCACCTTCAACGATTTCGGCAAGCAGGCGCAGGCAACGCTCGACCGCGTCGACACGCTCGTCGCCCAGATCGACCCGGGGAAGATCAAGGGCTCGGTCGACGATATCTCGCAAGCCACGAAGGATGCGCGTGCGGCAGTCGCTTCGATCCGCGACGTCGCCAACACGGTTTCGCTGCGCCAGAAAGATATCGACCATACGATCCAGGACGTGTCGCAGCTTGCCAATAAGCTGAATTCGGCCTCGACACGCATCGACGGCATTCTCATCAAGGTCGATGCGCTGCTTGGAACCGACAATACGCAATCGCTGTTCGCCGAGGCGCGCGATACGCTGGAATCCTTCAAGAAGGTGGCCGACAATCTGAACTCGCGAATCGGTCCGATCGCCGATAATCTTCAGAAATTCTCGAGCGGCGGCTTGCGCGACGTGCAGACGCTGATCAACGACATGCGTGGAACCGTGAGCAATCTCAACGATACGATCAGCAACTTTGACCGCAATCCGCAACGCCTGATCTTCGGCGGGGACACGGTCAAACAGTACGACGGCCGAACGCGGCGTTAATAGGGAAAGTCAGGGGTAGCCCAGTATGGTCGCATCGCATCAGTTGTCGCGCCGTTCACGGATCAGGGGAACGGCGATTGCGCTGCCGCTGACTGCGTTGATCCTGTCGGGCTGTGGGACTTCAGCCAAGAACGATACCTATGATCTCTCTGCGGCCGTCGATGGCGATGGGCCTGCTGCCAAATCCCGCCAGATCCTGATCGCCGGCCCGACGGCACTTAGATCGCTCGACAGTGACCAGATTGTCATCCGTGTCTCGTCGTCGGAAATCCAGTATCTGTCGCGGGCGCAGTGGGGCGACAAGCTGCCGCGCATCGTGCAATCGAAACTGGTCGAGGCCTTCGAGAGTTCGGGCAAACTCGGCGGCGTTGGCATGCCGGGGCAGGGGCTGGCGATCGATTACCAGATTGTTACCGATATCCGCTCATTCGAGATCGACGCTTCGAGCGGCAATCAGGCGGTAGTCGAAATCTCAGCCAAGATTCTCAACGACCGAAACGGCTCGGTGCGCGCGCAGAAGGTGTTCCGCGCCATGGCGCCGGCCGGCGGCGACAATGTCGGCTTCGTCAAGGGTCTCGACCGCGCCTTTTCGACGGTGGTTTCGGAGATCGTCAGTTGGACGCTGCGCTCAATCTGAGACGGCGCTGCGTGACTGCTGCGTCACGATTAAGCGTTGTGAAATCCGAAAAAATTGAGCGCCACTAGGTTCAGGCGCTCATCATATTAAATTGTTCATGAATTTGTGGAATGCATCATGATAGCGCTGTCAGGAGGCATGCTGCATGGTAGTCGCACGTGTATTCGGAAAGTCGTCATCGGAGGCGATCCAGCGCGAAAAACACCGGCTTGCTGCGCTGCAGCAGCTCGATCTGCTCGACACGCCGAGGGACGAAGGTTTCGAGCGAATAGTCCGTCTTATAAAGCAGATCTTTTCCATCGACATTGGGATCGTGTCGCTGATCGATGCCCACCGGCAATGGTACAAGGCCTGCTCCGGAATGTCGGCCGATGAGGTGTCACTCGAAGACACGTTTTGCCGCTGCGTGGTGGACTGTGACGAGCCTGTTATCGTTCAGGATGCCACCAAGGATTTCCGCTTTGCACAGCACCCGGCGGTGACGGGCGAAGAACATATCCGCTTTTATGCCGGCGTTCCCCTCAGAACGACGGCTGGCCACATGATCGGAACTGTGTGCGCCATCGATCGCCGGCCAAAATCGTTCGGCAGCAAAGACCTTGCTATTCTCGAGGAACTGGCGGGAGCGGCGATGGACCGCATCGAACTCATGCAGTCTGCTGCTACCGACAGTCTGACCGAGGCGATGACGCGGCGCGCCTTCAAGCAGGAGGCCGACCAGCTGATCTCGCTTGCTTTGCGGCACCAGCACGACCTGTCGTGCATCGTTTTTGATATCGACCATTTCAAGCAGGTGAACGACAGGCATGGACATGCCACAGGCGACGTAGTTCTCAAGGCGGTGGCGTCGGTCTGCAAAGCGAGCCTTCGCGCCGGTGATCTTTTCGGACGGATCGGCGGCGAGGAGTTCGCCGTCGTCTTACCGCATGTCGATCGCGACGGTGCAGTCGCCGTTGCCGAAAAAATCAGAGCCGCCATCGCCTCGCAACCCGTCCGCGGTGATCATGGTGTTCTGCACGTCACGGCGAGCTTGGGAAGCTCGGCACTCTCGATCGTCAGCAAGGAGATCGAGACCTTGCTGGCGCAGGCGGATGCCGCGATGTATCAGGCCAAGCACGGCGGCCGGAATCGCTGCGTAGCCTGGAGTTCCATTCACGCCGATCACGCGATCGGCGCTCGCCGGCGGGTGCTGAAGGCAGGTTCGATCCTATTCAACGATCGGCGCTCGACCATCGACTGCACCGTCAAATCTCTGGGTTCGGAGAGTGCGGGCATTTTGGTCTCCAATACCGCAGGCATTCCTTCGGATTTCATTCTTGCCATCAAGGGAGAAGGCTTCGAAACGAATTGCCAGGTGATTGCGCAAGACCGGCAACACCTGGAAGTGGCTTTCAGGTAGAAAAGCGCCCCGCTGTGCTTCGTTGCTTTGTCGCGCTTTAGCCTCACGTCTTGCGCCTGTCTTACTTCGTCGGCTGTGTATCCGTCATGATCACTCCCGACTGGCTTGCTGGAGTGGTGGAAGCGGTGGCGGTCGACGACGACAGGGTGCTGTCCAGCAGGCTTGCCATCTTATCGTCGCGCAGGCTTGCGGTCTTTTCGCCCATGACGACGCCGACGACTCGGCGGCCGTCCTTCAGCGCCGACGTCACGACGTTATAGCCGGATGCGTCGGTATAGCCGGTCTTGATGCCGTCGACGCCGTCATAGCGATACATCAGGTTGTTGTGACCGCGAAACTTCATGCCGCGGAACTTAAAGCCGCGCATGGAGAAGAGCTTGAACTCCTCGGGGAAGTCCCGCATCAGCGAGACGCCCAGGGTCGCCATATCACGCGCCGTGGTGACCTGCTCCGGATCAGGCAGGCCCGAAGGGTTCTTGAAAACCGTGTCCTTCATGCCCAGCTGTTGCGCCTTGTCGGTCATCGTTCTGGCGAAGGCCTGTTCGGAGCCGTTGAGATGTTCGGCGATCGCCACGGCAGAATCGTTGGCAGACAATACCACGATGCTTTCGACCGCTTCACGCAGCGTCACCTGGCGGCCGGCGCCAATAGCGAGTTTGAAGGGCTCCTTGCTCTCGGCATTTTCGGACATGGTGAGCTTCTGGTCCCAGCTGAGACGTCCCTCGTGCAGGGCCTCGAAGGCGAGATAGAGCGTCATCATCTTGGTCAGCGATGCGGGATAGTTAAGTTCGTCCTGGTTGGAGGCTTCAAGGACCTTGCTCGACTGCGCATCGATGACGAAGCTTGCCTGACCGGCCTCGGCCGGAATGAAAGCGCCCATCAGCAAGGTGGACGAGAGCGCGATGGCAAGGAGCCGGGATGTCTTCGTGGTCATCGGTATTGCTGTCTCTTTCGTTGCACGGCCGAGGGGCCGTTGGCTTTAAACGCAAGCGGATCGAAAAAGTTTGTGACGGAATGAAGGAAGGCGGGCAATAAATAAGAGCAATCCACAGATAATACCTTTTGTCTCGGCCGCTGGGGCATAGCGGCCGACGGGTGAGAGGCGGAAAACCGGGACCGAATGGGATCCCGGTTTTCGCTTCATCCGGGCTTGGGGCGGCAAACGATCTTGCTGGGACTGTAGCCGGCGATGCACAACAGAAGATATCAGCGGCTGTTGCCAGAGCCTTATGAAAAGGCAATGTCGGCGGCAGGGCGGACATTCGCAATCGCCTTGCCTGCATCGAAACCATCAAGCGTTTCATTGTGGTGGGCGACAATCTCGGAGAAACTAAGGGTCGCCGTGTCGCCGGTTGTGTGGCCGTCGGCAACCAAGGTCACGTCATAGCCGAGCGAAACGGCCCGCCTGACGGTCGTGTCGACGCAGAATTGCGACATGCAGCCGCCGATTATGAGGTGGGTAACCGATCGCTCTTGCAAGCGGTCGGCAAGATCGGTCCCGAAGAAGGAGTCGGCGCTTTTCTTGCGCACGACGACCTCACCTGTTTGCGGCGCAATCTCCCGGCGCAGCGCCCATCCTGACGTGCCCACGGCCAATCGGTGACCGCTGTCGCCATCATGCTGCACCAGCACGACCGGCACGCCGGCCTGTCGCGCCCTTTCCTTGAGCAACGCCAATCGAGCGACGGTCTCATCAAGTGCGGAATCGACCTCGGGCTGGCGCTCCGGCGTGGCCTTTCCGGAGAGAATTGCGTTCGTCGATAATCAGAAGGGCCTTGGTCATTTCGTTCGCGGTTCCGGGCCGGGGAGCAGATCATATCCCCATCATCAGGGAAAGCCGCCTGACACATTTTCAGGCGGCTTCAGCTCGACGATATCGGCCAGACTCTATCTCAGCCTGCCCGCTGCGTGGGCGAGCATGGTGTAAACCTTGCCCGTATCCGACGTCAGATAGGACTGTGTGACTGTCTGGTTCGGGTCGGTTCGGGCGACGTCGGCGAGCAGCTTTTCGAAATCGCCGATATAGCGGTCGACGGCGGTGCGGAATTCCGGTTCGCGGTCGTATTTGCGCTTGATCTCGTCGAAGGTCTGCTGGCCCTTCAGCGTGTAGAGGCGACGGGTGAAGACGTCGCGCTCGCCGCGCTGGTAGCGGCGCCAGAGATCGACCGACGCATCGTGATCGATGGCGCGGGCGATATCAACGGAGAGCGAATTTAGCGATTCCACGACATGGCGCGGATTGCGGCTGTCGTTGCTGCGTGCGGCCGGTGCGGCGGTTTCCGCCGGGCGGGCGGGAGCACGGGCCGGCGCCGTGTCCGCGACGTCTTCGCGGGATGCGCCACGCAAAAGATCGCTGATCCAGCCGCCGCTTTCCCGCGCCGGTTCCTGGCGGCCCAATTCCTGGCGAGTGGGGGCTGGCTGCTGGGCGGTCCGCTTAGGAGCGGCGGCCGGAGCGGACGGCGCAATCGTTCCGCGCAGACCCGCCGCTTCGATCGGCGGAGGCGCTGCCGGCTGCGGCGGCTGGGCTGCGATCGGCTGGGTTGGGCGCGGAGCCGGCTGCGCCTGGGCAAGCGAGCGGGCGGCGGGCTCTGAGATTTCGAGCTGCTGGCTGGAGCGGCCGACAAGCTGCGAGATATCCTGCAGGGCCTTGATCTGTTCGGCGACGGCGCGGCGCATGGCCGAGGCGCTTTCCTTGGCTTCCTCGGGCAGGTCGAAGGCGCCGCGCTTCAGTTCGGCGCGGGTGGCGTCGAGTTCGCTGCGGATGTCGGCAGCGGAGCGGCGGATGTCCTCGGTGGCGCCGGAGAAGCGGCCGACAGCATCCTCGATCGCCTCGCGCAGCGATTCCCGCATGTGCTGGGCGGCACCGTCGGAGGCGCGGCCGGCTTCGCCGAGCATGCGCTCGACTTCCGACAGCGAGGCGGTCAGGCCGCCGCGAATACGATTGGAGAGATCACCGGAACGGCGCTCGACATTGGCGAAGGTGCTGTCGATCGTCGTATTGGCCTCGTCGCCGGCGCGGGTGATCGCCTCGCGCATCGTCTCGGCGGCTTCCTGGGCGCGCTTCTCGGTTTCCGTCAGAACGCGACCGATATCGGCAAAGGAGGACTGGACGCCCTGGCGCAGGTTGCCGGTGACCTGGTTGGAGCGCTGCTCGGCCCGCTCGAACACGGTCTCGATCATGCCGCCGAGCCCGCGCATGGTCTTTTCGATCTCGTCGGAGCGTTGGACCAGGCTGACGGAGAGGGCTTGCAGCGCGCCTTCACGCTCTTCGAGCGTCGAGGCGAGGTTGGACTGGGCGGCACCCAGAAGCTGCGAGGCCTGGGTTAGAACCTTGGAATGGTCGTCGAAGCGGCCGATGATGCTGCCGACCTGGGCCAGCGTCTGGCCGGAGATGTCGGAGAGGCGGTCGACCTTGCCTTCGAGAAGCCTGGTCGAGGCGTTGACCATTTCGGCAGCCTTGGTGGCGGAGTCGGCAAAGCGGGTCGTGGTTTCGCCGAGACGCCCGTCGACGCTCGTCAGCTGCTCGGCGGCGCGGTTCATCATCATCGCCATCGCCGCGCTGCTTTCCGACATGCGCTGAACCAGGCCGTTGACGTTGCCGACCAGGCTGTTCTCGATGGCGCTGACAGCGTTGGCAACATTCTCGGTGCGGGCGGCGACGGCGCTGGCGAGCGCTTCGTTCTCGGCGCGCAGGCGATCGGCGCTGAGATTGGCTGCAGCAGTGATGCGGGCAGCGGCCTGCTCGCCGGCATCGGTGTAGCGATCGATGATCGGGCGGGCCGTTTCATCGAGTATGCGGGTCAATTCGACAGAGCGGCCCGATAGCATCGAGTTGAGGTCGCGGGTGCGTTCCTCGAGCGTCGAGCGGATCGAGTTGCCGCGCGCTTCGAGCGCCCGGTCGACGTCGGAGAGGGAGGTATCGATCTCGCGGACACGCTCCTCGAGATTGGAGCGGATGGCGCTGCTACGCGCTTCGAGCGCCCGCTCGACATCCGCCATGGTGGCGGAAATCTCGCTGCCGGCCCCCGACAACGTCGTGCGGATGGCATTGCCGCGCGCCTCGAGAGACTGGCCGGCGTCCGACAGGGCCCTGGAAATGGCATTGACCTGCGTGCCGACAACGGTCTCCGCCTCGGCGACCTTGTTGACGATGGCGTTGCCGGCTTCCGAGAATGTCTGGGCGACGGCAGCGGCCTGGGTTGCCAAGCGGTTCTGAGCTTCGGCAACCCGCGTGACGATCTGCGACGAGCGCTCATCCATGGTGCGGGTGAATTCGTCGCTTTTTGCATTGAGATCCTCGGCGAACTGCTGGCCGGTCTTGCCGAGCAGTTCCGTGGTTCTCGTCGCTTCGCCTTCCATTCCCTGGGCTGCTTCGGCCACCGCGCTGCGCAGCGTCGAGGCGAGGCCGGCGGCCTTGCCCTCGATGGTGCGGTTGACGGCGTCGAGGCCGACGGTCAACGCGCGATCCATGGTGGAGAGGCGTTCCTCGATGCGTTCGTTGCCGCGGTCCAGGGTTTCGCCGAGACTTGCCGTGCGGCCCTCGATGGCGCCTGCAAGCGTGGTCGTGCGGCTGTCCAGCGTCTCGGCCAGATTGGCGGCGCGGCTGTCGATTGCCTGTGTAAGATTGGCGGCGCTGCCTTCGAGCGTCGCCGAGATGCGCCGGGTGGCGTCGTCACCGAGCGCGCCGAGCCGGGAAATGCCGTCGGTAAGCACGCCGGAGAGCTGGCTGTTGGCGGCCTCGACCTTTTCGGCAACGCCGCCGACGCCGTCACGGATGCGGGTCTCGATCGCCGTAAGGCCGGCTTCCATACGAGAACCGGTTTCTTCAAGACGTCCCGCAAGGTTTTCAACCGACTGGTCGAGATGGGCCGAAAGGTTCTGGGCGGAGCTCGAAATCGTGTTCGCCGCCTCCTGGAAGCGGCCGGCGATCTGGCCGGCGCCGGCGCGCATGCGATCTTCCAATGTCTGGGCGCCGGCATCGATCGCCTGGCGGATCGAGGCTTCACGATCTTCAAGCGACATTTCGAGCATGCTGACGCTCGTCGCCACCGAAGTGCCGATGCTGGTCGCCTGTTCGGTGAGCGTATCGCTGATTTGCGCATGCGCCTGGCTCAACGACAGCTCGATGGCATTGCCGCGATCCTCGAGCGTCGTGCGGATGCGCTCATGGGCAGAAGCGAGCCCGCCTTCGATCCGCGCCGCGGCCTCCTCGGCCAGGCTCCCGAGCCGCGCATGGGCATCGCTCAGGCGGCCTTCGATGCGGCCGGTCAAGCCGCCGACGAGATCCTCGAAGCGGGCACCGCCCGCATCGAGCGCGCCCGAAAGCGCCGCGCTGTGCTCGGAGAGGGCGGATTCAAGCCGCCGCTGATTGTCGGCATAGGCGTTGTGGATGGCGTCCGTCTTGTCGGCAAAGGCGCCGGCAACACGGGCCTCGGCACTGGTGACGGCCTCCATGATCGCATTGCTGCGGGCCTCGAGGGCGCTGTCGAAGCGGCTCTGGTTGTCATCGAGCGAAATGGCGAGCGCCATGGTTTTTTCGTCGAGCGTATCGGTGAGCCGGTCATGGCTTGCCGTTACGGCACCGACGAGCGCGGCTGCGCGGTGTCCCAAGGCTTCCTCCAGGCGAACCTGCCCTTCGTTCAGCGAGGCGGCCAATGCGCTGGCCTTCTGGTCGAGCACGCCATTCAGGCGTTCATGTGTGCCGGAGACCGCATTGGTGATCGCATCGGCGCCTGATGTCAGCGTCTCCTCGAGGCGGCTCTGGCTCTCGTTCAGCGAAATGGCAAGGGCCATCGCCCGATCGTCGAGCGTCTCGGACAGGCGGTCATGGGTGGCAGAAACCGCACTGAGGAAGGATTCCGAACGGCTCTCCAGCGTATCCTGCAGGCGGCTCTGGCCTTCGCTCAAGGAGGCGGTCAGTGCCGATGCCTTCTCATCAAGGGTTTCGGCGATACGCTGATGCGTACCGGAGACGGCCTTGAGGAAAGCTTCGGAGCGGGCTTCCAACGTGTCTTCGATCCGCGTCTGGTTCTCATTGAGCGAGATTGCGAGCGCCATCGCCTTCTCGTCCAGCGTTTCCGACAGCCGGTCATGGGTGCCGGAAACGGCATTCAGCAGCGCCGACGACCGGGTCTGCAGCGTATCCTCGATGCTGGCCTGGCCTTCGCTCAACGAGATGGCAAGCGCCATCGCCTTTTCATCCAGGGTCTCGGAGAGACGGTCATGGGTGCCGGATACGGCATTCAGCAGGGCCGCGGAGCGGGTTTCGAGCGTATTTTCGATGCGTGCCTGGGTTTCGTTCAGCGAGTTGGCAAAAGCTGCCGCCTTACCTTGCAGTGTCTCGGCAAACCGGTCATGGGTGCCGGAGACGGCGTTCAGCAGGCCTGCGGAACCGCTTTCCAGCGTTTCCTCGATGCGAGCCTGGCTCTCGTTCAAGGAAATGGCAAGCGCCATCGCCTTTTCATCAAGGGTTTCGGCAAGCCGGTCGCTCGTGCCGGACACGCTGTTCAACAATGCTTCGGCGCGGGTTCCGAGCGCGTCCTCGATGCGGGCATGGCGCTCGTCGAGCGAAGTCGTCAGCGCCGCTGCCTTGGTATCGAGGGTTTCCGACAGCCGATCATGCGTGCCCGAGACGGCGTTGAGGAAGGCTGCGGAACGGGTCTCCAGCGTGTCTTCGATGCGGCTCTGGCTTTCGTTCAAGGAGATGGCGAGCGCCATTGCCTTTTCGTCGAGCGTTTCGGAGAGGCGGTCATGAGTGCCGGAAACGGCGTTGAGCAGCGCCTCGGAGCGGGTTTCGAGCGTATCCTCGATGCGGGCCTGGCCCTCGTTCAGGGAAATGGCGAGCGCCATCGCCTTTTCGTCAAGCGTTTCCGCAAGACGATCATGGGTGCCGGAAACCGCGTTGATGATGGCGTCGGAGCGAGTCGTCAGCGCTTCCTCGAAGCGGCCGTGATGGGTGGTCAGCGCATTGATCAGCGCTCCGCCGCGCTCCGCCATGACGCTGTCGATACGCTCATGGGCTGTGCCAACCGCGTCTCGGATTTCTGCGGCGCGCGCTGTCAATACGCTGGTCAGTTCCTCGGCGCGGCCGCCGAAGGCCGTCGTGACCTGCTCGGTGCCGGCGGCAACGGCGGCGGTCAAATCGGTGGTGGTTGTGCGCAACGTATCGCGGAATTCGGCCGAGCGGGCCTGAAGATTGTTGTGCAGGTCGGAGGTGCCGGATGCAAGCGCCAGCGCGATGTCCGACGTGGCGCTCTGCAGCGCCGAGGTCAGCTCGCCGGTGCGGCTGGTGAGTGCCGTGGTGATTTCTTCGGTGCGGCTATTGAGCGTGCTCTCCAGCACTTCATGACCGGTTGCGAGCGCCGTCGCGAGCGCCAGCGATTGGTCGGTCATCGAGGAGCCAAGCCGGTCGATGCTGGAGCTCAAAATGCCCTCGATCGAATCCGAACTGCCGGTCAGCGTTTCGTTGATGCGGGCAAGGCTCTCCATCAGCTTGGTGTCGAGCGAGCCGGTGCGCTTGTCGAAAGCGCTGGTGAATTCGGCGACACGCTCGTCGAAGGCGGTCGACAGCTGGGCGACGGTCGTCTGCAGCCGCTCTTCGAAGAAGCCGGAGCGCAGATCGAGATCCATGACGGCGTCGTCGGCGGTGCTCTGCAGGCTCTGGCGGAAACTTGCGCCCTTCTCATCGAGCGCGCTGTTCAGCTTCGACAGCACGTCGTCGAGCGTCCCGCCGATGGTGCGTTCGCCCGATGTCAGGCTCTCGTTGATCTCGCGGGTGCGGGCGATCAGGATTTCGTTCAGCTGATGCGTGCGCTCGTTCAGCGCCGCGTTCAGCTTCTCGGTGCTGCTGTCCATGGTCGAGGCGCGCGTCTCGAACTGGCTGAGCAGTTTTTCGCCGTGTTCGTTGAGGTTGACGGAGAGCGCCTCGAGGCGGTTGTCGAATTCGGTGGCGAGCGCAAAACCGGAGGCATTGAGGGTCTGAAGCAGGCTGTCGGTCTTGGCGGCGAGCAGGCTGCCCATCGACTGCAGGGCGCTGTCCGATTTTTCCAGGATCGTCGCTGCGCGCGTGTCGATCAGCGAGGCAAAGGCTTCGCCCGATGTGGCGAGCCGCACGGCGATCTCTTCGGTCGCCAGCGACAGTTCTTCCTTCAGCTGGTCGTGGACGCTGCCGATCGAGGTGCGGATGCGGTCGGCATGGTTGACGATCGCTTCGCGCTCGGAGCCGAGTTCGTGGACGAGGCCGCGCACTCGCAACTCGTTGTCGGCATAGGAGCGTTCGAGAGCGTTGACTTCGGAATGGACCAGCGTTTCCAGCTCGGAAGCGCGCGCGATGGTGCGCTCGATGCCTTCGTTCATCGCCGAGACTTCGCGGCGCACCGCCTGGCCAACGGTCATGATGCGTTCGGAGGCGATGGTTTCCGGCTCTGCCAGGCGCAATGCCACCTCTGCCATGGAGCGGGCGGCGTTGCGCATGTCCTGGGCGCGGGAGATCATGACGGCGAAAGCATAGAACATCATCACCGGAATGATGATGCCGACCAGGCCGGCAATGACGCCGGGCAGGGCGACGAGATCGGCGATCGAGCGGATCTGCCAGATCTGCGGCGCATAAAGCAGCGACATCAGGCCGAGGCCCGCCATGACCCAAAGCACGGAAAACAGGGTAGCGGTGCGCATCGCCGAGCGGCTGGAAGCGCCGTCGAAGGACTTCAGGATCGAGGCGGGCGTATTGCGGCTGGCATCATTGGCGGGCGCGAAGGCCGAAGCCCTGGAAGCCTGCTCGGCCCCGGAGCCGCGGCGGCTGCGGCGCTGCGCTTCTTCCTGGGCCTGCTGATTGCGCGCATTTGATGGATCAGACACATTACCCTCCGGCGCCTGGGGCGCGTCGCCGCGGCGAGACGGCACGTTATCCTTGCCGAAGTCGATCTGGAGCGCCTCGTCCAACGCTTTGAACGCCTTGTCCTCGATCGACTCGTTATATTTGTTATTCGCCATTCGGTTACGCCTCGTTACTGTCGGCCGGCCCGGCAGCACATCCCCGGCTTCCACCTTGTCCGGGAACAACTTTGCCGTAACGGCCCTCCATCCCGACCGCGGACGGATAAGCATGTCATTTCAGAGTAGATAGCCGCTTTTTCAAACGGAAGGTATCAAAACACTACCATTATCCACTCACTCGGCAAAGGCGCGTACCATAAACCCGCTCCACCAGTATCGTAGTGACACATCTGGGCTCTGCACACAATTAATGAAGGCTTGAGATTTATGGCTCGTTAACCCGTTGTTAACATCTTTGAATCCGAGGCCCTGCTTAAAAACCAATAATTTAGCGATATTTAACGGATGTTAACCATATGGTGAGATTTCCACGCCCGATGTGCCGGAATTTAACGCGATGGCCACCCTCCTGACGCAGAACTGTAGCAAGTGCGGACGACCTGAGACGGGAGAAATGGCAAATGGCGGCCCAGCTGGCAGCATTGAAGATCGTATTCGAGGCGCCTGATAATGCAAAAGGGCCGTGCCCCTCGACGGTCCGGCCGATCGATCTCGTCCATCTCGCAAAACAGACGATGGGCGACAAGTCCCTGGAAATCGAAGTCCTTCAGATGTTTGCGCGTCAGGCGCGGGCGTGTCTCCAGGATATGGCGAGCGGTGAGACCGTGCGTGTCGGCGCGGCCGCGCATCGGCTGAAAGGTGCGGCGAGTTCGGTCGGCGCATTCCGCGTGTCGCAGACGGCTGAGGTCGTCGAGGAGACCGGCGGCGATGCCGGCGCGATGGCGGCGCTCGGCGCTGCCGTCCTCGATGCCGAGAACTTCATTCTCAAGCTCTGCCGCGGCTGACCTCCAAGTCTTCTTTCGTTGATTGAACGAGGCCCGTTGTTTCATTGCGGAACCACGGGTCTTTTTGCGACGTCCTAGATGACGCTTTGAAGACGGCGGGCGAAGGCCCGATCTGCGAGGTTATGGCGGATTTCCGAATGTTGACTGAAGCGTCGAATTGTCGGAAGAAACTCCGCCCACCCATTTGAAGACCGGAAATAGTCCTGATGCCCAAACTTACCATCGTCGCCTTCGACGGCACGCGCTTCGACCTCGACGTCGACCAAGGCTCCACCGTGATGGAGAATGCCGTGCGCAATTCGGTGCCCGGCATCGAGGCCGAATGCGGCGGCGCCTGCGCCTGCGCCACCTGTCACGTCTACGTCGACGAGGAATGGACGGAGAAGGTCGGCCAGCCGGAAGCGATGGAAGAGGATATGCTCGACTTCGCCTTCGACGTGCGCCCTACCTCGCGGCTCTCCTGCCAGATCCGGATGAAGGCCGCTTATGACGGGCTCGTCGTGCACGTGCCCGAACGCCAGGCCTGAGGCGCCCCGCGTTTCGCGCTAACGTATCGGCCCGAAAATCGGAACCGATTTTCGGAGTCGAATAACCGACACCATCACCACAAAAAAGACGCCTCGCGCGCTGGTGCGAGCGAGGCGAGGCGGGCGCATTACCAACGGATGAGGGAGGAACATCCGCGGCTTCGGAACGCGCCAGGAGAACCCAGCGAGGAAAGTCCAGATGCCGTACCTGAACTTTCGAATGTGTTCATATTAACGCGTTCCGGTTGAGTCTGCCAGGATGAAAAATGACCATTAAAACGCTGGGGAAGGGGTAAGTTTCGCACAAGTTTCGTTGTGCAGCTAAGTTTTTCCGCTCGTCATCAGCTCGAGAAAGTCTTATTTTCTGCCGGCTCGACCGTTGATTCGATTTTTCAGCAATCTCAGCATGCGCTTCTGGAAGTTGACCGCCTCAACCCGGTCGAATCGCGCCTGCAGTCGATCGTGCTCCTCTATGCCGCGAGTTGATTCGTTGGAGACGAGCTCCTGCATGGCCTCGCAGCTGCGCTGCTGCGGCAATGCGCGGATGGCGCGCTCCATGGCGCGGGCCTGATCTCTGGCGATCTCGGCATGACGCTCCTCGTGGCGCTTGATGTCACTCGACAGTGCGTCCCATATCATCGACAGCTCCTTGCTGGCGCCTCTGCGGCTGTTCCAGCGCGGCAGGATGATCTGGGTGTGAACGGTGACCTTTACGTTGCCGACGCGGCATCGGCCATTATCCTGGATATAGGTGGCCTCGCCGCCGAAGCGGATCTTGGTGGCGCCGGGATGGCGTGCCGACGAACCGCTCGCCGTCGGGCCGCGCCGGCTGAGTTCCCGGTCTAGCTCATCGGCGGTTTTGCCGCGGATGTCGAAATAGGAATAACTTTTCGATGCGATCACTTCGGCTGCCGCTGGACTGCTGAGGGAAAGAGCAATGGAAAAGGCGACAGGAAGGCACATATAACGCATTGCAAGCGGCATTCTGAACGCAACCCATGTTGAAATCGGCAGGAGCTTGGGGCATAGCCACCGTAAGCGCAATATCGGATGGCGGCTTTTTTCGTCATCAATAGGACAAGTCTGGTGACAGGGCTCGAAGGCAGTTTCTGGCGTGTCGGCCATGGCCGGGAAATCGAACTCGGCCGTCGGTCGGCGATCATGGCGATCGTCAATGTGACGCCGGACTCCTTCTCCGACGGCGGACGCTTTGAAACCGTCGATGCCGCCGTCGAACACGCATTGCAGGCGGTCAGAGACGGTGCTGCGATCGTCGACATCGGTGGCGAATCGACCAGGCCGGGTGCGGCGTCGGTCAGCCCTTCGGAAGAGCAGGCGCGGGTGTTGCCCGTCATCGAGGCGCTGCGCGGTCGCATCGAGGCGCTGATCTCGATCGATACCTATCGTGCCGAGACGGCGCGGCTGGCCGTCGGCGCCGGCGCCCATATTGTCAACGACGTCTTCGGACTGCAGAAAGACGCAGGTATCGCGGATGTGGCCGCGGCCACCGGGGCGGGGCTCTGCATCATGCATACCGGCCGTGACAGGGTCAAACTTGCCGATGTGATCGCCGATCAGGCGCATTTCCTCGAACGGTCGCTGGCGATCGCCGCCACGGCCGGAGTCAACAGCGACCGGATCGTGCTCGATCCGGGTTTCGGCTTCGCCAAGGAGACGGCGGAGGAGAACCTGGAGCTGATGGCGCGGTTTTCCGAACTTTCGCGCTTCGGCCTGCCGCTGCTTGCCGGCACCTCGCGCAAGCGCTTCCTCGGCGTGGTGACGGGGCGCGAGGCGCCGGAGAGAGATGCGGCGACGGCCGCATCAAGCGCGCTGCTCAGGCTTCAAGGGGCTGCGGTTTTCCGGGTGCACAATGTCGCAATCAACAGGGATGCGCTTGCTATCGCCGATGCTATGCTCAATGCGCGCCAGGAATTCGAGAGGAAGCGGCCGACATGACCACCTACACGATCACGCTGCAGAACTGCGCCTTCTTCGCGCGCCACGGCGTTCATGACGAGGAGGAATTTCTCGGCCAGCGCTTCTTCGTCGACGCCGAGCTCGATGTCGTCGCCGGCGAGGCGCTGGAAAGCGATTCGATCAACGACACCGTCAATTACGGCATTGCCTTTACGGTGATCGAGGAGATCGTCACCGGCAAGCGACGCTACCTCATCGAAGCCCTGGCGCTCGATATCGCCAAGGGCCTCTGTCAGACATTCCCGCAGGTGCGCCGGGCGAAGATCACGGTGCGCAAGCCGAATGCGCCGGTGCCCGGCGTGCTCGATTTCGTGCAGGTGAGTGTTGAACATTTTGCCTGAGGCTGCATCGCAATCGGCCACACTCGGCCTCGGCGGCAATATCGGCGATCCGGTAAAGGCGATGGCCGCGGCACTGCAGAGACTGGAGGAGCGCGACGACTGTCGTATCACCGCCGTGTCGCGGCTCTATCGCACGCCGCCGTGGGGTAAAACCGACCAATCGTTCTTCTTCAATGCCTGCGCCGCCGTCGAAACCCGGCTCTCTCCAGAGGCGCTGCTCGATGTCTGCCTGTCGATCGAGCGCGAGATGAAACGCGAGCGTGTCGAACGTTGGGGGCCGCGCACGCTCGATATCGACGTGCTGACCTATGGCAACGTCGTCCAGCAGGCGCCGCGGCTGGAGTTGCCGCATCCCCGTATGACCGATCGCGGTTTCGTCCTGATGCCGCTTGCCGACATCGCCCCAGGCCTTCTCGTCAGGGACCGGCCGGTCAGCGACTGGCTGCTCGAGGCAGACGTGACCGGCATCGAGGTCGCCGATGACAGCGGCGACTGGTGGCGGCGCGCCTAGAGCTTTTCCGGGTTAGCTTGAAGCATTCTGTTGGCTCAAACGGAGTCGGATGGTCGACCGGCCGGCGCGCGTCGTAGCCCGGCTCTACGGCCAAGCCGGCCGGTCGATCAGCCGGCCCGTTTCAGCCAACCCGAAGGGCCGGGCATCTTTCCGCCAGGATCAAAGGCGATCGGCTCAGACGTACCTGGGGGTATGCCCGTCGCCAATCGCCTTTGCCCTGACGAAAACCTGCTCCGGCAGAATGCTTCAATCTAACCCGGAAAAGCTCTAAGGCTCTAAAACGCGAAACGGCGGGAAACCCGCCGCTTCAGGAAAACCGGGTCATCCGGTCTGTCTGCTACTGGATGGAGCCGACCGCCATTTCGTCGACCTGACGAGTCAATGTCAGGCCGATAACCGGGATCATCTGGCTTTCGACCTTGACCGACACGGTGACGTTCATCGTCTTGTCGTCCCGCACGCGAGCGATCATCGCGCCATTCAGCTTGGCGCGGTTGATGCCGACCACGACTGTATCCTCGGTGACAGCGCCGGAGACGACGTCAAGACCCTTGCCGGCGGCGCCGTCGAGGAACTTGCCCTTGTAGGTGGAGCCCGACTGCGAGATGACGGCGCTCATCGGCTGCTTGAAGACACCGACGCGGCAGGTGCCGTCGAGCTTGATGCCGGCAGTGCTGTCGCCGGTGGGTTCACCGGTCAGATTGCAGGTGAATTTCGTGCCCTTGTACTTGCCGGCGACGATCTCGCCAGGACCCTTCCAGGAGCCGGTGACGGATTCGAAGAAGGCCTTGTCGCGGGTTGCGGCAGTGGCTGCCGGAGCGACGTCTGCGACGGGAGACAATGCCGCGGCGGCGAGGCCGCATAAGAAGAGAAACTGGCGCGAATACATGGATTTTCCTTGGCAAACACCACTCACGAACTGCTGCCAAGTTTTGCCGAAGAATGGTTAATCCTTCCTTTCGATTGTGCCGAAATGCGAGGGATTGGATTTCTGTCGCGCCTCGCGGATTTTAGGATCCGGCGGCTACAGTGTTGAATCTGCTTAACTTCGCCAACTTCACCTACGGGAAGGTGAGAACTGCAAAATCGCCTGGTCAGTTAAGGATTGTTGCCGCGCGGCGACATTGAAGGTGTGAGATCGCCGATAAAATCGCCGATTCCCGGTCTCTTCACCGCACGAAAGGCAAGCGGGCGACAGAGATCCATCGCCGCGATTCCGATGCGAGCGGTCATCAGACCGTTGATCACGCCCTCGCCGAGTCGGGCCGATAGTTTCGAGGCCAGCCCATGGCCGAGCACCTGCTGGACGAGACTGTCGCCGACGGCGATCGAGCCGGTGACGGCGAGGTGGGCCAACACGTCACGCAGGAGGCGGAACATGCCGAGCGTGCCGGGGCGGCCGCCGTAGAGCTCGGCCATGGCGCGGATGAGGCGCACGGACTCGTAGAGCACATAAAGCAGATCGACGATCGCGCGCGGGCTGACGGCGGTGACGATCGAGACGCGCTTGGAGGCATTGAGGATGAGCGCCCGCGCTTTGCGGTCGAGTGGGGCCAGCAGTTCGCGTTCGGCCAAGGCGATCAGATGCGGGGGGTCGATGACCTCGCCCTCGGTCGCCTTCAGCGTCGCGCGCCCCCTCGATGTCTCGGGATTGGCCGCAAGAAGCGTGGTGAGGCGCGCAACGACGGCGCGCGCTTTCGCCGGCCGTGTTTCGAGGACCGCCGCCTCTGCTTCCGCCTTGATCGCCTGAACAGCGGCAAGGCGCATCATGCCCGCGGTCTCACGGATGACGAGGGCAAGCACGGCGAGGACGCCGATCGCCAGCACGCCAAGAGCTGCATAACCCAGCCAGTCGGCGCGGGTGAAGAGATCGCGGATCAGCCGGTCGGTCCAGAGGCCGATGCCGAGCGACAGCAGGATCCCGAAGGCGCCTAGTGCGATCTTGCCGAAGGAGGCGCGCCGCTTGCGCGGTGTTGCCACCGGCACTGCACTCGCATCCCTGTCCGGATTGATGAAGGGATCCTCGTCGTCGGGCGTCAAGACGATGTCTTCCGAGAAGCTTTCCGGTCTGCGTTGGCCTTGTTGTTGCCGGCCATTATCGCGCGGCACGGCAGCCTCATCCTCATAGGCGAAGGCGGCGGGCGGGCGGTGCGGCAAATCGGAGGGGGGCTTACTCATGCGAGACGGTCTCCGAACAGGAACTGCATGGCGCGGTCAAGGCGGATATGCGGCACCGACAGTTTGAT
The DNA here is from genome assembly GCF_030518245.1 of Rhizobium sp. CBN3. NCBI lineage: Bacteria > Pseudomonadati > Pseudomonadota > Alphaproteobacteria > Hyphomicrobiales > Rhizobiaceae > Rhizobium > Rhizobium sp. CBN3. Next base: position 196,194 of record NZ_JAULSE010000007.1, read on the forward strand.
GCCGCCGCCGGTCTCCTCGAGATGCGGCGGGCGGAATCTGACGACGTTAACGTCGGGCAGGGTATCGGCGGTCTCGCCGGAAGCGATGCGGTCGAACAGGCTTTCCGGATCCTGCGGCAGGTCTCCGGGGAAGATCGCGGTCTTTCTCTGGCCGTCGAATAGCTCGCCGGCAATGGTTTCGCCCTCGATCGGCGTGCCGACGATGACAGGCAGTTCATTGCCGTCGCGCTTGACCGATGCCTCGCGCGTGGCGCGCACGGAAGCGAGCGCCATCACGTCGATGCCGGCTCCGGCCATGCCGATGCGGGCGATGGCGCGATCGACGAGGCGGCGGGTCAGCGCGTCGAGCCGATCATGGCTCTCATGATGGAGATGGTCGGCCTTGGTTGCGGCGACCAGCACACGGTCGATGCGGCGCCCCAGCAGCGACGAGAGCAGCGAATTTGTGCCCGGGCGGAAGCAGGCAAGCACGTCGGTCAGCGCGCGCTCCAGATCCTGGACGGCTTCGGGGCCGCGGTTCATGGCCTGTAGCGCGTCGACCAGCACGATCTGCCGGTCGAGCCGGGCGAAATGCTCGCGGAAGAACGGTTTGACGACGACGGATTTATAGGCCTCGTAACGCCGCTCCATCATCGTCCAGAGCGAGCCGCGATCGGGACGTGCGCCCGGCGGCAGGACGAGCGGGGCGAAGGTCAGCGCCGGCGAGCCGTCAAGATCGCCGGGCAGAAGCATGCGCCCGGGCGGCAAGGTGGAGAGCGAGCGTTCGTCGGCCTTGCAGGCCTTGAGGTAATCTGCAAAGGCGGTGGCAAGCTCGCGAGCCACCATCTCGTCGGCGCCGGCATTTATATCGGCAGCACGTGTCAGAGCCAACCATTGCCGCGACAGTTCGGAGCGCACGCCTTTTTGCGCAAGCGCGATCGTTTCCTCGCTGAAGGTGCGGTAATCCTTGCCGAGCAGCGGCAGGTCGAGCAGCCACTCGCCTGGATAATCGACGAGATCGATCGACAGCCGGCCGGGCGAGAACAGGCGGTTCCAGCCGCTGGCGCTCTGATAATCGAGGGTGATGCGCAGTTCTGATATGGCGCGAGTGGAATCCGGCCAGACGCGGTCCTTCACCAGCGCTCGGATATGATCCTCATATTGGAAACGGGGCACGGCGTCATCCGGCTGCGGCTCCAGCCGCACGGCTGAAACGCGCCCCGACTGCACCGGCTCGAACAGCGGCAGCCGGCCGCCATGCAGGAGATTGTGGACAAGCGAGGAGATGAAGACCGTCTTACCGGAACGGGAGAGGCCGGTGACGCCGAGCCGTACGGTCGGATTGACGAGGCCGCTTGCCCTGTCGGCGAGATTATCAAACGCGATGCGGGCGTCGTCGGCGAGAGATGTCAGGCGTGGCGGCAAGGCGCAATTCCGGTTGATGACTGCCGGCAATATAGGAAGACTGCGCCGGCCGAAAAAGAAGCGGAGTTAGAGCATTTTCGTTTTTCTTCGAATCACGAGCATCCTCTATCTTCTTGTTTTAACGCAATTCCGGACGCAAAACCGCTGCACACTTTTGCTGGAATTGCTCTAGAGACTTCAGACGACGAGGAAATCGATCAGGCGCCAGCCGCTGGCGGAAGCGTCAAAATCGACAACGGCGAGACCTGCCGTCGGAAAGCCGGCGGGAAGTGCGTTCACCATAGCCTCGTGGCCGATCAGCGCCTCAAGCGCCTGCTCGATCGTCGGGTTGTGGCCGACCAGCATGACGGCGGCGTTATCCTGCGCATCAACGATTTCGACATAGGTATCGACCGTGGCGTTGTAGAGCGCGTCGATGTAACTCACATCAAGTGCCACACCCATCGCCCGATGGACGGCGTCGGCGGTGTCGCGGCAGCGCAGCGCCGTCGAACTGATCAGAAGATCGGGACGGTAGCCCTTGTCGGCGGCTTTGTCGGCGATAACCTCGGCATCGCCATAACCTTTTTCGTTGAGCGGCCGGTCGAAATCGCGCTGTCCTGGCTCGGCCCAGGCGGCCTCGGCATGACGCAGGAGATAGATGCGATTGGGCGGAGGCAGCGGTACGGTCATGGGCAAATCCAGGATCGGCGGGTCTTTTCAGTAGCGGTTGCGATCATCCGCCGTCAACCGCCAGCCATGCCGCAACGGCCCAAAACGTGGCCGACAACGCGGCGTTTTGAAGACGAGACGAAAATTGCGAACGCGAATAATCATGAGAAAATAGTCCGTTAGCCGAAAATTGTAACAGATTTAAAAATCTGTTTAGCTGTCGTATTTGGCTTGAATCGCGGCTAGCGCTTGGGATATACACCCCGCCAGATGAGATGTTCTTCAGGAGAATCGCGTTGAGTGAGAAGATCGATCTTAGCAATTACGTTCCCTCGGAAGAGGAAGAATTCATGAACGTAAACCAGCGTGCCTACTTCAGGGCAAAGCTGGTCGCCTGGAAAAACGATATCCTTAGAGAAGCGCGCGAAACACTCGACCATCTGGCCGAGGAAAGCGCAAACCATCCCGATCTCGCCGACAGGGCGTCATCGGAAACCGACAGGGCGATCGAACTTCGCGCCCGCGACCGGCAGAGAAAACTGATCTCCAAGATCGACGCGGCGCTGCAGCGCATCGAAGACGGCACCTACGGCTATTGCGAGGAAACCGGCGAACCGATCGGTCTTAAGCGTCTCGACGCCCGTCCGATCGCGACGCTGTCGATCGAGGCGCAGGAGCGCCACGAACGTCGCGAAAAGGTTTACCGCGACGAATGACCATTCCCGTGCAGAGATGAGAGACATTCAGCGCCGCGATCCGATCGCGGCGCTTTTTGTTGAGCCATCTCCGGCGTGTCGAAGAGGCGGTTACGGGAAAGCGTCGGTCGCCAGAGCTTTCCAGAATACTTCCCGCTCCGCCTCTGTGGCGAGATCGATTGTGACGAGGGTGCCATTCATGATCCGCCGCCGCATGATGTCGGCCCGGTCGGGCTGTGTTCGACAGAGGCCCCGATCGTGAAGAGCCTGGAGGCGGGAGCGTGACATCTGCAACTCGCCGGTCAGCAGCCGATCCAGGCGTGTGCTCGTTGGAAACGGAGCCGCCAGTTCGATTTCCAAGCTCGTCCAGCCTGCGGTCTCGTGCCGGGCCTCCTTGGCGATGTCGAATTCGGCGAACTCGTCCACACGCTGTGACTTGCGCCGCAGCGCATCAAGATTGAAGGTTTCCGCCCGAATCCAGTCCGGGTCGTTGGACTGCAGCGCGTCGAGAATCATCGGATCGACGTCTCGAATATTCCGGCGTTCGAAGATCGGGCGGTTCCATGTCCTTTCGCAGATCAGGCATTTGTAGATCAGCCAGGCGTCGAGCTTGCGACCGTTGGCATTGAGCCGGACCTTGCCGCTGGATCGGAAAGCTCTGAGGCCCCCGCATCCGCCGCAGGCAATCCATGGCTGGGGCGCCGTTTTGGGAGTGATGGTCCATCGGACCCGAAGTGTCTTGCACATATCGTCTTGGTCTTCCGTTCGGAAGTCCACCAAGATGGTGCATGAGAAAACCCTTGCGGGCGCGGTATGGCGATGTTGTGGGCGGCTGAAGAGCTGAGACAGCGGAGCTGCACATGGCACATTGTAACAATGCCAAACCGGTCTCTCGCCACCACCCGATGAACATGGTCGCATGCCGCCAGCGCGTCGCTTGCGGCTACACGGGTGAAACTGGGGTGAGACCGGTATTTACTTAGGCAAAGTCTACCTCGGATGCGCCAATGCTCTTCAACCTGATCGATAGCAAATGATCGGCTGATAGGGAGTCCCCAATGCGTCGGCGAGGTGAAAGCCGCAGCATTGCGGCTTTTATGCAACTTCATGACGAAGGCTAAGGGATGACAACCGGATGTAAGCGTTTGTCTTACTTGTCGCGATTGACGCTCATTTCGCCAAAGATGCGGGCAACTTCTTTCTGCAGGTCCGTATCGGCACCGGTGATGGGCGCAAGCTCGGGATCACGGCGCGGCTGTTTGGCCGGCTGCGGTGCGGCCTGGCGCGGGGGGGCCGGCACGATGCGCTCGGCCGTGAGATTGTTCGACATTTCCTCTTCCAGCACCCGTTGGAAATCACGGCGGATCGCCGCTGGCGATTGCGCAGCCGCATCGTCCTCGTCCGTGGCGGCTGCGGCGCGGGGCGCCGGCATATCCGGGGCGGAGACCTCGGGCTCGATGCGCTGCTGCGGCAGCACGCGCCGGCGGGCGGCCTCCAGGATTTCGGCGGCGCTCGCGGTATCGCGGAACGGTGCCGGCTGCGCCCCGGCGGCAGCAGAGGGACGCTCCGGGGCCTGCGGCTGGGGCGGGACAGCGCGTAGGGGTTGGTCGCGTTCGGCCGATAGAGGCGCCGTCGCGGGTTCTGGCGGAAGCGGGCTGGTGGCCACCGGCGGCGGCACGGTGGGCGGGGCCGATGGTTCGGGGCGCGGCCGCGGCTCCGACGCGGGCGCAGCGAAGGAGGGCTCGGCGGCCGGCTCGGCGCGGGGGGTGACCGGCGCACGGGCGGCGGAAACAGGCGGTGTTTCCGGCCGCGGGACTGCAATCGGCCGCTCGGCGGCAGGCTCCGGGCGTGAGAGGCTTTCCGGCTGTTCGGCCGTCTCCGGCAGGATGCGGCTTTCGATGACGATATCGGTGGGGCCACCGATCATGATAAGATGCTCGACATCATCTCGGCGCACCAGCACCAGCCGGCGGCGGGCATCGACGGCTGCCGCGTCCAGCACCTGCAGGCGGGGCTGACGGTTGCGGCCGCCGCGGACGAAGGGCGACGGGGCGCGGCCTCGCATCAGCCAGAGTGCCAGAATGAGCAGGAGGAGCGCCAGGCCGACGCCACCGGCCGCAAGCAGGAAACGGCTGCCATAGGCTGCGACAAGATCATCGAACATAGTCACTCACTCCATTTCACATTCGGCACATATTGACGACTTTTCCGTTCCTTAGGCAAGGGCAGCCGGTCCTGTCCAGCCATGCACGAAGGCGATTTCGTGTTATGCCGAATTGCAGCTGCCGGCTTCGCGCGCGGGCCGCTGCCGCAGGTATCAGGCGCAGATGGCGCTCTTGTCTGTGAATTCAAGCGGTCTTGCCGGCGACCGGTGTTTTTGCCGGCGTGGCAAATTGCTAAGAAGGAAAGAGCGCCTGATTCCCGCTTCTTGTTCGTGCTACGAGGTGGGAGGGGCTTATGCGAGGAATATATGACGAAACCGCGTCAGGTCGACGACTATAACGCACCGCTTGTGGATCGTGGGGGGCGTTCTGGCACGGTTTTGCGGATTCTTCTCCTGGCGCTCGTGCTGATCGCGGCCGCCGGGGCTTTTGTCGTCTTCAAGCGATCGCTCGACAACGAGATGGTGCTCGGCGGTCTCGGCGTTCTCGCCATGGTCGGCATCTTCTTCCTGGTATCTGCCGTTATCGGCTTCATCGAGGTGATGCCGCAGCGCCAGTCCGACAGCCTGGCGCGCGCCTTCCTCAACAGCCACCCCGACGGCACGCTGATCACCGACGAAAAGGGCCGGATTATCTATGCCAACGCCGCCTATGGCGCGCTCACCGGCGCGCGCAAGGCAACCGAAGTGCAGACGCTGGAAACGCTGCTGTCGCGGCACCGCGAATCCAACGAGGCGCTCTACCGGCTGGTCAATGGTCTGCGCGAGGGCAAGGAGGGCCGGGAGGAATTCCGCCTGCTGCGCGCCGTCGGGCCCGGCAGCAACAGCTCGGGCGCGCATTGGTACCGGCTGAAGGTGCGGCTGCTGCAGCCGGAGGATGATGGCGGCAAGCCGCTGCAGATTTGGCAGATCACCGACATCACCGCCGAACGCGACGATCAGGAGCGCTTCTTCAAGGAGCTGCAGAATGCGATCGACTATCTCGATCACGCGCCGGCCGGTTTCTTCTCCGCCGGCAGGAAGGGCGAGATCTTCTACCTGAACGCGACGCTTGCGGAGTGGCTGGGTCTCGACCTGACCAAGTTCCTGCCGGGCTCGATGTCGATCGGCGACCTGGTGGCGGGCGAGGGGCTGGCGCTGATCCAGTCGGTGCAGGCCGAGCCCGGCCTGAAAAAAACCGTGACGCTGGATCTCGATCTGCGCAAGACCAACGGCCAGAGCCTGCCGGTGCAGATCATTCACAGCGTCACCTCGATGCGCGACGGCGCCCCGGGCGAAAGCCGGACGATCGTGCTGGCGCGCGGAAAGAGCAGCGAGAGCGGCCAGTCCGCTTCAGCTGCCGCCATGCGCTTCACCCGCTTCTTCAACAATACCCCGATGGCGATCGCCTCGGTCGACGGCGACGGACGCATCCTGCGCACCAACGCGCCGTTCCTGAAGCTGTTCTCTGGCATCGTCTCGCGCGACGACCTGGAAAAGGCGCCGTATCTGGAAACGATCGTGCAGGAGAGCGATCGGCCGCAACTGGTCGCGGCGCTGACGGCCGCCAAGGACCGGCAGAGCGACATCCCGCCGCTCGACACCCGCACACCGACCGACGAGGCGCGCTATTTCCGCTTCTATGTCAACGCCGTCATCGACCAGAGCGACGAGGCGCCGGAAGAGGCGGCGATCGTCTATGCCGTCGAGGTGACCGAGCAGAAGGCGCTGGAAGCGCAGATGGCGCAGACGCAGAAGATGAACGCTGTCGGAACGCTTGCCGGCGGTATTGCGCATGACTTCAACAACGTCCTGACGGCGATCCTGCTTTCTTCCGATCATCTGCTGCTGCAGGCGCGTCCTTCCGATGCAAGCTTCGCCGATCTGATGGAGATCAAGCGCAACGCCAACCGTGCCGCGGTGCTGGTGCGCCAGTTGCTTGCCTTCTCACGCAAACAGACGATGCGGCCCTCGGTGCTGAACCTCACCGATGTCGTCGGCGACCTGCGCATGCTGGTCGACCGGCTGCTCTCGGGCACCAATGTCAAGCTCGATGTGCAATATGGCCGCGATCTCTGGCCCGTCAAAACCGACCTTTCGCAATTCGAGCAGGTGCTGATCAATCTCTGCGTCAATGCGCGCGACGCCATGCCCGACGGCGGCACGCTGACGCTGCGCACCCGCAATCTGACCGCAGCCGACGTCGCGGCCTTCAACTATTCCTACATGCCGGCCGAGGACATGGTGCTGGTCGAAGTCGCCGATACCGGTACAGGCATCGCGCCCGAGATCATGGACAAGATCTTCGAGCCCTTCTTCACCACCAAGGATGTCGGCAAGGGCACCGGGCTTGGTCTCGCCATGGTCTACGGCATCGTCAAGCAATCGGGCGGCTACATCCAGCCGGAATCCGAAGTCGGCAAAGGCACGACCTTCCGGGTCTTCCTGCCGCGCCACATCCCAGAACCGGCGATTGCCGCGGAGGCGGGTTCGATCGACAACGCCATCAATGAAGTCCCAGCCGCGCCGGCGGTGGCCGCGCAGCAGCCGGAGGACCTGACCGGCTCGGCCGTCGTCCTTCTCGTCGAAGACGAGGAAGCGGTGCGCCGCGGCGGCAAGCGCATGCTGGAAACGCGCGGCTACACCGTGCATGAGGCTGGCTCGGGCGTCGAGGCGCTGAGCATCATGGAGGAGCTCGAGGGCAAGGTCGACATCGTCGTTTCCGACGTGGTGATGCCTGAAATGGACGGCCCGACGCTGCTGCGCGAGTTGCGTAAGAACTATCCCGACCTGAAATTCATCTTCGTTTCCGGCTATGCCGAGGACGCCTTCGCCCGCAATCTGCCGCCGGATGCAAGATTTGGATTTTTGCCGAAACCGTTCTCGCTGAAGCAGCTTGCCGTGGTGGTGAAGGAAACGTTGGATAGCTGATTACGGCTTAATGGTTTGCGGAGAGGCACACTGTGTGGCACCCCCCTCTGCCCTTTCGGGCATCTCCCCCACAGGTGGGGAGATCGGCTGGGCGCGATGGATTCCTCAAACAACTGCCGTATGATTGTTCCGCTACTGTAGCGAGGGAACGATGGGCCGGCCTCTTGCCGATCTCCACCCTAGTGGGGGAGATGTCCGGCAGGACAGAGGGGGGTGCCACACGGCCAACCCTCTCTGAAAATCCTTAAGCCGATAAAAACGAACCCACCAATTACTCACCCAACGCCACGGCAATCTCTGCCGCAAGCCGCGCATTGTTTTCGACCAGCGCGATATTCGTCTTCAGGCTTTGGCCGTCCGTCAGGTCGAAAATGGTCGAGAGCAGATAGGGCGTCACCGCCTTGCCGGTGATTTCGTCGCGTTCGGCGCTATCAAGTGCCCGCTCGATATAGATTTCCATCTCTTCACGTGCGATTTCGTCGGCTTCCGGCACCGGATTGGCGACGAGCATGCCGCCGTCGATACCGAGCTGTTCGCGCACCGTCTGGAAATTGGCGATGGCTGCCGGGCTGTTCAGCGATAGCGGGCTTGATATGCCCGATGAACGCGACCAGAAGGCGGGGAATTCTTCACTCTCATAGGTGACCACAGGCACGCCGCGGGTCTCCAGCACTTCGAGAGTCTTCGGAATGTCGAGGATCGCCTTGGCGCCGGCGCAGACGACGATAACGCCGGTGCGCGCCAGTTCCTCGAGATCGGCTGAAATATCGAAGCTTTCCTCGGCACCGCGATGCACGCCGCCAATGCCGCCTGTGGCAAAGACGCGAATGCCGGCGCGAGCCGCCGCGATCATCGTCGCAGCAACCGTCGTTGCGCCGGTGCGCCGTTCGGCGATCGCGAAGGCGAGATCGGCGCGCGACACCTTCATCACCTCCGTCGCCTTGGCAAGCTGCTCCAGTTGCGCGGCTTCAAGGCCGATATGCAGCGTGCCGTGGATGACCGCGATGGTCGCCGGCACGGCGCCCTGTTCGCGAATGATCGTCTCGACGCTGCGCGCCATTTCGATATTGCCGGGATAGGGCATGCCATGGGTGATGATGGTCGATTCCAGCGCCACCAGCGGCGCGCCGCGCTGCTTGGCGCTGGCGACCTCCTTCGAATAGGCGATCGGCAGAAGAGGGGAGATGGGCTTGGTCATGATCTTGTCCTGTGATCGGCAGAGCATGATACCGAAAAGCGTGGACGGTTTTCGAACGACATCATGCTCAACTCTTTAATTCAGTCGCTTCAATGTAGAATTCTGACCTCGGGAACAAGGGCAAGGGCCTCATTCAAGAGGTCCGGCGTCAGATTTTCGTTGACGGCGTGCCGCGACTGGACGGTGAGCGCTGCCGCCGCCGCGCCGTGGCGAACGGCCTCCTCAAGCGGCAGGCCTGATATCAAGGCGGCGAGCGTGCCGGCGGCAAGGGAATCGCCGGCGCCCGTGACATCGGCGACGGTATCGGCGATTGGCGGCTGCAGCGCCACGGCGCGGTCTTGGCAAATCGCAACGAGCTCGCGCCGGCCGCGGGTGACGACGGCGTTTCTGATGCCGATCTCGTTCAGGAGCGGCGGCCAACCGCCCGAATCCTCGGGCTGCACGCCGGTAACGGCAGCGGCTTCGGCCTCGTTCAGGAACAGATAGTCGATATCCCCAATGCAGGGTTTCAGCCGGACCACCTTGGCCGGCGAGATGGCGATGGCCGCGACGGGTTTGGCCAGGGAGTTCGCCTTGGCGACGATCGCCGCGATCGTCTCTTCCGGCAGATTGGCGTCGACGAGAATGAAATCATGGGCGGCGAAGGCCTCGCGCACCCAGCGGATGGACAGGCGCCGCGGCACGAAGAACCGATAGAGATCCATGTCGGCAAGAGCGATCACGAGGTCGCCGTTCTTCTCGATGATCGCCGTATAGCTCGGTGTCTTGCGGTCGAGGAAGACGAAGGGGCGGTCGTCAATGCCGGCGAAATCGGCTGCTTCTCCGACCATTTCGCCGAAGGGATCGCCGCCGCGCGGCGAGATCATCGTCACGTGAAAACCCAGTCTTGCAAGGTTGCGCGCCGCATTGAAACCGCCGCCGCCCGGCTCCTCGAACCAGGTGCCGGGATTGCTGGCGCCTGGCGCCGTTTCGCCGGAGATGCGGCCACGCCTGTCGATATGGGCACCGCCGAGAACGAGAATCTTTTTCATCAACTTACCCGGGATCATAAAGTGCGAAGGGCGAATCGATGCTCATTGCCCGGCCGCGGCAAAGCTTGCGCAGAGGGTCTAAGCCGTTGCTTTGCATCGATAAAACAAATGTAGAACACGGACCGTTTTACCTTTTTCTTTCAAATGTTTGTGCGCCTATTGCGGGAATGGAACAAATAGGGTACAAACTCGACATTGCTTGAGCGGCTTCAATAACCTAAAGGTGGATCGGATGTCTCAGAATACATTGCGGCTGGTAGAGGACAAATCGGTGGACAAAAGCAAGGCGCTTGAAGCGGCACTCTCACAAATAGAGCGGTCGTTCGGCAAGGGCTCGATCATGAAACTCGGCTCCAACGAGAACGTCGTCGAGATCGAGACGGTTTCGACGGGCTCGCTTGGTCTCGATATCGCGCTCGGAATTGGCGGCTTGCCGAAGGGCCGCATCGTTGAAATCTATGGGCCGGAAAGCTCGGGCAAAACAACGCTTGCGCTGCAGACCATTGCGGAATCGCAGAAGAAGGGCGGCATCTGCGCCTTCGTCGATGCCGAACACGCGCTCGATCCAGTCTATGCCCGTAAGCTTGGCGTCGATCTGCAGAATCTGCTGATCTCGCAGCCAGATACCGGAGAGCAGGCGCTCGAAATCACCGACACGCTGGTGCGCTCCGGCGCCGTCGACGTTCTCGTCGTCGACTCGGTCGCCGCGCTGACGCCGCGCGCCGAAATCGAAGGCGAGATGGGCGACAGCCTGCCGGGCATGCAAGCCCGCCTGATGAGCCAGGCGCTGCGCAAGCTGACCGCTTCGATCTCCAAGTCGAACTGCATGGTGATCTTCATCAACCAGATCCGCATGAAGATCGGCGTCATGTTCGGTTCGCCTGAGACAACGACGGGCGGCAATGCGCTGAAATTCTATGCCTCCGTGCGCCTCGACATTCGCCGCATCGGCTCGGTCAAGGAGCGCGAAGAAGTGGTCGGCAACCAGACCCGCGTCAAAGTCGTCAAGAACAAGATGGCGCCTCCCTTCAAGCAGGTCGAGTTCGACATCATGTATGGCGAAGGCGTGTCGAAGACGGGCGAACTCGTCGATCTCGGCGTCAAGGCCGGTATCGTCGAGAAGTCGGGCGCCTGGTTCTCCTATAACAGCCAGCGTCTCGGCCAGGGCCGCGAAAACGCCAAAACTTTCCTACGCGACAATCCGGATCTCTCTCGGGAGATCGAGCTGGCGCTGCGCCAGAATGCCGGCCTGATCGCGGATCGTTTCCTTCAGAATGGCGGTCCGGATGCCGATGACGGCGATGCTGCCGCGGAAATGTAATTTTCGCGCTTGAACTTGATCTGATATCTCAGCCGGCTGCATTCCCTCATCAGAATGCGGCCGGTTTTGTTTGTCGGCTGGACAGTGGCGGAGGCGAACGTTAAAAGCCGATGGATTTGTATTTACCGGCCTCGGGCCGCATTGAAGGGCATAGAATGAGCGGCGTGAACGATATCCGGTCGACCTTCCTCGACTATTTCAAGAAGAACGGCCACGAGATCGTTCCGTCCAGTCCGCTCGTGCCGCGCAACGACCCGACGCTGATGTTCACCAATGCCGGCATGGTACAGTTCAAGAACGTCTTCACCGGCCTTGAGAAACGTCCTTATGCGACGGCGACAACCTCGCAGAAGTGCGTGCGCGCCGGCGGCAAGCACAACGACCTCGACAATGTCGGCTATACCGCGCGTCACCTGACCTTCTTCGAAATGCTCGGCAATTTCTCCTTCGGCGATTATTTCAAGGAGAATGCGATCGAGCTTGCCTGGAAGCTCGTGACTGAAGGCTTCGATCTGCCGAAGCATCGCCTGCTTGTGACCGTCTATTCCGAAGACGAGGAAGCAGCGGCGCTGTGGAAGAAGATCGCCGGTTTCTCCGACGACAAGATCATCCGCATCCCGACCTCCGACAACTTCTGGCAGATGGGCGATACCGGACCCTGCGGCCCCTGTTCGGAAATTTTCATCGACCAGGGCGAGAACGTCTGGGGCGGCCCTCCCGGTTCGCCCGAGGAAGACGGCGACCGGTTCCTGGAATTCTGGAACCTGGTTTTCATGCAGTTCGAGCAGACCGAGCCGGGGGTTCGCAATCCGCTGCCGCGTCCGTCGATCGACACCGGCATGGGTCTGGAACGTATGGCCTGTATCCTCCAGGGCGTTCAGAGCGTCTTCGATACCGATCTTTTCCGCACGCTGACCGGCACCATCGAGGATATGATAGGAGTCAAGGCGGAAGGCAGCGCCAGCCACCGCGTCATCGCCGACCATCTGCGCTCCTCGGCCTTCCTGATTGCCGATGGCGTGCTGCCGTCGAATGAGGGCCGCGGCTATGTGCTGCGCCGTATCATGCGTCGCGCCATGCGGCATGCCCAGCTTCTCGGCGCCAAGGAGCCGCTGATGTACAAGCTGCTGCCGACGCTGGTGCAGGAGATGGGCCGCGCCTATCCGGAACTCGTGCGGGCCGAGGCGCTGATCTCGGAGACGCTGAAGCTCGAAGAAGGCCGCTTCCGCAAGACGCTGGAGCGTGGCCTGTCGCTGCTGTCGGATGCGACCGCGGATCTCGACAAGGGCGACATGCTGGATGGCGAGACCGCCTTCAAGCTTTACGACACCTACGGCTTCCCGCTCGACCTGACGCAAGACGCCCTGCGCGCTCGCGAGATCGGCGTCGACATCTCCGGCTTCACCGATGCCATGGAGCGCCAGAAGGCCGAAGCCCGCTCGCACTGGGCCGGCTCCGGCGAGAAGGCCACCGAAACCGTCTGGTTCGAGCTTAGGGAAAAGCACGGCGCAACCGAGTTCCTCGGTTACGACACAGAGAGTGCTGAAGGCGTGGTGCAGGCGATCGTCAAAGACAGCGCCGTTGCCGATGAAGCCAAGGCCGGCGACAAGGTCCAGATCGTCGTCAATCAGACGCCGTTCTATGGAGAATCCGGTGGTCAAATGGGCGATACCGGCGTCATCTCCTCTGATCACGGCAAGATCGAAATATCGGACACACAGAAGAAGGGCGAGGGTCTCTTCGTGCATTCCGGCACCGTTGTCGAAGGTTCGTTCAAGACCGGCGATGCTGTGGTTCTGACTGTCGACCATGCCCGCCGTTCCCGCCTGCGCGCCAACCATTCGGCAACCCACCTGCTGCACGAGGCACTGCGCGAAGTGCTCGGAACGCATGTCGCGCAGAAGGGCTCGCTGGTTGCGCCCGAGCGTCTGCGTTTCGACGTTTCGCACCCCAAGCCGATGTCGGCCGAGGAGTTGAAGGTCGTCGAGGACATGGCAAACGAGATCGTTCTGCAGAATGCGCCCGTCACGACCCGCCTGATGAGCGTTGATGACGCGATCGCCGAAGGCGCAATGGCGCTCTTCGGCGAGAAATACGGCGATGAGGTGCGCGTCGTTTCGATGGGCACGGGTCTGCACGGCGCGAAGACCGACAAGCCTTACTCGGTCGAACTCTGCGGCGGCACGCATGTGTCGGCCACCGGCCAGATCGGGCTCGTCCGTATCCTCGGCGAAAGTGCAGTCGGCGCCGGCGTCCGTCGTATCGAAGCCGTGACTGGTGAAACGGCGCGTGAATATCTTGCCGAGCAGGACGAGCGCGTAAAGACGCTCGCGGCGTCGCTCAAGGTGCAGCCGTCGGAAGTCCTGTCGCGCGTCGAGGCGCTTATCGACGAGCGCCGCAAGCTCGAGAAGGAATTGGCCGACGCCAAGCGCAAGCTCGCCATGGGCGGCGGGCAGGGCGGCTCGGCTGATGCCGTGCGCGAAGTTGCCGGTGTCAAGTTCCTCGGTAAGGCGATCTCGGGCGTCGACCCGAAAGATTTGAAGAGCCTCGCCGACGATGGCAAGACCAGCATCGGCTCCGGCGTCGTGACGCTGGTCGGCGTTTCCGAAGACGGCAAGGCGAGCGCGGTCGTCGCGGTGACGCCGGATCTGGTGCAGCGTTTCAGCGCCGTCGATCTGGTGCGGGTTGCTTCTGCCGCGCTCGGCGGCAAGGGCGGCGGCGGCCGTCCCGACATGGCCCAGGCCGGCGGTCCGGATGGTACCAAGGCCGAAGAAGCCATTGAGGCTGTTGCAGGGGCACTTGCCGGGTGAACTGACCTGGGGCTTCCGCCTTAGTTTGCTGATAGGCTTGTTCTTCATTCGGCGTTCCCCAGCCTCCGTCACGGGTGCTCGTCACAGGAATCCAGTGCGCCCAAGTCCTTGGGCGCGAAGGCACTTTTCTTTAGGTGCTGATTCATTCACGGCGCGGACGCGCCGTGGCTGGATTCCTGTGACGAGCACAGGAATGAGGGAGGAGGGCGGCGTAGCTGACAATCGCGAGGCTTTCTCTGCCGCTTAGCAGGTCGATTGCGTAGCGTCGGCGCTCCGGATCCAGTAACTCCGCAAGATTTGTCAAATCGATATATGGTTGTCTGCGGTCGATCGATTTGCAGAGGGCTTCGACATGAACGGCGAGACTGCATGGACGCTTTACGAGACCCGTCTTCGACGGGTTTCGGCCTATATTCACGACCACCTCGACGAGGAACTGGATATGGAGCGCCTTGCCGAGATCGCCTGCCTGTCGAGCTATCACTGGCACAGGATCTATCGGGCGATCTATGGCGAGACGCTGGCGGCCACCGTAAAGCGGCTCAGGCTGCATCGCGCCGCGGGCGAGATTGTCCGTACGGAGCTTGCCGTCAGCGAGATTGCGAAGCGATCCGGCTTTCCCAACCTCCAATCCTTCAACCGCATCTTCAAATCGGTCTATGGCATGCCGCCGGCGCGCTACCGGAAAGAGGGAAGCCATACAGCGTTCCTACCCTCACCTAACGGAAAGACCAAAGCCATGTTTGACGTTACCCTGCGGCAGATCGAGCCGATCGAGCTGATCGGCGTCGCCCACACCGGTTCCTACATGCAGATCGGCAAAGCCTTCGAAACATTGTTCGGCACGCTTTACGCCCGCGGCCTTGCCAAGCCGGATATGCGGATGATCGGCGTCTATCTCGACGATCCCGACATCGTGCCTGCCGAAAAACTGCGCTCCATCGCCTGCGTCACCAGCACCCCAGGAGTTCCCACCGAGGCGCCGTTCGAGCGACGTACGATCGAGGGTGGCAACTATGCCGTCCTGCGCCATAAGGGTCCTTATGCGGACATGTATAAGGCCTATCAGTGGCTTTATTCCGAATGGCTGCCGAACTCGGGACGACAGTTGAAGGACAGTGTCATGTTCGAGGAATATCTCAACAATCCGCGCGATTTGCCGCCGACAGAACTGATGACGGATATTCACATGCCGCTTGCCTGACGGCTGGATCCCGGCGCGGCGTTCCGGACGTCGCGCCGGATTGACAGTCAGGCAGCCTGCATCGTCTTGCCGGCCTCGTCGTCCAATGCGTTCGCGCGTTTGTAGGCCTCGCGCTCGCTGATGCGGCCGAAATAGTCGATGAAGGCCTGGCGCTTCTCGATGCTGCCGAAACCGAGACCCCAGCCGATATGCGCACCGACATAGACGTCGGCGGCGGTAAAGCGCTCGCCGGTGACGTAGGTCGATTGGGAGACCGCCATCTCAAGTGTATTCATGACGTCGCCGAAACCGCCGCAACCGGCCATGCGTAGGCGTTCCGCAGGGATTTCGAAGCCGAGCGCCTTCATCGTCACCGCCGATTCCAGGGGGCCGGCAGCAAAGAACATCCAGCGGTAATAGCGGGCGCGTTCCTCCGGCCTCGGCGCCAGGCCCTTTTCCGGGAAAGTTTCTGCCAGATAGGCGCAGATCGCTGCACATTCGGTGACGACGGTGTCGCCGTGGCGGATTGCCGGCACTTTGCCCATCGGATTGACCCGAAGATATTCCGGCGCCTTCATGGTTTCGCCGAAAGTCAGCAGCTCGGTACGATAGGGCTGGCCGATCTCCTCCAGCATCCAACGCGCGATGCGGCCGCGCGACATCGGGTTCGTATAGAATACCAGCTCTTCGCTCATGACGTCCTCCTCCTGACGCTGTTGTGCGGAATCAATAGCGCGGCGAAGTCTTTGTGCAAGCCCGGAGCTAGAGCGCTTTGCGGTACTGGATGAAACCCGAGCGCTCGGCGATCCTGTCGTAGAGGCGCCGCGCGGTCGCATTGCTTTCATGAGTCATCCAGTAAAGCCTGCCGGCACCCGTTGAGCGGGCAAGCTCGGCGACGGCTTCGATCAGCGCGGCTCCGGTGCCGAGCCCGCGTTGACTGTTTTCGACATAGAGATCCTGCAGATAGCAGGTCCATTGCGGCAGCCAGCAGGACCGATGGAAGATGGTGTGCGCGATGCCAACGAGGCGGCCGTCTTTGTCGAAGGCCCCGAGCGCATGCATGGGTTCGTCGGGATCATGGAAACGAGCCCAGGTAAGATCCGTTGTCTCGGCGGGGATGACCACTTCGTAGAACCGCTGGTAGGCTGCCCATAAGGGTTCCCAGGCTGCACGGTCTGAAGGTTCGAGCGGGCGCACGGTCACCGTCATTTTCAATTCTCCCAAAACGAAAAACGGCGGGGAAATCCCCGCCGCTTCAATGTATTTCGAAAGGGCTTGCTTAGGCCATTGCCTTCTGCTGGTTCTGGTCGATCTTGTCGAGGAAGGCGGTGGTGGAGAGCCACGGCTGATCGGGACCGATCAGCAGCGCCAGGTCCTTGGTCATGAAGCCGGATTCGACGGTGTCGACGCAGACCTTTTCCAGCGTCGAGGCGAACTTGGCGAGTTCGGCGTTGTCGTCGAGCTTGGCGCGGTGGGCGAGACCGCGGGTCCAGGCGAAGATCGAAGCGATCGAGTTCGTCGAGGTTTCCTGGCCCTTCTGGTGCTGGCGGTAATGACGGGTGACGGTGCCGTGAGCGGCTTCCGCTTCGACCGTCTTGCCGTCCGGCGTCAGCAGAACCGAGGTCATCAGGCCGAGTGAGCCGAAGCCCTGGGCAACGGTATCGGACTGAACGTCGCCGTCGTAGTTCTTGCAGGCCCAGACGTAGCCGCCAGACCACTTCAGGGCCGAGGCAACCATATCGTCGATGAGGCGGTGTTCGTAGGTGATGCCGGCTTCCTTGAACTGGTCCTTGAATTCGGTCTCGTAGACTTCCTCGAAGATGTCCTTGAAGCGGCCGTCATAGGCCTTGAGGATGGTGTTCTTGGTCGACAGGTAGACCGGCCACTTGCGCATCAGGCCGTACATCATCGAGGCGCGGGCAAATTCGCGGATCGATTCGTCGAGGTTGTACATGGCCATGGCAACGCCGGCGCCCGGCGCGTTGAAGACTTCCTTCTCGATGACCGTGCCGTCTTCGCCGACGAACTTGATCGTCAGCTTGCCCTTACCGGGGAATTTGAAATCGGTGGCGCGATACTGGTCGCCGAAGGCATGGCGGCCGACGACGATCGGCTGGGTCCAGCCGGGAACGAGGCGCGGCACGTTGCGGCAGATGATCGGCTCGCGGAAGATGACGCCGCCGAGGATGTTGCGGATGGTGCCGTTCGGGCTCTTCCACATTTCCTTGAGGTTGAATTCCTTGACGCGGGCTTCATCCGGCGTGATGGTCGCGCACTTGATGCCGACGCCGTACTTCTTGATGGCGTTGGCGGCATCGACGGTGACTTGGTCGTTGGTGGCGTCGCGATTTTCGACCGAGAGGTCGTAATAGTCGATATCGAGGTCGAGATACGGATGGATCAGCTTATCCTTGATGAGCTGCCAGATGATGCGCGTCATTTCATCGCCGTCGAGATCGGCGACGGGATTGGCGACCTTGATCTTCTTCATGTATCTGCCTCGTAAGCTTGGAAGGGGATATTGTCCCGGCTGGGTGGTGTAATCCGGAGCGCTATAGCATTGTGAGCCGGGAACGCAAAGCTGCAACGGGCAGGGACATGACGTTTTTGCCGCCATTGCCAAGTGCTGGAAAATGGCTAACCTCCGCGGCATAAGCCCGCCCGAGTCCCGGACATTTTGCCATGAAGAAGATCGCCGTTCTGTTCGCCGGCCTTATTGCCGCCGTGTCTGTCGCACCTGGGCTTTTGTTTGCGGCCGATGCGACTGAGCCGGTCAAGGAAATCATGAAGGACACGCAGAAGAACTGGGCGAGCGACGTCAGCGACTGGATCGATATTTTCGAGGAAAGCATGCTCGGCCGGCTCTACAGCAAGGACTTCGGCGACAAATACAAAGCGGCCGCCCAGAACCCGGCGGCCGACGAGGACGGCATTTCGCCCTTCGATTATGACGTGATCGTCAACGGCCAGGATGCCTGTCCGCTGCAGGACCTTTCCATCGAAAGCGGCCAGCCAGCAAACGGCACGACAGAGGTGACTGTGAAATTCAAGGCGACGACCTGCATGGAAGGCGCACCCAACAAGGATGACTTCACGATTGTCCGTTTCGAGGTGATTGAGGAGAACGGCAAATCCGTCATTGACGACATCATGGTTCAGGGGGAAGAGGGGCAGAGGCCGAGCTCGCTCAAGGAATCCATGGTGCTGATCGCCAAGGGCCAGTAAGGGCGCGACATTCGATCGGCATCGGAGGGGGCTGGTCGGCGGTTTGATTTCCGCTCCCGCGGGGGTATCTATCTATCCTCATGGCATGAGGGGCTCATGCATTTGTTTTCCCGTTTTCAGTTCCGCGACTGGCTGCTTGCCAATGATCCGGCGCTTTCGCGCCTGCGCATGGCCTCGCGGGTGACGCTGACCATCGTCCTCGTATTCCTGATCCTGCTTGCGATAAAAGCTTTCATCTTGCCGCTGCCGACGGCGGCCTTCGGCCTCGGCATCGTGCTGTCTATCGAAGGCGGGGTGGCGGTGCGCGACAAAGGCAATGCACGCCAGCTGGTGACACGGCTGTTCGGCTGTGCTGTAAGCCTTGTTGCCGTCGCCATTGCCGCAGGGCTCGAGGATCAGCGCGTTCTCTCCGACCTCGTCTTTCTCGTCATCATCCTGCTCGCATCGGCGGGGCGCGTGTTCGGGCCGCGCGGCTTTGCGATCGGCATGTTCGCCTTCACCTCCTATTTCATGGGGGCCTATTTCCAGCCGCCGCTTGCCGAACTGCCTGAGGTGACGATCGGGCCTGTCGTCTCCGTGCTTGTCGGACATGTGGTAAGGGCGGTGCTTCTACCTGACGACTGGCGGCGCGATCTGCTGCGCTCGCTCGAAAGTGTCAGCGGGCGGATTAATCAGATCCTCTTCAGGCTCGCTGCCCTTGCTGCCAGTGGCGATATCGGCGATGCCGACCGGCAGGAACTGCGCCAGCTGGAAGAGCGGCTGAAGGAAGTGGTGCTAATGGCCGAGACCTTCATCCCGCGCCCGGCAGCGGGCGTCTTCGACGGCGCTTCCGATCCCGCTGCGGAGCTGGCGATCCGGCTCTTCGATGCGCATCTTGCCGCCGAAAGCGCTATTGTGCTGAGCTTCCAGAGCCCGCCGCCCTTTGCACTCGTTCACGCGGTAATTGAGGCGGATGCGGCAGAACTCAAAAGATATGAGCGAATAACCGAGGCCATCAAGGATCAGCCGCAGAGCGAAACCGTACGGGCGCTGCTCTGGCTGGGCGAAGCGCGGTGGCTACTGACCGAGGCGATCAACAACGGACGTGCATCCGGTTTCTCCTGCATTGATGCGGCTAAGGATACAGCTCAAGCACAAGCTCAAGCGATCGATTTTTCGCTGGCCAATCCGCTGCTGCGTTCAGCGCTGCAGATCACGCTCGCCGCGGCGACCGCCATGGGCTTTGGGCTGCTCTTGTCGCGTGAGCGCTGGTTTTGGGCGGTGCTTGCCTCTTTCCTTGTCTTTACCAACACCAATTCGCGCGGCGATACAGCTATGAAAGCGTTGTCGCGCTCGCTCGGCACGGTGTTCGGCATCGCCATGGGCCTCGTGCTGGCGACGTCGATTTCCGGCGAGCCTGATATCGCTATCCCGGTCGTGGCCATATGCATCTTTCTCGCCTTCTATTTCCTGCAGGTTTCGTACGCGACGATGACCTTCTTCATTTCGATCGTACTCTGTCTGGTCTACGGCATGACCGGCGTATTGACGCTCGATCTTCTCAAACTGCGCATCGGGGAGACCATGATCGGCGCGGCGGCCGGAACGGCAGTTGCTTTCGTCGTTTTCCCGGCGCGCACGCGCGGCGCGCTCGATGCTGCGGTCGCCCGTTGGTTCCAGGCGCTGCGCGAGCTGCTTGACGCAATCGGCGAGGGCAAGAGCGGTTTCGAGTTGATCGCGTTGTCGCAGAAGATCGATGCCTGCTACCGCGACGTGACGGTGGCGGCCCGCCCGCTTGGCTCCCCCTGGTCGGTGGTGACGCGGCCTGGCCAGATCCGCCAGACATTGGCGATCTTTCTTTCCTGCACCTATTGGGCGCGCGTCCTGGCGAGGAGCTATGAAGCACCGCCTGCCGACGTTGATCAGAGGAGGCTGATCGCGGCGGATCTGGCGCTGATCGATGATGCGGCGCCACGCGGCTCTGCTTGTTTCTTCGTCAAGCGCAGGGCGTCGCGGACGACGGGGCGGCATTTGCCAGTGTCGCGAGAGGGCGCCCGGGTGGGGCTCGAGATGATCGGTTCGGCGCTGGAAAGGCTCTATCCGCAGGCCGACACCTTGCCGTTTGCGTCGGGCGAGGCTATTGCGCGCTCGAAACAGGGATAAGACCATGGCAGGCACGAACAGCGAGCGTCAACTTATGGCCGAAGGACCGGCCATCATACTGGTCGAGCCGCAGATGGGCGAGAACATCGGCATGGTGGCGCGCGCCATGGCGAATTTCGGCCTGGCCGAACTGCGTCTCGTCAATCCGCGCGACGGCTGGCCGAACGAGAAAGCGCAGGCGACGGCCTCCAAGGCAGACCACGTGATCGAGGCCACCAAAGTCTATGACACGTTGGAGCAGGCGATTGCCGATCTCAATTTCGTCTACGCCACGACGGCGCGCAGCCGCGACAACTATAAACCGGTGCGCTCCCCGGTCTTTGCCGCGCAAACGCTGCGCACAAGGTTCCGGGCAGGCGAGGAAACGGGCATTCTCTTCGGCCGTGAGCGCTGGGGCCTGACCAATGAGGAAGTGGCGCTGGCTGACGAGATCGTGACCTTCCCGGTCAATCCCGCCTTCGCGTCGCTGAATATTGCTCAGGCCGTGCTTCTGATGTCCTATGAATGGATGAAGTCCGGCATGGAAGATCTGGAGGCCGTGCCGTTCCAGGCGCTCGAGCAGCGGCCTTCCACAAAGGAGCAGCTCTTCGGCCTGTTCGACCAGCTGGAAGAAGCACTCGATTCACGCAACTATTTCCATCCGCCCTCGAAAAAACCGAAAATGGTGGACAACCTTCGCGCTGTTCTTTCCCGCCGGGCCTTCACGGAACAGGAAATCAGCGTGCTGCGCGGCGTCATCTCCTCCCTCGATCGCTTTTCGCGTAACAGTCCGCGTAAAGGCGGTTTCACCAGATCCGGCAAGGAAGCGCCAACCGATGACAGCGCCGACCAATGAACTGAAACCCGTCCTCGTCTTCGATTCGGGCATAGGCGGGCTGACCGTGCTGCGCGAGGCGCGTGTGCTGATGCCGGAACGCGGCTTCATCTATGTCGCGGACGATGCCGGCTTTCCCTACGGCGGCTGGGAGGAGCAGGCGCTGAAGGAGCGCATCATCGGGCTCTTCGGCAAGCTGCTTCAAGAGCATGATCCAGAAGTCTGCATCATCGCCTGCAACACCGCCTTCACCCTTGTCGGCGCCGACCTGCGCGCGGCCTTTCCGCAGATGACCTTCGTCGGCACAGTGCCAGCGATCAAACCGGCGGCGGAACGGACGCGCTCAGGCTTGGTTTCGGTGCTGGCGACGCCGGGGACGGTAAAGCGCGCCTATACGCGCGACCTCATCCAGTCCTTCGCGCAGCAATGCCACGTGCGGCTTGTCGGCTCGGAAAATCTTGCGCGCATGGCCGAAGCCTATATTCGCGGCGACGCGGTCTCCGACGAGGCCGTGCTTGCTGAGATCGACCAGTGCTTCGTCGAGAAAGAGGGGCACAAGACCGATATCGTGGTGCTTGCCTGCACGCACTATCCCTTCATGGCCAACCTCTTCCGCCGTCTTGCGCCTTGGCCGGTCGACTGGCTCGATCCGGCCGAGGCAATCGCGCGGCGCGCCCGTACGCTGGTGCCGCTGATTGCCGATGCCGTGCATCCGGATAATTTCGACTTTTCAGTCTTCACGTCAGGCAAGCCCGATTTTGCCACGCGGCGGCTGATGCAGGGATTCGGCTTGAGGGCATGAGCGGAATTGTCCTGTGGGTTGGCGAAATCCAGCCCTGAAATACTGTCCATTCTTTGATAGACGGGGCGTTGCCGTTTCGGAAGAATGGCACTTCATTCATGTGAGTCTCTTCGCCGCGAGGATCAGCATTGCAGGTTGGCATCGATATGGGATTGGCGTCCGGCGCTCCGGCGACACTCGATATCGAGGAGTTGCTGGCGACCCGTCTGCTCGTGCAAGGCAATTCCGGCTCCGGCAAATCACATCTCCTGCGCCGCCTGCTCGAGCAATCCGCGCAATGGGTGCAGCAGGTCATCATCGATCCCGAGGGTGATTTCGTCACCCTTAGCGACAGGTTCGGTCATGTCGTCGTCGACGGCGAGCGCACCGAGGCGGAACTGGCAGGCATCGCCAATCGCATCCGACAGCATCGCGTTTCCTGCGTTCTGACGCTCGAAGGACTTGATATCGAGCAGCAGATGCGCGCTGCCGCCGCCTTCCTCAACGGCATGTTCGATGCCGATCGCGAATATTGGTATCCCGTCCTCGTCGTCGTCGACGAGGCGCAGATGTTTGCGCCCTCTGTCGGCGGCGATGTTTCGGAAGATGCGCGCAAGATGTCTCTGGGCGCGATGACCAATCTGATGTGCCGCGGCCGCAAGCGCGGGCTTGCCGGCGTGATCGCCACGCAGCGGCTTGCGAAGCTCGCCAAGAATGTCGCGGCCGAAGCCTCGAACTTCCTGATGGGCCGCACCTTCCTCGATATCGACATGGCGCGCGCCGCCGACCTGCTCGGCATGGACCGGCGCCAGGCGGAAATGTTCCGGGATCTGAAGCGCGGCAATTTCGTCGCCCTCGGGCCGGCCTTGTCGCGCCGGCCGCTGCCGATCCAGATCGGCGCCGTGGAGACCTCGGCGCGCTCCTCCAGCCCGAAGCTGATGCCGCTGCCGGATGCACCCCAGGACGTCGAGGACCTGATCTTCACGCCCGACCCGGAAGAGTTCCAGCGCCCGCTCGTGCGTCGCCCGCCGCCGGCGCCGCGGCCGACGACCGATATCCTGGCCGAACTCTCGCGCTCGACGGCGGCGGCACCCCCAGCGCCGGTGGAGGCGAGGGCGAGCCAGGCGGAGATCTCGCCCGAGGAGCGGGAGGAGCGCCTTGCCGGCGTGCTCGCCGAAATTCTCGACGATCCCGCATCCGCCTTCCGCACCGATTCCGTGCTTTACCAGGACTTCCTTGTCCGGCTGCGCATGCGCCGCGTGCCGGGACCGCCGATCGCGCTGCCGGATTTCCGCCGGCGCGTGGCGATTTCGCGCTCCGGCGTCGATGCGGCAACAGCCGCGAGCGATCAGTGGTCGACGGCGCTGTCGCTGTCGGCGGGCGTCACCGACGATTTGCAGGGTGTCTTCCTGATGCTCGCGAAGGCCGCTGTCTGCGGCGAACCGTGCCCGTCCGACGCGCGCATTGCCCGTGCCTACGGCACGCATTCGACGCGGCGCGCCCGACGGCTGCTCGGTTATTTCGAGGAACAGGGGGTCGTCGTCGTGCACACGGATTTCTCCGGCAGGCGCATTGTGGCGTTCCCCGACATGAATTGTCAGACGGCGCCGGGCGATGCGAACGCGCCGGATACGGGCGATCAGCCGTTGGCAGCGGAATAGTGGCGTTTTCGGACTTTGGCGCAGTTGACATTTTCATGACGGGCCTCTAAAGACCGCTCCAAGCACCGGGCAGCAATGTCCGGTGTTTCATTTGACATGTCCCGTGGATGGTTTCTGTTCGCGTAACCGAAACATCCTGTCAGGTCTCGGCAGAGGTCAGAGGAGGGCGTGTTTCCTTCGCGCGGTTTGGCAACAAGCCGCCATAAACCTTTGAAAGGAAATACGATGAGCAAGCGCGAATCGTCCAAGTACAAAATTGACCGCCGTATGGGCGAAAACATCTGGGGCCGTCCGAAGTCCCCGGTGAACCGCCGCGAATACGGCCCGGGCCAGCACGGCCAGCGCCGCAAGGGCAAGCTGTCGGACTTCGGTGTGCAGCTGCGCGCCAAGCAGAAGCTCAAGGGTTACTACGGTGACCTGCGCGAGAAGCAGTTCCGCGCGATCTTCGCAGAAGCCGCCCGCCGCAAGGGCGACACCTCGGAAAACCTGATCGGTCTGCTGGAATCGCGCCTCGACGCGATCGTCTATCGCGCCAAGTTCGTTCCGACGGTCTTTGCTGCCCGTCAGTTCGTCAACCATGGCCACGTGACCGTCAACGGCGTCCGCGTCAACATCGGTTCCTACCGTTGCAAGGCCGGCGACGTCATCGAAGTTCGCGAAAAGTCGAAGCAGCTGGTGACTGTTCTGGAAGCCGTCAGCCTCGCCGAGCGCGACGTTCCCGACTATATCGAAGTCGATCACAACAAGATGGTCGCCACCTACGGCCGCGTTCCGACCCTCAGCGACGTTCCGTTCCCGGTCGTCATGGAACCGCATCTGGTCGTCGAATTCTATTCGCGTTAAGAAAAACCAGGCGTTTTCGCATATGGAAAAGCCGCTCTTTCGGGCGGCTTTTTTGTTATCCGGAGAGAAGCGATGGCGGATTTGCAGGCGACCCTCGATAGCATCTACAGCGATATCCTGCCACGTATCGGCGAGGGCAAGGTCGCCGACTATATTCCCGAGCTTGCCAAGGTGGACCCGCGGCAGTTCGGCATGGCGATCGTCACCGTTGACGGGCAGGTCTATCGCGTCGGCGATGCCGATATCGCCTTTTCGATCCAGAGCATATCCAAGGTCTTCACGCTGACCTTGGCGCTTGGCAAGGTCGGCGAGGGACTGTGGAAGCGAGTCGGGCGTGAACCATCGGGATCGGCCTTCAATTCGATCGTGCAGCTCGAACACGAGAGCGGCATTCCCCGCAATCCCTTCATCAATGCCGGCGCGATCGCTGTCACTGACGTTGTCATGGCGGGCCATGCGCCGCGCGAAGCGATCGGCGAGCTGCTGCGTTTCGTGCGTTATCTCGCCGACGACGAGTCGATCACCATCGACGACAAGGTGGCGCGGTCGGAGACGCAGACCGGATACCGCAATGTTGCGCTTGCCAATTTCATGCGCGCCTATCGCAATCTCGATCATCCCGTCGATCACGTGCTCGGCGTCTATTTCCATCAATGCGCGCTCGCGATGAGTTGCGAACAGTTGGCCCGGGCCGGGCTGTTCCTGGCGGCGCGGGGCAGCAATCCGATGACTGGTCATTCCGTGGTCTCGCCGAAGCGGGCGCGGCGTATCAATGCGCTGATGTTGACCTGCGGCCATTATGACGGTTCGGGCGACTTTGCCTATCATGTCGGCCTGCCCGGCAAGAGCGGCGTCGGCGGCGGCATTTTTGCGGTAGCGCCCGGTATTGCCTCGATCGCGGTCTGGTCGCCGGGGCTGAACAAGGTCGGCAATTCGCAGCTTGGCGCCGTGGCGCTCGAGATGCTTGCGGCCCGCACCGGTTGGTCGGTTTTCGGCGATTGAGGCTGTGTTGCCAGGCTGCTTTCTGCTATGGCAAGTTCACCTTCGATAGGACAAGCAATGAATATCGCAGCGAATATCGCGGATGAGCTCGAAGCGGACGACGGCGTTGGTCTTGCACTCTTTGCCGATGCGCCGCGTTCGGTCTCCTTCAACAAGCTGCGCAAGCGCCTGCTCAGGCAAGTACGTCAGGCTTTCGATGACTTCGACATGCTGAAGGGACAGAAGCGCTGGCTGGTCGGCCTCTCCGGCGGCAAGGATTCCTACGGTCTGCTTGCGCTGCTGCTCGATCTCAAATGGCGCGGGCTGCTGCCCGTCGAGCTCATCGCCTGCAATCTCGATCAGGGACAGCCGAACTTTCCGAAGCATGTGCTGCCGGATTATCTGACGAAGATCGGCGTCCGGCATCGGATCGAATATCGCGACACCTATTCGATCGTGAAGGAGAAGGTGCCCGAAGGCGCCACCTATTGCTCGCTCTGTTCGCGGCTGCGGCGCGGCAATCTCTACCGCATCGCGAGGGAGGAGGGCTGCGACGCGCTGGTCCTCGGCCATCACCGTGAGGACATTCTCGAAACCTTCTTCATGAATTTCTTCCACGGTGGGCGGCTTGCCTCGATGCCGGCAAAGCTTCTGAACGACGAGGGCGACCTGATGGTGCTGCGGCCGCTTGCCTATGCCGCCGAAGACGACCTCGCCAAGTTCGCCGCCGCCATGCAGTTTCCGATCATCCCCTGCGATCTCTGCGGTTCGCAGGACGGGCTGCAGCGCAATGCGATGAAGGACATGCTTGCCGATATCGAACGGCGCATGCCTGGACGCAAGGACACGATGCTGCGGGCGCTTTCCCATGTGAACCCCTCGCATCTGCTCGATCCGAAACTCTTCGACTTTTCCAGCCTTGGTGTCACCGATCCTTCATGAAAGGCCGGCTAAGCAGGCTGGCTCTTTGCATGAAGGACAGCAATTCGCATGACTATTTCAGATCAGGATATTCTCTTTCTCGGCGAATGCGTAAGGGAGGCGGCGCGTGCGGAGGTCATGCCGCGTTTTCGCAACCTCGGCGACACGGATGTTTCGGAAAAAACCTCGGCAACCGATCTGGTGACGCAGGCGGATCTGCTTGCCGAACACCGGATCACCGCAGCGCTGAAAGAGCGTTTTCCCTCAGCGCTTATCGTCGGCGAGGAGGCCTATGACGCCGATAAATCGGTGGTGCCGGCGCTTGCCGATGCCGAGCTTGCCTTCGTCATCGATCCTGTCGACGGCACGTTCAATTTCGCCGCCGGACTGCCCGTTTTCGGAACGATGCTTGCGGTTACTGTCCGGGGCGAGACCGTCGCGGGCATCATTTACGATCCCGCTCTCGGCGACACGGTTACGGCGATCAAGGGGGCGGGCGCCTTTATGTCGCGCCAGGACGGACAATCGAGCAGGCTGAAGGTGGCTGCGCCTGCCGGCTTGAACCAGATGGTCGGCGGCATGTCGTGGGGCCATATGGAGGAACCCGACCGCTCGCGAATCTGCGCCAACATGGCGAAGGCGCGGATGACCTTCGCCTTCAACTGCTCGGCCTATGAATATTGGATGGTCGCATCCGGCAAGATGCATTTCATCGGGCATGCGAAGCTGATGCCCTGGGATCACCTGGCCGGCGTGCTCGCGCACCAGGAGGCGGGCGGCCACACGGCGAAATTCGATGGCACGCCCTATCGTCCGGGCGAGACGACCGGCGGCATTATCTCTGCGCCCGATAAGGAAAGCTGGCAGCTGGTTCGCCGCGAGATCGTCGGCATCTGATATAAGGCCTCGGCCGAAGTGATAGGATTTGATATGACAACAAACGTTGACGTGACTGTTCTTGCCGATCTCTTGCGCCGCGCGGCAAAGGCCGAGATCCTGCCGCGCTTCCGCCGGCTCGGCCGGGATGAGGTGCGCGCCAAGAGCGAGGCGACCGATCTTGTCACCGAGGCCGACGAGCAGGCCGAGCGGATGATCAAGTCGGAAGCGCAACGGCTCTGGCCGGACGCGCTGTTCCTCGGGGAAGAGTCGGTCGCGGCCGACCCGACGCTGCTTGGTAGGCTTGCCGATGCCGATCTCGCGATCGTGGTCGATCCGGTCGACGGAACATTCAACTTCGCCGCCGGCATCCCGGCCTTCGGTGTCATGGCCTCGGTCATATCAGGCGGCGAAACCGTTGCCGGCATTATCTACGATCCGATGGGCGACGACTGGGTGATGGCGGAGAAGGGCGGTGGTGCCTGGCTTCGCCGGCCCGATGGCGACGCCCAGCGACTGCGCGCTGCCGAGCCTGTCGAGCTCGACCAGATGGTCGGCATGGCTTCGACCGGCTACCTGCCGGTGGAGAAGCGCGCCGAGGTCCTTGGCAATCTCGCCAAGGTGCGTTTCCTCACCAACTACCGCTGTGCTGCCCACGAATACCGCACCCTTGCCGGCGGGCACGTCCATTACCTGATGTACAACAAGCTGATGCCTTGGGATCATCTTGCCGGCACGCTGATCTCTCAGGAGGCCGGCGCCTATGCCGCCCGCTTCGACGGCTCGCCCTACCTGCCGCAGCATCTCGACGGCGGACTGCTGATTGCGCCCGACAAGGCATCATGGGACACGCTGCGGCGTGAGGTCGTTACCGTCTAAACCTATGCGACCGGCCGTCGCAAAGCCGGTCGCAACGTGGGATTGGAGGGGAGACTTTGGCAATTCAGCCGTAGAACTTTTCCATCAGGAAGTTTTCCAGGCCTTGTCCGCGCTTCTCGACGATTTGCCGGGTTATCACACGGAATCCTTTGCGTTCAAAAAATGGCCGAGCCGTGCGGCTGGCTTCGGTATAGATTCGCTTGAATCTGAGGCTCGAAGCTTCCTCCTCGACTCTGCGCAACAGGCCGCTTGCGATGCCGCGCCCTGAAAGTCAGGGTGAACGAACATCATATCAAGGCATCCGTCGTCCGTCAGATCGGAAAATCCAACCGGCTCTTCGTCGATTTCCGCGATCCAGCCGGGCCTGCTTATCCTTCGCTCCGCCCATAGGCCACGATCCTCCACCTTTGCCCAAGCTTCGATCTCAGCGGCGGAATAGTCTTTCGACGAGACTTCCCGGATGGAGCGGAGAAAAATCTCGATCGTGGCGTCCACGTCACCCGGTACATAAGGCCTGATCAGAATTCGCTCGTCCATCAAGACCGCCTTGAGTTGATCCGGTGCTCCTGCCTCAGAAGTGAGCCGCGCCCGGATCGAGTTGCGGGCTGTCGCCGGGATGGGTAAAGAGCTTGCCGTTCTCAGCCCACAGCGTGGCGGCGATCGTCAGCAGGCCGAACAGCGCGAAGCCGCCGAAGAGCGGCTGCACCGTGCCGTTGAACATCTGACCGACCAGGCCGCCCAAGATGGCGCCGAAGGTCGTCGAGACGAAGCCGGTGATGGCGGTCGCCGTGCCGGCGAGATTGCCCATCGGCTCGAGGCTGATGGCGGTGAAATTGGTGGCGATCACCGCAAACATCATCAGGACGATGGTGAAGATGCTGTAGGCGGTGGCGAAATCCGGCTTGCCCGCCAAGGCGATGACGAAGCCGAGAGCCGACAAGGCCGTGAAGATCAGCAGCGCGGCGTGCGAGATGCGCCGCATGCCGAATTTGCGGACGAAGAAGCCGTTAGCGAAATTGGCGACGGCAATGCCGCCGGCGGTCGCCGCAAAGGCGATCGGCAGCCAGTCACCGAGACCATAGACTTCGCCGAAAACCTGCTGAACGGAAATCACGTAGGCGCTGATGACGCCGGTGAACATGGTCAGACCGATCATGTAGCCGCAGGTGATGCGGTTGGTCAGCACGGTCTTGAAGCCGTCTGCGACAGAGCCGACCGACAGCGGCAGGCGTTCTGCCGGGGGAAGCGATTCCTTCAGCCGTAGAAGAGCCCAGACGAACAGGATGCTGGCGACGGCGCCGAGCAGGATGAAGATCCAGTGCCAGTTGGCATAGAGGATGATGAGCTGGCCGACCGAAGGGGCGACGATCGGCACGATCATGAAGACGATCATGACATAGGACATGACGCGGGCCATTTCGCGGCCGCCGAAGCAGTCGCGGACGATGGCCATGGTGGTGATGCGCACGGCCGCGCCGCCTACGCCCTGAATGAAGCGCATGAGGAGGAGCATTTCGAAGCTCGCTGTTGCCGCAGCGGCAAACATTGCGACCACATAGCAGGCGAGGCCTCCGAGCAGGATGTTGCGGCGGCCGAAAGTGTCGGAAAGGCTGCCGAAGAATATCTGCGAGACGCCGAAGCCGAGGAAGAACACGCCGATGATGAGCTGCGCGTCGTTGGTGTTGGTGACACCGAGGGAATGGCCGATATTGGGCAATGCCGGCAGCATGCTGTCGATTGCCATGGCAATGCTGGCGGTCATGATGGCGATGGTGACGACGAATTCGCCGAAGCCCATGCCGATGCGGCGGGAACCCTGGTTTTCCTGGTGCGGTTTATGCGGCGGCGTCATGCGGTGAAATCCTGGATTCGGAAGGGACCGGCCGCTCAAACGGCCGGATTGTGCTGATGGAAGAGGCGGCCCTTTTCGGCGATCAGCACGAAGATGAGCCCGATGATCGAGACGATGAAATAACCGGCGACCATCGGCAGCGCCGTGCCATCGAAGGCCTGGCCGATGCCGGCGCCGATAAGGGCGCCGCCGACCGTGCTCATGAAGCCGAGGACGGAGGAGGCAGTGCCGGCAACGTGTCCGAGCGGCTCCATGGCGAGCGAGTTGAAGTTCGAGCCGATCCAGCCGAACTGGAACATGGCAAGCCCGAAGAAGGAGATGAACAGCGCAAACGGCATCGGCTCGGAACTTGCCATCTGGACGATCAGCCAGATGGTGTTGATGGCGATGAAGCCGAGCAGCGAGCCGTGTGACAGGCGGCGCATGCCGAGTTTGCCGACGAAACGCGAATTGAAGAAAGACGACAGCGACATGAAGATCGCCACGCCGGCAAAGGCGAAGGGGAAATAGACGCCGAGGCCGTAGATGCCGACATAGATCTGCTGGGCGGAGTTGATGAACCCGAACAGCGCACCGAAGATGAAGGTGCTGGCGATGGTGTAGCAAAGCGCCACGCGGTTGGTCAGCACCAGCTTGAAGGCGCCGAAGATCGAGCGGGCGGTGAAGGGGCGGACATTCTGCGGATGCAGGGTTTCCGGCAGGCGGACATAGGCCCAGACGCCGATCGCCGTCGCCATTGTGGCGATGAAGAGGAAGATCAGGTGCCAGTTGCCGAAGAACATGACGACCTGGCCGGTGCCGGGCGCAATCACCGGCACGATCATGAAGACCATCATGATGAGCGACATGACCTCCGCCATCTGCCGGCCGCCATAGATGTCGCGGACGATGGAGATGGTGATGACGCGGGTGGCGGCCGAGCCGACGCCCTGGATGAAGCGAAGCACCAGCAGGCCGGCGAAGGAGGGAACGAAAACGATTCCGATGGCGGATGTGATATAGACGACGAGGCCGATCAACAGCGGCGTGCGGCGGCCGAAACGGTCGGAGAGCGGACCGTAGAACAGCTGGGCGCAGCCGAAACCGAGCAGATAGGAGGAGACGACGAACTGCCGGTGATTCTCGCTTTCGACGCCGAGGCTCGCGCCGATCTGCTGCAGCGCCGGGAGCATGATGTCGATGGCAAGCGAGTTGATGGCCATCAGGAAGGCGGCAAGCGCGATGAACTCACGCTTGCCCATGGGCAGGCGGCCCGCGGACACGGCTTGTGATGAATCTGTCACAATGAAATTCCCATAAACAGGCTAAGGCGCTGCTCACCGCAGCGCCTCGGACTCGAGAAACAGATTTGGAAACCGGGCGGACGTCCGGTGACCGGTCAGGCGGCGCCGCGAACGGTGACGCCGTTTTCCTGGAGATGCTGCTGCAGTTCACCGGCCTGGAACATTTCCCGGACGATGTCGCAACCGCCGACGAACTCGCCCTTTATGTAGAGCTGCGGGATCGTCGGCCAGTTGGAATAATCCTTGATGCCCTGGCGGATCTCCGAATCGGCGAGCACATTGATGCCCTTGTAGTCGACGCCGATGTAATCGAGAATCTGCACGACCTGGCCGGAGAACCCGCACTGCGGAAACTGCGGCGTGCCCTTCATGAAGAGGACGACGTCGTTGCTCTTGATTTCGTTGTCGATGAATTCGTGAATGCCGCTCATGGGATCTGATTCCTTTCAACAGGCGAGTTAAAGGCCCGCCGTTTCAATCGTTTCCCTTAGATAGCATGTGACAGCAGGAATTCCAGCCGCCCGAACCAAAAAAAGACCATCTGGTCAGACCACTTTGCGATTGTTGCTGTCGCGTTACGGTCGGAAGTTTTCCTCGCGTCTCAGACGCGACGTTGACGGCTGCGGCCGGCGGCGGTGCGGCGCTTGCTGACCTGTTTGCGGGCAGGCTTGCGCTTGGCCGTAGACGTCTTCCGGACAGCCGTCGTCGTCGCGGCGGAGCGTGCCTTGCGCCTCTTGCGTTTCGTCGCGACGCGACCTGTGGTTTTCTTCAGGATTTCCTTCAGCACGCTGTCGACGACGCCCGATATCAATTCTTTTACAAGATCGGCCACAAAACCCCTCCGTTTGCGGTGAAAACGACGTGCCTGCTATTGAATTCCGGATGAGTTCGGTTAGCAAGACGGCTTTGAAATCATACCTGCTTTTTCGCGATGTCGGCGGCCAGCAGGCGGTTTGCAGCAATACGCCGGCTATTTGCCCGGCCGGAACAGCGGAATGACATTGATAAAGAAGCGGGTCGTCCTGCATTTCCCGGGCTTCGAGCCTCTCGACGGCCTTGCCCATAGGGCGCGGTACGAACGCTCTGCCAGACAGAGTGCTGCCGTCTGGGGCTACTCCGTCGAAACCGGTGCGCCGGAGGCGGGAAGCGATCCTCTCAGCTTCGAGGTCACGACGGGCAGCGCAGGAGCCTACGAGACGGCGCCTGCGGCGAAGACCAGTTCCGCCGGCTGGCGGACGAAGAGCCGGATCCATATGGTTGATCACGACATGTTCGTGCGTCGGCTGCGTGGCCGCAACACGCTGAGCCGGATCATTGCAGGCTTTCGGAGTTGCGCCGAGATCATGCTGGAAGGTGGCATGCGGAGATATTTCAGGCATGCGTGGCGTTTCGGCCTGTTCTTCCTCTTTCCGTTCCTGCTGACGGCGCTGGCGATCGCGCTGACGGCCGAGATCGTTTTCCTGCCCTATAGTCTCGGCTTCTCCGCCTGGCACGTGCTGTGGAGTGGGCCACTGGCGCTCTGCTTCTTCATCTTCGCCTTCCTGCCTTTTTCCGAGCGTTTCCATACGCTGCATCTTTTTGCCGATTGGGAAATGGCAGTGGCGCTCGGCCGTATGGATCGGGCCGAGTTCAACGACTGGCTGGAAGAGCGGGCCATTGCGGTGCGCAAGGCGCTGACCGAGGAGGCGGACGAGTACGTGATCTCCTCGCACAGCATGGGATCGAGCGTCGCCGCCCATGTCATCGGCATATTGCTTGAAAAGGAGCCGGAGATTTTCAAGGGCAGGCGCGTCGTGTTTGCCACGCTCGGCAGCGCCATTCTGCAATGCGCCCTGCTGTCATCGGCAACGTCGCTTCGCGCCCGCGTCGGCCTGATCGCCCGCTGTCCGGAGATCTCCTGGCTCGACGTGCAATGCCTGACGGATTCGATCAATTTCTACAAGGTGCCGGTCGTTGCCGTCGCAGGCCATGCAGACGCGCCTGCGGCGAAGATCCTTCTTATCCGCGTCAAGCAGATGCTGACGGGCGAGCACTATCGGAAGATCCGCAAGGACCAGCTGCGCGTCCACCGGCAATATGTGCTGGGGCCAGATCTCAGGGCACCCTTTGATTTCACGCTGATGACGTCAGGTCCGATGCCGGCGTCGGTTTTTGCCTCTCCGGAGCAGAACAAGCTGCCGACTTGAGGGCTGGTTTCGTCGCCATCAAGGGAGATTCTCTTCACAGTCGCCGGCCAAGTCACCGTCTCCCGCAGCAGTTCCGTTCAGACCGCGTACGAAATCCGCAAAGAAGGCCGAGGCATGAGTGGATCTTCGGTGCACGGCGATCGTCTGGGGAATTTCGGAGAACGCTCCTTCTACCAGCCGGAAGCCGGAAATCCGCTCCGACATCTGAACGAGGAATTCGGTCAATCCCGCAGCCGCGTCGCATTGCGACCCGACAAGGAGATCAATGGCAGCTGCCGGGCTGTCGGTATGCGAGACAGTCGCTTTTTCAAGGGTACGTTCGAGCTGCTTCGTGTATGCGGCACTTCTTGCGGAGGCGATCTGCACGCCTTCGAGGTCGAGGTCTCCGACTGTCCGGAACGCCGAAGCCTCGCGCACCATATAGGTCGCTTTGACCGACATATAGGGGGGTGAAAAGGAGAATCGGTCGGCTCTCGATGCATCCGAGGCAATGAAAGCAATGTCCCACTCGCCGCGATCCGCGGCGGCGAGGATGTCGGCGGCCGAGCCGTACTGGATCAGCGACAGGCCGCAATCCAGTTGCTCCGCAATTTTGCGACCGATCCGAGCGCTTGGACCGACCAAGGCGCCGGCCTGATCGTCCCACCGGACCAGGGCAGCATTCGACATGTTGACGGCCGCCCGGATTGCGCCCGCCGGCGCTATCTCGGCCAGAACTTTTTTCCGCGTCGACATCGGCGCGAACTCCCTAAGATGCAAACCTGCCTGCGAGCGCTTCCGATCCTCTCGCAAGCAGGGCGACGTCTACGCCAACGGCGGTGAACAACGTCCCGAGCGAAATGCAGCGGGCCGCGAACGACTCGTCCGGCGTAAGGATGCCTGCCGGCTTTCCAAGAATTTTTAGACGTCCGATCGCATCTTCGATCGCCGCGACCACCTCGGGATGCCCCGGTTGGCCGGGATGACCGAAGCTAGCCGCCAGATCGGCGGGGCCGATGAAGATGCCGTCGACGCCCTCGACCGCGGCGATGGCTTCCAGCCG
Organism: Rhizobium sp. CBN3; assembly: GCF_030518245.1. Taxonomy (NCBI): domain Bacteria; kingdom Pseudomonadati; phylum Pseudomonadota; class Alphaproteobacteria; order Hyphomicrobiales; family Rhizobiaceae; genus Rhizobium; species Rhizobium sp. CBN3. The sequence continues at coordinate 231,044 of NZ_JAULSE010000007.1, forward strand.
AGCGAGTGCCTCGCGGGTCTCGATCTGCAGAAGCAGGCAAATCTCTTGTTCAGCAATCCGCGCGTAATTCGGCACACGCCCGAAGCGGGTGGCGCGCGTCAAGGCGGAGACGCCGCGAATCCCGCGCGGCGGATACCGGATAGCGGCGACCGCCGCCTTCGCTTCCTCTTCGTTCTGGACATAGGGAATGAGGAGCGTCTGGACGCCGATGTCCAGAAAGCGCTTGATCAGCACCGGATCGTTGAATGCCGGGCGTACGACTGGGGACACGTCGTAAGGCGCGACCGCCTGCAATTGCGGCAGGACGGTGAGGACGTCGCTTGGAGAGTGCTCGGTATCGAACAGCAGCCAGTCGAAGCCCGACGGCGCGACGATTTCTGCCGCGTAGCTTCCGGGAAGGCCGCACCAGAGTCCGATCTGGCTTTGACCGGCTCTCAGTTTCCGCTTGAAGTGATTGACGGGAAGTTCCATCGGCGCCTCACACGAACGAGACGCCGATGGAGCCGACCGGACCATAGTCGGCTTGGATGACATCGCCCTTGACGATGTCCACGGGGCGGGTGAACGAGCCGGCAAGCACGATCTGGCCCTTCTTCAAGCCGCCTCCGACGGCATGGAGTTTGTTCACGAGCCAGGCGATACCCGCGGCCGGATGCCCCATTATAGCTGCGGAAACCCCCGATTCTTCGATGATGCCGTTTTTCGAAAGCGTCGCGCCGACCCAGCGGATGTCGATATCCATTGGCCGGATGATGCGGCCACCCACGACGATCGCTCCAAAGGCGGCGTTGTCGGCGATTGTATCGGTGATCGCTCTGGGTACCTCGGTTCGGTAGTCGATGATCTCAAGCGCAGGAACGACAAATTCAGTCGCGCGCATGACATCATAGATCCGAGCGCTTGGTCCTTCGAGATCCTCGCCCATTACGAAGGCGAGTTCGACTTCGAGACGTGGCTTGATGAAGAGTTCCGCCCTGATCTGCGCTCCGTCGTTATAGAGGGCGTCGTCGAGAATCACGCCGTAGTCGGGCTCTGTCATTTTCGAGGCCATCTGCATCGCCCGCGATGTCAGTCCGATTTTATGACCCGCGATCCGCGCGCCCTTTGCAATCCGGGCCTGCGCCCAGAGCGCTTGGATCTTATAGGCGTCTTCAAGTTCCAAATGCGGGTATGTCCTGCTTGGCTGGACAATGGGCCTGCGTTCGGTTTCTGCCCTCAGCAGCGCGTCGGCTGCCGCCTGGCGTTCTTTTTCGGTAATCATTATCTAGCTCTGCTGGTTTCGTTACTTGATCGGTGGACGCGGCAGGATGGCCTCGCCCGGCTCCATGACGTAGGTGTAGTCGAGCGAGAACCACGGGCCAGTGACGTCCGTGTCGGACGGGTGCGGCTCGTCGTGACGGACAAAGTCGCCTGTCAAAGCCGCCGTGACGCCGAACTGCACATCGGATTCAATGTTTGGATCGCTCGGGTCGAAGACCTGGGAAATGAGGGTTTTATATCCCTGTTTGAAGATCAGCGCGTGCAGATGCGCAGGTCGGTAAGGGTGGCGGCGTTGCGCTTGGAGAAGCCGACCGACGACCCCGTCGACAGGGATGGGATAGCCCACCATCTTGACCGTTCTAAACCAGAACCGACCCTCGTCGTCCGTAGTGAACTTGCCGCGCAGGTTCATTTCCGCCTGATCAGGATCCTGGTTCTCGTAAAGGCCGACAGGAGAGGCGTGCCATACGTCGATCTCGGCGCCCGGGATGGGCTTGCCTCCCCGATCAACCACCTTCGCGTGGACGAACAAGGGTGTTCCCGGCGTTTCCGACCGGATGATGGTTCCGCCGTTTTCGACCCGCGGAGAGTTGAGCCGCCAGAACGGCCCGAGTAGCGACTGTGAAGTCTCCGTCTGCCCGTTGTCGCCGTTGTTGAGCAGGCACACAAGCGAGGAGACGCCCAGCGATCCGGCTATGAGCACGAATTCGTTGTGGCTGTCGGTCTGCAGCTGGCCAATTTCATTTAGGATGGCGGTTGCTTCGCGAAACTCGACTTCCGACAGCCTGACTTCCCGCACGAATGCGTGGAGATGCTTCACCATTGCAACAAGTATATCCCGCAAACGTGGATCTTCGGTGCGGTTCATCACGGCGAGGACGGCCGGCGTCAACTCGCTTTCCGTTCTGATTGCCATAAGGCTACCTCCCAATGTGGTTCGATTATCAAAATAATCGATTATTTGTCAAGCTGTCACTATGCGCTCAATGCTGATGGCTAATGAAACCTGCCCAGAATGAGGCGACAGATCTTTGAAATCACGTGATTAAAATGCCTTCTGAGGGCGAGGGGTCGGAAGATCGATGCTTTTCAGTGTATCCATGTTGACATAAATAATCGTTTATTATACCGATAATCGAAACTTGCCCTGGATTGCTGGAGGAAGAATGGACACGGCCGACGACAGCTCTCTTGGGCCGTTGACAGACGATGTGCCGTCAACCGGCTTTCTTGACGATGGCAAGAACACCATCGGCAGCCAGCTCGCATCGCGCCTTCGGGAGGCGATCATCTCCGGTGAGCTGGAAGCGGGCAGCAAGATCAATCTCGACAAGGCGCGGAAGACTTTCAACGTCAGCCTGAGCCCGTTGCGGGAGGGCTTGGCCCGGCTCATTTCAGACGGCCTGGTCGAGTTTCAGGACAACAGAGGCTATCGCGTCGCGCCGATCTCGCTGGCTAATCTCGAAGAGGTCACGACCCTGCGCGAGGAGCTCGAGGTTTTCGCGTTGCGTGAATCCATGCGTCTTGGCGACGTCGAATGGGAGGGCAACATCATGCGTGCGCTTCATCGTCTAAACCGCACGGAGCGCGACGCCGCGCGTCCCGAAACGCTGGAGCACTGGGAAGCGCTTCACCGCGAATTCCACCTCACCCTGATCTCGGGCTGTGGCAAACCTCTGCTACTTCACTTCTGCAGTCTTCTGCTGAATCTCAACGACCGATATCGCCGCGTCTTCCTGATCCGGACGTCGGGGGACCGCAATGTAGGGCAGGAGCACAGCGAGATTGCCCAGGGAGCGGTCGCGCGTGATGTCGACTATGCCTGCGAGAAGCTCCGCCAGCACATCCATCGCACCGGCACCAATCTTCGCAACCATCTCGCGACGAAGGGGATCGCTTGATGGCCGCCGCCGCATCGAAATCGGCGCCACCGATTGGCGTCGCGCACTTCTCATCGATATTGCTGTCTCCCGTGGAGTTTGCGACGGCCGCTGCGCGCGCGGGATTTTCCAGGATCGGGCTCAGACTGAATCCGGCGTTCCCTGGTGCGCCTTACTACGAGCTGCCTGTCGGTGGTTCGGCTGCGCGCGAGCTGAAATCCGTGCTTAGCGGTGAAGGCATCGAGGTTTTCGATATCGAGTTCTTCGTCATCGACCCCTCGTTCGACGCGTCGTCGGTGGAGGCCACAGTTGCTGCGGCTGCGAATATTGGAGCACGCCGACTCAGTGTCTGCGGAGATGATCCTGATCAGGCCAGATTGGCATCGAACTTCTCGGATCTCTGCGGCCTTGCGGACCGCTACGGGCTGGCTGTCGATGTCGAGAACATGGGTTGGCGGGTGATCAAAACCTTTCAGGACAGCGTCAATCTTGTGAAGGCGAGCGGTGCCCGCAATGCCGGCGCCCTCGTCGACGGAGTACATTTCTTCAGGAATGGCGGCACACTCGCCTCGCTCCGAGCCGAGATCGGCTGGGTAAAGCACGTTCAGTTGTGCGATGTCGCTGGACCGGCGCCGGTGACGCCGGAGGAGATGATCGCTGAAGCTAGAGGCGGGCGGTTCGCACCGGGGGAGGGCGAATTGCCGTTGAAGGAACTCGTTGCGGCGGTCGATAGCTACGCGGCGATCTCGGTGGAAGTCCCACTCGCAGGGTCTGCCCCGCCTGAGACGCATTTGAAACATCTGTACGACAGGGCCGAAGGATTATTCGGGCCGGATCGCTGATCCGGCCCCGGCAAGGCGTGAGCCGCGCCGGAGGGAGGAAGTCAACATATGGGCTATACGTTCGATTTTGGTGCGGTCTTCGACCGCGCCCCGGAATTGTTTTGGGGTTCGCTTGGGACGCTCGGTCTCGCGGTTGCCGGAATGATCCTTGCGCTCGCGATCGGTATTCTCGGCGTCGCTGCAAGAACATCCAAGAACAAACTCGTTCGAGCTCCGGTGATTAGCTTCGTCGAGGTGGTTCGAAACACGCCGTTCCTGGTGCAGATATTCTTTATCTACTTCGCGCTTCCACTCATGGGTATCCGACTGAGCCCTACGGCTACCGCCATCATCGCACTGGGCATCAATGGCGGCGCCTATGCGATTGAGATCATTCGAGGCGGTGTGGAAAGTGTGAGCAAGGGTCAGGTCGAGGCAGGTTTTGCGTTGGGCTTGCATAAGGCCGATGTGTTCCGGCTGATCGTTCTGAAGCCGGCTCTGCGGGCGATCTATCCGTCCCTGACCAGCCAGTTCGTGATGCTGACCTTGACGACTTCGGTCTGCACTTCAATCGCCGCCTACGAGCTCACCTCGGCGGCGCAGCGGATCGAATCCGACACCTTCCGAAGCTTCGAGGTCTATTTCAGCGTAACCGCAATCTACCTGGTCATCTCGAGCCTGATGATGGGCATCTTCGCCCTTATCTCCCGTCACTACTTCAACTACCCGACCAGATAGGAGGCGTTCATGGGTCCCATCGGCGAAAACGAGCTGTTCTTCCTCTTGCAGGGTCTGAAGTGGACTGTGCTGCTGGCCATCATCGGCTTCGTCGGCGGAGGCATATTTGGAGTTCTGATCGCTCTGGTGCGCACGTCGAAGAACCGCTTCGCACGTTTCGTATCGTCGGGCTACATCGCGCTCTTCCAGGGCACGCCGCTCCTGATGCAGCTCTTCGTCGTCTACTACGGCGTCGCGCTATTGGGCGTCGACGTCAATGCATGGATCGCTGTGGCCATCGCCTTCACCCTCCATGCAAGTGCCTTCCTGGGCGAGATCTGGCGCGGGTCGATCGAGGCCGTTCCGAAGGGCCAGACCGAAGCCGCGAACGCACTCGGGCTGCATTACGTCTCCCGAATGAAGGACGTTGTCCTGCCGCAGGCGCTGAAGATTTCGATGCCTGCGACCATCGGATTTCTCGTTCAGCTGATCAAGGGCACATCGCTCGCAGCAATCGTCGGCTTCATCGAGCTGACCCGCGCCGGACAGATCATTTCGAACCAGATCTACCGCCCGCTGCTCGTCTTCGGAATCGTTGGAATAATCTACTTCATCATTTGTTGGCCTCTCTCCCACATCGGGAGCGGCCTCGAAAAACGGATGGCGAAAGCTGCCCGCTAATCTTGCTTCGCCCGAAGCAAAGACCACAGAGGAGGAGAATGGAATGAATAGCAATCGCAGACAATTTCTTGGAATGGCCCTGGCTACGGCCGCCTTCGTTACGGTAGGCGCTGCTGCGGCTTCCGCAGCGACCGTCGAGGAGATCAAGGCCAAGGGCACGATCGTCGTCGGCATTCAGGGCGACAACGCGCCATGGGGCTTCGTCAACACGAGCGGCAAGCAGGACGGCTTCGACGCCGATGTCGCGACACTCTTCGCTAAGGAACTCGGAGTTAAGGTCCAGTTCCAGCCGCTCGCCGTCGCCAATCGCATTCCGGCCCTGACCACCGGTAAGGTCGATATCTTGTTCGCCACGATGGCAATGACGGAAGAGCGCGCCAAATCGATCCAGTACAGCAAGCCATACGCGGCGAACACGATCTCGCTCTATGCGGCAAAGGCCGATACCGCGAAAACGCCTGCCGATGTTGCCGGCTGGGAAATCGGCGTGCCGAAGTCCAGCTCGCAGGACAAGGCCATTACCGACGCCGTGGGATCGACGGCCACGGTCCGCCGCTTCGACGACGACGCTTCAACCATACAGGCGCTGGTCTCCGGACAGGTCAAGGCCGTCGGAGGCAACATGTTCTACGGACAGCGGCTCGATGCCGCCAGCCCCGGCACCTACGAGCGCAAGATCGACTTCCTGACGACTTACAATGGCGTTGGAACGCGACTTGGCGAGAAGGACTGGAACGAGGCCGTCAATGCCTTCCTCGACAAGATCAAGGGTAATGGCGAGCTCGCAGCCATCACCAAGAAGTGGATGAACATCGATCTGCCGACGTTCCCGGAATCCATCCCCAACATCCCGTTCACAGTCAAGTAAAGCATACATGGAGGGCGCCGTGCTCAGTTCCGCTAATGATCGGTCGACATTGATATCCCTTGAAAGGGTGGAGAAATGGTACGGCTCCTTCCATGCGCTGAAAAACATCAGTCTGTCGGTTCGCAAAGGTGAGAAGATCGTCCTTTGCGGACCTTCGGGTTCCGGCAAGTCGACCTTGATCCGCTGCATCAACGCTCTCGAGTTGATCCAGGAAGGCAGGATCATCGTCGACGGGCAGTCGCTCGATGGCACGAGCAAGGCGGTTGACGCCATTCGGCGCGAAGTCGGGATGGTGTTCCAGAACTTCAATTTGTTCCCGCACATGACCGTTCTGCAGAACTGCGCGCTCGCGCCTATGAGGGTCCGCGGAACGAGCCGCGCTGACGCCGAGAGGCTGGCGAGAAAGTACCTCGAACGGGTCCGAATCCTTGATCAGGCGGAGAAGTATCCCGCTCAGCTCAGTGGAGGGCAGCAACAGCGTGTCGCTATTGCCCGGGCCCTTTGCATGGAACCCAAGGCGATGCTGTTCGACGAACCGACATCGGCGCTCGATCCGGAAATGGTCAAGGAAGTGCTGGACACGATGATCGGTCTCGCACGCGATGGCATGACCATGATCTGCGTCACCCATGAAATGGGCTTCGCCCGTCAGGTTGCAGACAGGGTCATCTTCATGGCTTCCGGCGAGATCGTAGAGGAGGCCGAGCCCGAGGTGTTCTTCAAGTCTCCGAAGCATGAGCGCACCAAGGCTTTCCTTGGCGAGATCCTCGCACATCACTGAGATTGGGTTATCGAAATGAATAACAACAAATTCTTCGTCGGTCTCATCGGGGCCGACATCCAGATGTCGAAGTCGCCAGCCCTGCACGAAACCGAGGCGCGGCACCTGGAGCTGGATTACCACTACGAACTCGTCGATTTCGCCGAGCGCAGTTTACCCGCTTCTGCGCTGCCCGAATTGCTCGTAGAGCTCGAAGACCGCGGCTTCGCAGGAAGCAACATTACGCACCCGTGCAAGCAGACGGTCATCGCTCATCTTAGCAGCCTGTCCGAGGACGCCGAGATGCTCGGAGCAGTCAACACGGTCGTTCTTCGGGACGGAAAGCGGATCGGGCACAATACTGACTGGTATGGCTTCTACAAGAATTTCGAGCGTGGTATGCCCGGTGTCGCCAAAACTCATGCCGTCCTGCTCGGCGCAGGCGGCGCAGGGGTCGCCGTCGCGCATGCGGCCATCAAGCTCGGTATTGGGATGCTCTCGATCTTCGACCAGGACACAAATCGCGCCGCCGCGCTTGCCGATCAGCTCAACCGACGCTTTTCAAGAACCTGCTCGCAACCGGTCAGAGACGTCGGTGCGGCGCTCGCTTCGGCCGACGGGCTGATTCACGCTACGCCGACGGGCATGCGAAGTCATCCGGGTCTCCCGATCGAACCGGAATGGCTTCATCCACGTCACTGGGTCGCCGATATTGTATACATGCCGCTCGTGACGGAACTTCTGGCTCTGGCAGAGAAGAAGGGGTGCAGGACCTTGCCGGGCGGCGGCATGACCGTGTTCCAGGCCGCGGCGGCCTTTGAACTGTTCACGGGTGTAAAACCGGATGCGGAACGCATGTCGCGTCACTTCGAAGAATTGTGCCGAGCTCCAGCCTGACCGGGAGGACATGCCTTGCCGCACATCATCATCGACTACAGCCGAGGTGCTGCCGAACGGGTGGCGATCGACGAATTGACCAGAGCGGTCCATTATCGAGTGCGCGACGGAGGCTTGGTCAAGCCCACTGCCGTGCGCACCTTCGCCCGGGAGGCGACCTTCTCCTGCGTTGGCGACGAGCATCCGGACAATCACTTCATCCAGATAATCGTGCGCATGGCCCCTGGCCGGCCGGCAGAAACGAAGCGGGAGTTGTTGAAGGCGGTCCTCGAAGCTGCGCGCGATGTCGCAGCCCCCGCGCTTCAAGCAGGGCGGCTGGGGCTGCGGGCCGATCTTTACGAGTCCGACCCGAATTTCGCATTCCAGGAAATAGCGTTCGCCTAAACTTGGCAACGCCCTCACAAGGAGAATAACAATGAGCCTGATCTACGTTCTCAATGGCCCAAATCTCAATTTGCTCGGCAAGCGTCAGCCTCACATCTATGGTCACGAGACGCTGGCCGATGTCGAGGCAGACTGCCGGAAACTGGCCTCAGAACTCGGCCACGAGATCCGTTTCCACCAGAGCAACCGTGAATATGAAATCATCGACTGGATTCACGAAGCGCGCGAAGACGGAGGGGGCATCGTCATCAATCCGGCCGCATTCACGCACACGTCGCTTGCGATTCTCGATGCCTTGAACACGTTCGAAGGTCCCGTCATCGAGATCCATATCTCCAACATGTATAAGCGCGAAAGCTTCCGTCATCATTCCTTCGTTTCCCACCGCGCCGACGGCATCATCACCGGTCTTGGTACGGAGGGCTATACGCTCGGAATCCGCCGCGTCGCTACGATGCTCACGGCACCGAAGAAGGACTGACAAATGCCTCCTCCGGTCAAACTGGCGGTCCTCGGCGCGGGGCTTATCGGGAAGCGCCACATCAAACACGTGCTGGACGAACCGATGGCGGAGCTTGTCGCTATCGTCGACCCGAGCCCGGTTGGAAAGGTGATCGCCAGCGAGGTTGGCGTCAAATGGTTTTCGGCCTTTGCTGAGATGGTCGCCGCAGCGCGTCCTGACGGCGTTATCATCGCGACTCCCAACCAGATCCATGTCAGAAACGGTTTTGAGGCCCTCGAGGCCGGCATCCCGGCATTGATCGAGAAGCCCATCGTCGACGATATTGCTGCTGGCGAGAGGCTCGTTGAAATGGCCGAGGCCAAAGGCGTTCCGCTGCTGACCGGACATCATCGCCGACATAATCCGATGATGCAAAAAGCTAAACAGATTATCGAAAGCGGAAAGCTCGGGCGAATACTGGTCGTGAATGCCATGTTCTGGCTATTCAAACCGGAAGAATACTTCGACACTCCCTGGCGCCGCGAACGCGGCGCGGGACCAGTCTTTCTCAATCTGATCCACGACATCGACAACCTTCGCTACCTATTCGGGGATATCACGGCGGTCCAGGCGCTCGAATCCAACGCAGTTCGCGGAAACGCCGTAGAGGAGACCGCGGTGATCCTCATCGAGTTCAAGAACGGAATTCTCGGCACTGCTTCCGTTTCGGATTCCGTCGTCGCGCCATGGAGTTGGGAGATGACGACCGGCGAAAACCCCGCTTACCCTAAAACTGAGGAGGCTTGCTACATGATCGGCGGCACCCACGGGTCGCTGTCGGTGCCGTCACTTAACGTCTGGAGCAATCCGGGCAAAAGGAGCTGGATGGAACCGTTCGAATGTCATCGCGCGGAAGTCGAGAACGAGGATCCACTGGTCCTGCAGATACGCCAGCTATGCAGGGTCATTAGAGGGGAAGAAGCGCCGCTGGTCAGCGGACGTGAGGGACTGGAAACCTTAAAGGTTATCGACGCCGTGAAGCGATCCGCCGCAGCGGGCAAGCGTATCAGCCTGACCTAAATGGTTGCGCGCCAGCTCAAGGCGGTCCGGAGCATTAAGTCATTCACCGAGCTGATGCGCGGTGAAGAACATTCCTGAGGGAGGTTGAAGTACGCCGCATACGAGGCCGGACACCTTTGTCATCCAGAACCGCTTTGCAGAGAACTAAAGACCCGGCAGGAAGGAAGCCTTCCACCCGGGCCTCTTTATTTCAAAGCTTCAACCGGCCGAAGCCGGCATGTCAATCCGGCGCGGAGGTCTGCAGAGCGAGAGCGTGCAAGAGGCCGCCCATGTTGCCCTTTAGCGCCTCGTAGACCATCTGGTGCTGCTGCACGCGGCTCTTGCCGCGGAAGGCTTCGGCGACGACTTCGGCGGCGTAGTGATCGCCGTCGCCCGCGAGATCGCGGATCGTCACCTTGGCACCGGGAATCCCAGCCTTGATCATGTCTTCGATATCGCCGGGTTTCATGGCCATGATTGTTACTCCTTGCGCATCATTCCGCGGCAAGTTCGCCGCGGCCTTCCATGAAATCAGGGAACCACGATTCATGGGCATCGCGCAATTGCTGAATCGGCAGTGAAATAAGATCGCCGACATCAAGTGTATCGCCCCCGACCATGCCGAGCCGACGGAAGGGAACGCCGGCGCCTTCCGCATTGACGCAGACGAAATCCGCCACATCGGCCGGCACCGTCAGCACGTAGCGCGCCTGATCTTCGCCGAAGAGCAGCGCATGCGCAGCACCTTTACCTTCGCCGAGATCGATCTTCATGCCTTTGTCCGAGGCCATGGCCATTTCGGCGAGCGCGACGGCCAGACCACCCGAGGATATGTCGTGGCAGGCGGTCGCCTGGCCGTTGCGGATGACGGAGCGGACGAAATCGCCGTTGCGGCGCTCGGCGAAGAGATCGACTTCCGGCGCCGGCCCTTCACGGCTGGAGAGCAGGTCTCTGACATAGACGGACTGGCCGAGGTGGCTGCCGTCGACACCGATCATGATTACCTTGTCGCCGTCATTGGCGCTGCCGATGCGGACCATCTTGCGCCAGTCCGGCAGCAGGCCGACGCCTGCAATCGTCGGCGTCGGCAGGATGGCAACGCCATTGGTCTCGTTGTAGAGCGAGACGTTACCGGAGACGATCGGGAAATCCAGCGCGCGGCATGCTTCGCCGATGCCCTTCACCGCCTGAACGAACTGGCCCATGATCTCCGGCTTTTCGGGATTGCCGAAGTTGAGATTGTCGGTGGCGGCGAGCGGCTCGGCGCCGGTCGCGGTGATGTTGCGCCAGCATTCGGCGACCGCCTGCTTGCCGCCCTCGAAGGGATCGGCCTCGACATAACGCGGCGTCACGTCGGAGGAGAAGGCAAGCGCCTTGCTTTTGTGGCCATCGACGCGCACGACGCCGGCGTCACCGCCCGGGAGCTGCAGCGAATTGCCCTGGATCAGCGTGTCATACTGTTCGTAGACCCAGCGGCGGCTCGACTGGTTGGCGGAGCCGACGAGCTGGAGGAGCGCCTGGCCGTAATCCTTGGGGGCGGCGACGAGATTGGCGGGCAGGGGCGCAGGCTTGCCGGATTCACGCCAGGGGCGGTCATATTCCGGCGCCTGGTCGCCGAGATCCTTGATCGGCAGGTTGGCGACTTCTTCGCCCTGATGCATGACGCGGAAGCGCAGATCATCGGTGGTCCTGCCGACGATGGCGAAGTCGAGGCCCCATTTGACGAAGATCGCTTTGGCCTGCTCTTCCTTTTCCGGCTGCAGCACCATGAGCATGCGCTCCTGGCTCTCCGACAGCATCATCTCATAGGCGGTCATCCGCTCTTCACGGACCGGCACCTTGTCGAGTTCCAGCAGAATGCCGAGATCGCCCTTGGCGCCCATTTCGACAGCCGAGCAGGTGAGGCCGGCCGCACCCATGTCCTGGATGGCGATGACAGCGCCGGTCTGCATCAGCTCGAGGCAGGCTTCGAGCAGGCACTTTTCGGTGAAGGGGTCGCCGACCTGAACGGTCGGGCGCTTTTCTTCGATCGATTCGTCGAATTCGGCCGATGCCATGGTCGCGCCGCCGACGCCGTCGCGGCCGGTCTTGGCGCCGAGATAGACGACCGGGAGGCCGACGCCCTTGGCTTCGGACAGGAAGATAGCATTGGATTTGGCGATACCGGCGGCAAAGGCGTTGACCAGGATATTGCCGTTATAACGCGCATCGAACTCGACTTCGCCGCCGACCGTCGGAACGCCGAAGGAGTTGCCGTAACCGCCGACGCCGGAAACGACGCCGGAGACGAGATGGCGGGTCTTCGGATGATCCGGCTCGCCAAAACGCAGCGCGTTCATCGCGGCGATCGGCCGCGCGCCCATGGTGAAGACGTCGCGAAGGATGCCGCCGACGCCGGTCGCGGCCCCCTGGTACGGTTCGATATAGGAGGGGTGGTTGTGGCTCTCCATCTTGAAGACGACGCAATCGCCGTCATCGATATCGACCACGCCGGCATTCTCGCCGGGACCCTGGATGACGCGCGGTCCCTTGGTCGGCAGCGTGCGCAGCCATTTCTTCGAGGATTTGTAGGAGCAGTGCTCGTTCCACATGGCCGAGAAGATGCCGAGCTCGGTGAAAGTCGGCTCGCGGCCGATCAGATCCAGGATGCGCTGGTACTCGTCCGGCTTCAGGCCGTGGCTTGCAATGAGTTCCGGCGTGATCGGGATGGTGTTTGGAATGGTCATGAGCGGAAAGTCCCTGGCGCGTTTTGCGCTGTCTTTAGCTTATGTAGCGGCGACGCGCGACAGAAAAAAGCCCACCGTCAACAGAGGGCGGGCAGGCTTCTCTCGTAAAGGCGGCAATCGCTCAGAACTTGTAGCCGATCTGGATGCCGGCGCGCGTCATGCCATCGTTCGGGCCGTCGCAGAGATCGGCATGAGAGGAGTGGGCGATCTGGGCCATCACGTTCCAATTGCGGGTGAAACGGTAGCCGGCGCCGGCATATTCGTGAAACAGGACGCGGCAGCCGAGTTCCGGGCCGTCATCATTGTCGTCCAGATCGCCGGTATGGATGACGCCGCCGAATCCGGCTTCGGCAAAGAGCTTCTCGTTGAGATCGACCGTCCAGGTGAAGCCCGTGAAGAATTGGGTTGCTTCACCCGAGGTGCCGATCGAGGTGCCGAGATGGATACGGGGATGCAACAGCTGTTGCTGCCAGCCGACAGCCTCCTCATATCCGAAAGGATCGAAGAGAGCGGTAATCTCCGGAAAGACGCCATCTTCCGCGGCACGACCCGATTGCACCGAGGCGGAGGCCCCGAAACGCAATTCATCGAATATCTGCTCGCCAGCATTGGCCGAACCCGCCATCGAGGTGACGGCTACGGCCGCCACTGATGCCAGCCCCAAGAAGCGTAACGCGATCTTTCCGAACTCGACCCTCATCTGCCGTCCTTTGATTCGCACCAAGCGGGAATAACAAAGAGGTAGCATGGGGGTCGCAGCGGTAAAGCGGTCTCGTCAAGCGTGTGCGTTTTTCCGGAATTATGGCGTGTATTTGCAACAGGTCATATTTCGCCGTCATAGGCGGAACCGCCATTTTCCAGCAGCCGGCGCAGGATCATCAGGCCTGCGGTCAATTCCTGGCCCGTTTTGGGTGAGGAGAAGCCGATGCGAATGCGGTAATAGGTTTTCTCACTGCGCGCCGCCTTGAACTCGTCTTCGTCATCGACCAGCACGCCGTCGCGAAAGGCGGCATTCTTGAAGGTGCCGGACATCCAGGGCTCCGGCAGTTTCAGCCAGAGGAAGGGAGCATGCGGGTGCGACGCGAAGTCGAAACCCCGCAGATGCTCGCGGGCGATGTGGGCACGCCGGGAGAGTTCCCCGATAACTTCTTTGCGGATCTCGTGCGCCCGGCCGCTTTCGACCAGGCGGGCACAGGTCTCCGCCAGGATGAAAGGCAGGCCGCCGGTGACCATCCTGTGCGTCACCTTGATGCGCTGGGCAAAATGCGGCGGGCAGGCGACCCAGCCGCCGCGCACCCCGGCGGCGACCGATTTCGACAGGCCGTTGACCAGGAAGGTGCGGTCGGGCGCAAGCGCGGCAATGAGCGGCGTCTCATCGTCGGCCATGCCGCCGTAGAGGTCGTCCTCGATCAGCCAGACGCTGTGCTTTCTGGCAATTGCGGCAATTGCTGCGCGCCGCTCGTAGGGCATGATCGTCACCGTCGGATTATGCACGGTCGGCATCAGGAAGGCGATCTTCGGATGCTGCTGCTGGCAGAGCCGTTCGAAATCGTCGGGAATCACGCCGAATTCGTCGGAATCGACCGTCACCGTGCGGCGGCCGAGAAGCCGGGCGCTGCGGCTGACCTGGGTGTAGGTCAGGTTTTCGAAAACGATCTTGTCGCCCGGCGCAGAGACAGCGGCAATAACGGCAACCGCCGCGGCATGGGCGCCGAGCGTCGGCACGATGTTTTCGACCTCCGGTGTCCAGCCGCTGCGGGCAAGCCAGCGGTGGCCGGCGTCGAACCAGTTCCGCGGAAAACTACGGGAATAGGAGGAAATCTCGCTGAGATGCTGTTCGCCGATCTCGGCGAGGATGCCCGAGATGATCTTGCCCTGGCCGAGATCGGGAGCGGCTGTGGTATCGAAACGGATCTTGTCGGCGGGCGCGTCCTGATAGCGAGTGCCGCCGAGCGAGACGGCCAGTGCATCGGTTTGTTCGCCGGGCGGCGTTTCGGCGCGGTTCAGCACATAGGTGCCGCGGCCTACCTCGCCGGCAACCAGGCCCCGCTCGTGCACCAGGGCATAGGCGCGGCCGATCGTGCCGATCGTCACCCCAATATCATAGGCAAGATTGCGCTGCGGCGGCAGTTTGCTGCCGGCGGGCAGGGCACCGCTCGCAATAGCGGATTCGATACTGTCGGCAAGGCGGAGATAGACCGGCCCGGAGCCGCGGGAAAGATCTGGAAGCCAATTTGTCATGGTGACAATTGCTTATATTGTCACCTTGCCCCTGTCAAGATTAAGAGTCAATTCCAAGGACGAGCCGAGAGGATTCCTGGAATGTCTGCATTGCCCGAAATCAATACGCCAATTGTACCGATTGTCTCTTATGAGGACCGGCGGGTCATCCTTCCCAGCCCGCCTATCGAGGCGACGACGCCTCTGGGACGGATCTGGGCCGCCATTCGTCTCTGGCATCAGAAGCGGGAGGGACGGCGCGCGCTCAGCGAGCTTACGGCGGCAGGACTCAAGGATATCGGGGTATCGCAGTCCGAAGCCGCACGCGAAATCAGCAAGTCATTTTTCTGGGACTGATGCTGCGGGCGACCGCAGCGGTCAATTGCAGGCCCTGTTGCCGCCGGACCAGCGATTGACGTCGGTGGCGATGCGGCCGGCGACAGGCTCCGACATCATCGGACCAAAGGCCTGCAGACGGGCAGGGCTTCCCTCGGCCTGGACGACGAGCAGCGGCCGGCTTTCCGGGCTGCCCTTGTGGACGAGCAGGATGCGCGGCCGACCGGAGAAGGAATTGAGTTCCGGAGCGAGCTTATAGGCTGCAAAGGCCGGATCGCCCGATTTGAACCAGCAGGCATTGGCGCCGAGCGCTACGCGCTCCATCGTCGGCAATGCCGCCCGGTTTGGACCTGCTGCCGGTGCCGGCGACTGGCAGGCTGCAATCATGATTGCCAGAGCGGTCAACAAAGCGGCGTTTGCGACGGCGGGGAGAGGGCGCATTGATCTTGCTCCAGTGATCCGGATGAAGGTCTTCTCGGCCGCATGCCGTTGTCCGCGGTACGCCTGCGGGCGGCATGGTTGAGGTGGGGTCAGGCGGCGACGACGTCGAGCGCCGAGGCGAAGAGGCCTCGGCCATCCGAACCGCCATGGGCGGCCTCGATCAGGTTTTCGGGATGCGGCATCATGCCGAGCACATTGCCCTTTTCGTTCATCACGCCGGCAATGTCGTTGATCGAACCGTTCGGATTGGTGCCCTCGGCATAACGGAACAGCACCTGACCATTGCCCTCGATCTTCGCCAGCGTCGCTTCGTCGGCAAAATAATTGCCGTCGTGGTGGGCGACAGGGCAACGGATCATCTGCCCTTGCGCGTAGGCGCGGGTGAAATCCGTCTCGGCATTGACGACTTCGAGCTTGATCTCGCGGCAGACGAATTTCAGCGAGGCGTTTCGCATCAGCGCGCCGGGCAGCAGGCCCGCTTCGACGAGGATCTGGAAGCCGTTGCAGACGCCGAGCACCTTCACGCCCTTCGCGGCCTTGTCGATGATCGCCTGCATGACCGGCATGCGGGCGGCGATCGCGCCGCAGCGCAGATAATCGCCATAGGAGAAGCCGCCGGGGATGACGATCAGGTCAACGTCGGGGATTTCCGTCTCTGTCTGCCAGATCGTCACCGGTTGGTGACCCGAGATCTTGGTGAGAGCGGCGATCATGTCGCGATCGCGATTGAGGCCCGGAAGTTGAACGACGGCTGATTTCATAGAGTCCCCGCATTTCGCGAAAGATATTGGACTGGAACGCTCTCGGCGAGCCATACTCCATTGTCCGCGACAAAGAAAGAATGGCCTTCTGAAAACATGGCGGCTGCGTCGACACGCAGAATGATATAGTCGCCCTTGCGGCGCACGGCGACAATTTTCGCCGTATCGACGTCGGCCGACAGATGGACGTGGTGCCGCTCCATCTTCTCCAGACCTTCGCGCTCGATCGACGGCCAGTTCGTGAGTGACGTGCCGTGAAAGAGAACTGCCGGCGGTTCAACCGGGGTCAATGCCAGATCGACCTCGACACTGTGGCCCTGATTGGCGCGGATCCTGTTATCGACAAGCGTGAGGCGTTTCTTCGGACTGTTGTCGATGATCTCGACGATATCGGCGCGGGAGACGCCGTATCTCGACGTCAGCACCTTTTCGAGATCATCGAACGATACCCAACCCTCGGCATCAAGCGTCAAGCCTGCGGCATCCGGCGCATGGCGCAAAACATAGCTCATGAATTTCGAGACTTCCGTCTCCAGCTTTGCCTTCAGCATGACGCTCAATCCATAAGACCCGCCGGATGACGGGCAGGTCTGCAATGGTCAGTCGATCGCGATCGCGTAATTCTCGATGACCGTGTTGGCGAGCAGTTTTTCGCACATCGCCTTGAGGTCTGCCTCGGCCATGGCCTTGTCGGCGCCTTCGAGCTCCAGGTCGAAGACCTTGCCCTGCCTTACATGGCCGACGCCCGAAAAGCCGAGGGCGCCGAGCGCGCCTTCGATGGCCTTGCCCTGCGGATCGAGAACGCCGTTTTTGAGCGTGACGGTGACACGAGCCTTGATCACTTTGTCTTTCCTGTCTTACTTGACGAGAACCGGGCCGGTGCCGCGCACAGGCTCGTTTTCATTGATAATGCCGAGACGGCGAGCGACTTCGGAATAGGCTTCGAGCAACCCGCCGAGGTCGCGGCGGAAGCGGTCCTTGTCCATCTTCTCGCGGGTTTCGATATCCCAGAGCCGGCAGCTGTCCGGCGAGATCTCGTCGGCGAGGATGATGCGCATCAGATCGCCTTCGAAGAGGCGGCCGCATTCGATCTTGAAATCGACGAGCTGGATGCCGACGCCGAGGAAGAGACCGGTCATGAAATCGTTGACGCGGATGGCGAGCGCCATGATGTCGTCGAGCTCGGCCGGATTGGCCCAGCCGAAGGCGGTGATGTGCTCTTCGGAGACCATCGGATCGTCGAGCGCGTCGGACTTGTAATAGAACTCGATGATCGAGCGGGGCAGAACCACGCCTTCCTCGATACCGAGGCGCTTGGCGAGAGAACCGGCGGCGACGTTGCGCACGACGATCTCCAGCGGGATCATCTCCACTTCCCTGATCAGCTGCTCGCGCATATTGAGCCGGCGGATGAAATGGGTGGGGATGCCGATCTTATTCAGATGGCTGAAGATATATTCGGAAATGCGGTTGTTGAGGACGCCCTTGCCGTCGATGACTTCATGTTTCTTTTTGTTGAAGGCGGTGGCATCGTCCTTGAAGAACTGGATCAAAGTGCCCGGCTCCGGGCCCTCATACAGAATCTTTGCCTTGCCCTCGTAGATACGGCGGCGACGGTTCATCTTGGTCATTCTCTGTTGTTGGCGCTCTTGGGATAGCGCGAGTGGATCGATCTCGTGGCGTCCCCTTAAAGGAAAAGAGAGTGTTTCACAATCCGCCTGTCGCTCCTTCCCCCGTTTCCGGATTTCGTGGCCCCGGTTCCCGGATTTCATGGCCCTGTTTCCGGATTTTACGGAATAGCGCCAAGAGAATCGAATGAATTCGCTTTACGAGTCTAGCGGCTTTTTCTCTACGGTGGAATGAAGGCGAAATGGCGGGCCGCTTATACAGGTTTTATTTGGCGGTTCTGCTTGGCGTCGCGCGGAGAAGATGCGTCTGCAAGCCGCGCGCCGCGGTCAGCCCGTGGCGCCAGCTTCCAGCGCGGATGAAGGAGGGGATCTGCATGGCCGGCATCGGCCGGGCGAGCGCATAACCCTGCAGCGTGTCGCAGCCGAGTTGCTCCAGAATGCGGATATGATCCGCCGTTTCGACGCCCTCGGCAATGACGAGGATATTGAGCGAGCGTCCGATATCGATGATCGAGCCGACGAGTTTACGCTGCTCGGCCGATTGCGGCAGCATGCGGATCAGCTCGCGATCAATCTTCAGCGTGTTCGGGCTCAGGCGCAGAAGGCTGACGATCGAGGCGTGGCCGGTGCCGAAGTCGTCGATATGGATGTCGATGCCGAGCTTGCGCAGCTTTTTCAAATTGGCGGCCACCGCCTTGTCGCAATCATCGAGCGGGATCGATTCCAGCAGTTCGAAGGCGATGGCGCCGGGCTCGATCCTCAGGGCGCGGAGCTTCTTGCCGAGATCGGGATCGGTCAGCCGCCGGGCGGAAACGTTGACCGATATTTTCGGTATCGACAGCCCATCCTTGATCCAGGCACGCCGGTCTGCAAGCGCGCGCTCCAGGATCAGGGCGTCGATCGTCGAGACGACGTCGAGATCCTCGGCGATATCGAGAAAGCGGTCTGGCGTCAGCAGGCCGTGCACGGGGTGTTGCCACCGTGCGAGCGTCTCGACGCCCGTGACATCGAGCGTGCGGGCGTCGAACTGCAATTGATAGAACGGCACGAATTCATTGCGCTCCAGGCCGAGCAGGATTTCATCGGCGAGCTGCTTGGCGGAGACGATATCGTTGCGGGCCGATGCCGAGAAGAATTCGAAGCGGTTTCGGCCGAGACCTTTGGCGCGATAGAGCGCGATGTCGGCGTCGAGCAGCGTCTGTTTGGCGTCGAGCTTGGCGCCGCCATTGACGGCGATGCCGATGCTGGCGCCGAAACGGCAGTCATGCCCCTCATATCTGACGGGTCGGCGCAATTCGCGGATCAGGCGTTCGGCCAGGCTGGCGATCTTCTTCGATGCCGCATCGATGGCGCAGAGAATGACAAATTCATCACCGCCGATACGTGCGACGAAATCGGCGGCGCGGACGGAATGTCTGAGCACATTTGCGGCGTGCTGCAGCATGGCGTCCCCAGCCCGATGGCCGAGGGTATCGTTGATCTGCTTGAAGCGGTCGAGATCGATATGCAGAACCGCCAAAGCGAGGCCATTAGCCCGGCATTCTGCCGCGCGGTCGCCCAGCATCTTGTCGAGATAACGGCGGTTCGGCAGGCCGGTGAGATAATCGTGCAAGGCCAGATGCTCGATGCTCTCCTTGGCGGCTTCGAGTTCGCGGTTACGGGCTTCCGCCAGATCCTTGGCGCGCTGCAGTTCGTTGCGAAGCGCGACTTCCTCGGTGACGTCCCAATTGGCGCCGATCAGCTTGCGTTGGCCGTTGCCGTCGACGAAGAAGGCCGAGCGGGCGCGGATGATGCGTTCGACGCCGTCGCCGCGGATGATGCGGTATTCCTGCTGAAAGTCGCTGCCGCTTTCGACGCTGCGGTCAGCGAGGCCGAGCACGCGTTCACGGTCGTCCGGATGCAGGCTTTGGGCCCAGGCGTCGCCGCCGATCTTGCGCGCCGCACCCTGCAAGCCGTAGATGGCAATCAGGCGATCGTCCCATTCGACAATGTCATTTTCGATATCGGCTTCGAAGACGCCGATGCGGGAAATTTCCAGCGCCAGGTCGAGCCGGCGCGACAGGCGCGACAGTGTCTCCTCGGCTTCCTTGCGGGCGGTGATATCGGTATCCGTTCCGACGATGCGCGTCGGGACGCCGTTCTCATCCCATTCGACGCAGGCGCCACGGCAGTCGATCCAGACCCAGTGGCCGTCCCTGTGGCGTTCACGATATTGGAAGATCTGATAATCCGGATCGCTGGCATTCTGCCGCTCGATCGCATGAGCGACGAAATCGCGGTCGTCGGGATGGACGAGCTGCAGCCAGGCCTCATAGTCGCCGGCGACGTCCTCGTCCGGCGCCATTCCGCGGATGGTTTTCCACGTTGGCGAATAATATTTCCGGTCGAGACGGTAATTGTGATCCCATACGCCGAGGCCGGAACCAACAAGCGCATGGTTCCAGCGGCTCTCGCGCTCAGCCAGATCGGAATCGTCGGTTGATCCGTTGCCGACGCCAGCCTCAGCCGCTGCGATATCGCCATGCGGTTTGTCGGCCTCCGGGCGGGCTTTCTTCACGGGCATTCTCGCTGATTTCACCTCGGCGCAGTCTGCGGTCTTTCTATTAAGAAAGGCTTAGAAAGCGATCGCTGAAATGGCGAGGGCCGGAGTTTCCAAGTCAGACAGAGAGGCGGCTGAGGAACTGGGCGAAGACCATTGTTCCTTCGGGCCACGGGCCGTGCCCGGAATCAGCATTGATATGCCCCGCCTCGCCGGCATCGACGAGGAAGGAACCCCAGCTGCTGGCGATATCGTCGGCATGGTCGTAGCTGCCGAACGGATCGTTGCGGCTGGCGACGGTGATCGACGGGAAGGGCAGCGGGTCACGCGGATAGGGCCCGAAGGTCATCAGGTGCTTGGGGCGAATATCCGGATTGGTGACTTCAGGCGGAGCGACGAGGAAAGCGCCTACCACCCGCTTGCGGAAATGCGGGATGGCATGGATTGCCGAGGGCACGCCGAGCGAATGGGCGACGAGCACGACCGGGCGGGTCGAGGCGTTCACCTCTTCGGCGATGCGGGCGATCCAGTCCTCGCGGACCGGCTTCGTCCATTCGGCCTGTTCGACGCGGCGCGCCGTGCTG
The DNA here is from genome assembly GCF_030518245.1 of Rhizobium sp. CBN3. Classification (NCBI taxonomy): domain Bacteria; kingdom Pseudomonadati; phylum Pseudomonadota; class Alphaproteobacteria; order Hyphomicrobiales; family Rhizobiaceae; genus Rhizobium; species Rhizobium sp. CBN3. The sequence goes on from NZ_JAULSE010000007.1 coordinate 252,048, forward strand.
AGCTTCGCCTGCCAGCGGCTCTGCCAATGGCCGGGGCCGGAATTGGTGTAGCCGGGGATGATGAGAATATCTGCGTCTGAGGCTTTCATAGTGCCGCCGATGTGAGAAGGCTTGACCAAGATGTCAAGAGGGGGCGGCAAGGGAGCGACACGGGCGCTGAAGTTTGTTATGTTACTCCAGTGCCGGTTGCGGATTTCGTATCGGCTTACCCGCCGATGCATGTCCGCGGCCGACCAAGTCTCGGCTGAGGAGGAGAAAGCCATGGCGGCATTTCATGTCATGACGGGTGCCAGTGAAAACCTGGCGCGGCCCGTGGTCAATCGCATCGGCATCGCCGACGTCTTCGATGCGCTGAAGCGCGGGCTCGACGATTTCAGTGAGAAACCTTCCCATTATGTGTTCCTGTGCCTGATGTATCCGATTGCCGGCGTCTTCCTGACGCTGTGGACCTCCGGCGCCAACCTTCTGCCGATGGTCTTCCCGCTGATGTCCGGTTTCGTGCTGATAGGCCCGATTGCGGCGATCGGTCTTTATGAGATCAGCCGCCGGCGCGAGGAAGGCCTCGATACGTCATGGACGCATGCGCTCGAGGTGCGTCATTCGCCGGCGTTACCGTCGATCATCGCGGTCGGGCTGATGCTCTTTGGCCTGTTCGTCGTTTGGCTGGTCACGGCACAGACGCTGTACGCCAATCTTCTCGGCGAAGTGTTTCCGCGCACCATGACGGACTTCACCCGCCAGGTCTTCGGCACGGCCCAGGGCCTGCAGCTGATCGTCTGGGGCAATCTCATCGGATTCGGCTTCGCGCTAGTCGTGCTGGCGATTTCAGTCATCACCTTCCCGCTGCTGCTCGATCGTGATATTGGGGCGGTCGCCGCCGTCGTCACCTCGATCCGTGCGACCGTCATCAATCCGGTGCCGGTGCTGCTCTGGGGCCTGATCGTCGCAGCGCTCCTCGTCGTCGGCACCATCCCGGTCTTTGCCGGACTCGCGCTCGTTATCCCGATCCTTGGCCATGCGACCTGGCATCTCTACCGCAAGCTGATTGCGCGGGAAGCTGTCTAGCTTCGGTCCTGCCCGCGGAAAACCTTGATACCGTGCGATCCCCGATTTTCGGGAACCTCGAACCTGCCTCGGAGTTTTTTGCGAGAGCATGATTGTAGCAACATCATGCTCCCGAGACTCCGAGGAGAGATTTCAGAGGTGACGATGACGCATTTGTTTGCCCGCTTCGCAACCAAGACATCGGAATGGGCGGGTAAGCCCGTCATCTTCATCCTGGCGCTGTGCGTCGTCATTATCTGGGCCTTGCTCGGCCCCTTCTTCGACTATTCGGAAACCTGGCAGCTCATCATCAACACGGGAACGACCATCATCACCTTCCTGATGGTCTTCGTGCTGCAGAACGCCCAGACGCGCGACACCCGGGCAATCCAGGCCAAACTCAACGAAATCATTCTTACAAGCCATGCAGAGAACCGCTTCATCGGCATCGAAAATCTCGATGAGGAAGAGTTGAAACATCTGGATGAACTGGTCGCCAAGGCCGCCAAGGGGCGGGAGCAGACGGAGGTCTGCCAAACGACCGAGATTGAGCTAGCGATGCCGCCACCGAAAAAGGCGCAGGCGCGCAAACGCTCTGCGAATGCCAAAGCATCGAAGCAGAAACAACGGCCACTTGAGAAAAGCTAACCATCATCCATTCTGCAATCACAAAAAGAAAAAGACAGAAATGAAAACGGCGCCTGCGAAGGCCCAGTCAGTTTGTTGACAAACCACTGCAAACCCGCGACGTCATCCTCGGCCTTGTGCCGAGCAGCTAACCACCACAATATTTTGACAGGAAAACATCTATTTTCAGCCACTTAACTGGGCCGGCGCAGATCCTCGGCACGAGGCCGAGGATGACGTCGCGGTTTCGCAGTGGTATTTCAACAGCCTGACGGCGCCCGCAAAGACGCCGTCATATCGTCGCAGCCCGCTCAAGCGTTGCCGAAGACGCGGCGGAAGATCGTGTCGACATGCTTGGTGTGATATCCGAGATCGAACTTCTCCCGAATATCCTCCTCGGACAACGCAGCTCTGACCTCAGCATCAGCCAGCAGCTCTTCCAGAAAATCCTTGCCCTGTTCCCAGACCTTCATGGCATTGCGCTGCACCAAGCGGTAGGCGTCCTCGCGGGAGGTGCCAGCCTGGGTCAGCGCCAGGAGGACGCGCTGGGAGTGGACCAGGCCGCGGAACTTGTTGAGGTTCTTCTCCATGTTCTCGGGATAGACCAGGAGCTTTTCGATGACGCCGGCCAGACGCGAGAGGGCGAAATCGAGGGTGACTGTGGCGTCCGGGCCGATCATGCGTTCGACCGAGGAATGGGAGATATCGCGCTCGTGCCAGAGGGCGACGTTTTCCATGGCCGGCAGGGCGTAGGAGCGGACCATGCGGGCGAGGCCGGTGAGGTTTTCGGTCAGCACCGGGTTACGCTTGTGGGGCATGGCCGAGGAGCCCTTCTGGCCGGGCGAGAAATATTCCTCGGCCTCCAGCACCTCGGTGCGCTGCAGGTGGCGGATTTCGGTCGCGAGCCGCTCGATCGACGAGGCGACGACGCCGAGGGTGGCGAAATACATGGCGTGGCGGTCGCGCGGGATGACCTGGGTCGAGACCGGCTCGGCCTTCAAGCCGAGCGCCTCGGCGACATGTTCCTCGACGCGCGGATCGATATTGGCGAAGGTGCCGACGGCGCCCGAGATGGCGCAGGTCGCAACTTCCTCGCGGGCGGCGACGAGGCGCTGGCGGCAGCGCTCGAATTCGGCATAGGCAAGCGCCAGCTTGACGCCGAATGTGGTCGGCTCGGCATGGATGCCGTGCGAGCGGCCGATGGTGACCGTGTCCTTGTGTTCGAAGGCGCGGGTTTTCAGCGCTGCGAGCAGCCGGTCGAGATCGGCGATGAGGATGTCGGTGGCGCGCACCAGCTGGACGTTGAAGCAGGTGTCGAGCACGTCTGACGAGGTCATGCCCTGGTGGACGAAGCGTGCATCCGGACCGACGATCTCGGCGAGGTGGGTCAGGAAGGCGATGACGTCATGCTTGGTGACGGCCTCGATCTCATCGATGCGGGCGACGTCGAAGGTGGCGGCGCCGCCTTTTTCCCAGATCGTCTTTGCCGCCGATGTCGGGATGACGCCGAGTTCGGCCAGCGCGTCGCAGGCATGCGCCTCGATCTCGAACCAGATGCGGAACTTGGTTTCGGGAGACCAGATGGCCACCATTTCGGGCCGGGAATAACGCGGGATCATGGGCGGCTGCCTTCACTTCAAGAGGTTTGAACGTCTAAGACGCAATTCCCGGCAAAACCGCTTCGCGCTTTGCCTGGCAAAACCGCTGGGCACTTTTGCTGAAATTGCTGCATTGAGGTAGCGCCCCTTTAGCAAAGACCGGCGGCAATCTCAACGCATGCGTTTGGCGAGATGATAGCTGCTGACGACAAGGCAGACGAGGCCGAGCGGCAGGAAAAGGCGAAGGCCGATCACCAGGAACTGGTAGACGGCGCTGATGCCGGTGAAGACGAACTGGAAGGCCCAGGCGACGCTGCCGAAGGGCGCATGCCAGCGCGAATAGAAGATCCGGTATTCCATGGCGAAGAGAAAGGCGGTCATCAGGATCGTGGCTGCCGTCAGGGTCACGAAAAAGGCGGCGAACCGCGCTTCCGGCGGCCTGTTATAGGCAAAAAAGCGAGCGACCGGCAGGGCGAAGGGCCAGGAGAGCAGGCCGCCGAGAAAATAGAGTGCGGCCACCTCGGCGAGCCGGCTCGTCTCAAGGCCGTTGCGGAGGTAAAGGCCGAGCATGGCGGCGGCCAGCATCTGCACACCCCAGAGCAATGCGCCGGCAAAGAGATCGGAGGAGGGCGGTTTTGCCGCCCTTAGACGATCCATCCTGGGGTGATCCATGCTCAGGGATGGACCGGGACGGCGATCCAGCGTCCGTTCCTCTCAGCATCGAAAGCGAGGACGAGTGCAATATGAATTTGATTTCCGCCTTCCGGCTGGTAGACCACCGCGCCGCCGATCCTGAATTCGACCGAGCATGTGCGCTCGGCCGGAACAGCCGTTGCCTGCCGCGCCGCCTGACGGTTCGGGACACCTTCCTTCTCGATCATCTGCAGGCTGAAGCCAAGGATCCGCTTGTCGACCGTTGCGCATTCCTTCGGCGTCGGCACCGGCATCTCGGCGAGTGAGAGTGTATAGGGCGTCTTCGGCGGCCCATCGATCGCAAGTGTGGTGTAGCGAAGTGTCTTCGAGGGCGAGCCGAGCTCGGTTGGCGGGTTGAAAGCGGCAATCAGACCCGGATTTGTCAGAAGGTCGTACTTATCCATCTGGCTGCGCGCCGCCGTTAAGTTCTGGCGTCGGGCCTTGGAAAGATTGGCGTCCTTATCCGTCAGTTCGGTGCGGAAGGGGGTGCCTTCGAGATATTGGCCGCCGTCGGTATTGATGAAATAGGTTTCCGAATAGGGAGTCTTGCTGTTTTCTTTGATGCCGAATTCCTGAAATGCGAAGACCTTGCCGTCGGCGGAAAAACCGATCGGCTGGATGCTGGCTATGTCGCCGGCCAGCGACAAGCCGGGAAGGCCGGCCAATGCGGCGGCGAGCATGCCGCCAATGATCAGACGCTTCTTCATGTTCGTGCCCCTTCGGCTGCCTGACGCAATTCGGCGACGGTCTTACGGTAGCTGTCGACCGTACCGCCCTTGAAAATTGCCGAGCCGGCGACGAGGACGTTGCCGCCGGCGCGCGCGATATCAGGCGCCGTTTCCACGGTGACGCCGCCGTCGACCTCGAGTTCGATCGGCCGGTCACCGATCAGAGACTTTGCCGCGGCGATCTTGGCCGTCATCGCGGGAATGAATTTCTGTCCGCCGAAACCGGGATTGACCGACATGATGAGGATGAGGTCGACGTCGTCGACCACGTTCTCGATGGCGCTCAGCGGCGTCGCCGGATTGATCGTCACGCCGACCTTCTTGCCGAGATTGCGGATGGTTTGCAGCGAGCGGTGCAGATGTGGCCCGGACTCGGCATGCACGGTGATGCGGTCGCAGCCCGCCTTGGCGAAGGCTTCGAGGTAGTCATCGACCGGAGAGATCATCAGATGGCAGTCGAAAGTGGCATTCGTATAGGAACGCAGCGACTTGATGACATCGGGACCGAAGGAGATGTTCGGCACGAAATGCCCATCCATCACGTCAAGGTGGATCCAGTCGGCGCCGGCGGCCGTTACGTCGCGCACCTCCTCGCCGAGCCTGGCGAAATCCGCCGCGAGGATCGAAGGGGCAATGCGAATGGGCAGCGTCATCAAGTCTTACTCCCGTACGGGGCGCCATCTGCGCACGGCGCCGGAATTCAGGGCTGGCGGCCGCTCATTGCGTCGGCGCAGCAGGTGGAAAAAAGCCATTGCCCCGCCATTCAAGCAGGCGGTAGGGGTTTTGCGAAAGCTCGTGCGCGCCGGTGAAGACGACCGCGCCGATTGGTGTCTGGAACGTCGTGCCGACAAGGGTCTCCCGCAGCGGCTTGCCGGCGGCAGCGGCGGCTTCGGCCGCCTGGCCGGCAATCAGGGCCGCCGCCAGGGATGGCAAGACATAACCTTCAGGCTCGGTGCCCTTGGCGCGCAAAGCGCCGGCCGCCGGCGCGCCTTCTGGCAAAAGCGCATATTCGGGCAGGGCGACGGCACGCACGCCGGGGGCGAGAGGTAGCGGCTGATCGGCGGCGCGCATGGCGTCGCCGCCGAGGATCGACAGCGGAATGTTTTCCGCCTTGGCGTCGCGGGCCATGACGGCGACATCGTTGCGATCGCCGCCGACGAAGACCCTTGTGGCGCCGGCCCGTTTCAGGCGGCGGATGAGGGCGATCTGCTGCTCCTGTCCCGGCCGGTAGGTATCGGTGAAAACCGGCTTCAGGCCGTTCTGCTCCAGCGCATTGCGCACAGCTTCCGTCAGTTCGCGGCCGTGAATGGTGCCGTCCTCAATCAGCGCGATCGGGTCGGCTGCCCAGTCCTTAAGGATCACCTCGATGATCTTTGCCGCCTCAGTGCCATCGGCCGGTGCCAAGCGGAAGAGCGGCCAGCCGTTTTTCAGCGCATCCTCCATCAGGATGCGCGAACGTGCCGAAACGGTGATCGCGGGAATATTGGCGTCCTTCAGCTTCGGCAGTGCGCCTTCCAGCGTCTCACTGCAGAGAAAACCAACGGCAATCTGCACCTTGGCACTCACGAGCGCATCGGCGACCGCCGCGCCGCTATTGTCTTCGCAGGTCTCGTTGACGGCGACGAGCGTATTGCCGGATTGCTGGATCTCGAAACCGGCGCCGGCGGCAATCTGCGCGCCGAGCAGCCCGAGCGGCCCGCCCTGCGGGGCGACGACGCCGATCGTTACGCCGGCCGCATGGCCTTGCGCCGCCGTTCCGAGCAGCGTCAGAAAGGCTGCTATGCCACGCAGGTTCATCATGAAAGGCGAAGATCCCTAGCCATCGTCCATGCCCTTTTATCCGCAAGGCCGCAATCGTCAAAGAAAAACAAGCGGAACCCAGCGCTTTTCACCGGTCCTATTGTAGAAAAGGTAACCGATGCTCGCCATATTGGCGCGATAGCAAGTCGAACTACGGTGTCGGACGTCATTTCAGTCGCGCAAAGGACACTGTAGCATTTTGAATTGCTGCATAGTTCTCCTAAATCGATCCCGATTTAAGGAACGACGCAGGCAGAAGAGCGCGCGGGAGAAGCACGTGTTGAACAGGCAGCATATCGACCCCGGCCTTTATCGCGATGCCATGAGCCGTTATGCCGGTCATGTGCAGCTCGTGACGACGGCGATGGAAGGTCTGCGCCGCGGCGTCACCATCACCGCCGCCTGCTCCGTCTCGGACAATCCGGCTTCGGTGCTGATCTGCCTCAACAACACCAATCCAAAGAACGAGATCTTTTTCCGCAGCGGCATCTTCGTGCTCAACACGCTCGGGGCCCATCACCAGGGCGTCGCCGACGCTTTCTCCGGGCGCACCGCGATTGCCAATGACGAGCGCTTCGCCAGCGGCCGTTTCGACACGCTCGTCACCGGCGCCCCCGTTCTTGCCGATGCGCTCGCCGCCTTCGATTGCCGGGTGACCGACATCAAGGAAATGCCGACGCACAATGTCATCTTCGGTGAGGTTGCCGCCGTCCGCTTCAGCGAGAAGCACCCGGCGCTCATCTATATGAACCGGGATTATCACACGCTGTAATCCGGCTGGCGGGTATGCGAGGAAACAGAGAATGGACAATGCCGGAATCGAGGAAATGTTTCAGGGGCTCGGCCCCGTCACGGTCAAGCGCATGTTCGGCGGCAAGGGCATTTATCATCTCGGGCGCATCGTCGCCGTCGAAGTGCGCGACGAGATGCTGCTGAAAGCCGATGAGACGAGCGCCCCAGAATTTGCTGCCGCCGGCGCCACGCAATGGGCCTATGAAGGCAAAAAGGGCAAGCCGGTGAAAATGCCCTACTGGTCGATCCCCGAAGAAGCTTACGACGATCCCGATCTGATGGCGAAGTGGGTGCGGCTTGCCTATGAGGCGGCGCTTCGCGCCGAAAGTTGAGCGGGTTCGGCTGGCGGCAGGGCTGCGATCGCCGCCTTGGTGAAGGCTGACAGCGGCTCAGGCAAATCGGTCAAGGGAAACCAGCCAAAATCCGAAAGCTTGTCCGGCTCGGTCAATTGCGGCTCGCCATCGACGTCGCGCGCGAGATAAAGGATGGAGATCCAGTGCTGGCGGTCGGCATCGATGATCTGTTCGGTCATGCCGATGCGCTCGATTCGGCCGATCGTGAGGCCGGTTTCTTCTTCGGCCTCGCGGCGCGCAGCTTCTTCAGCCGGTTCCATGTGATCGACCTTGCCGCCGACGATGTTCCAGTAGCCGGCTTCAGGCGGGCGCATGCGCTTATAGAGAAGGATCCTGCCTTGGCGCAGGATCACCAAACCGACGCCAAGGCCCGGGAAGTCGACGCCAGGCCTGCCCATTGGATGCTCAGACCTTGGCGCTGCCGGCGATCAGCATGAAGGCGGGGATATCGTCGCCGAAACCGACCGGGGTTGGGCCATCGTCGTGATCGCGATGACGGCGGCGGTCGCGGCTGTCGTCATTTGCCGGATAGGGCCGATTGTTGCGCGCATTGTTTTGCGGCTTCTGCTCTGCTTTGCGCTCGTTCTTCACGACTTCGGCCTTTGCTGGTGCTGCTGCGATCACTTGGACGTCATTATCCTGTATATCGTTATCAGATTTATGACTCGCAGCACTGTGCCTGCCGCGTCCGCGCCCGCGATCCTTGTCGCCACGTTCGCGTCCGTTGCGGCGCGGACGGTCGCTGTCCTTGCCTTCTTCCGCCGGTGGCAGCGAGTTCAGGTCGCCATTCAGCCATTCGACATTTTCGCCGATCAGCTTCTCGATCGCGTCGACGAATTTCGTGTCGCGCTTGGTGACGAGGGTGAAGGCGGCGCCGGATCGGCCGGCGCGGCCGGTGCGGCCGATGCGGTGGACATAGTCCTCGGAGTGGATCGGCACGTCGAAATTGAAGACGTGGCTGACATCGGGAATATCAAGACCGCGGGCGGCAACGTCGGAGGCAACCAACAACTGGAGGTTGCCGTCACGGAAGTTCTGCAGCATCGTCGTGCGGGAACGCTGGTCCATGTCGCCATGCAAGGCACCGACGGAGAAGCCGTGGCGCTCGAGCGAACGGAAGAGATCGGCGACATCCTTCTTGCGGTTGCAGAAGATGATCGCGTTCTTGAGCTCGGTCTGGGCGCGGACGAGTTCACGCAGAACCGCGCGCTTCTCGTAATCCTTGCTGTGCGAGGCGACGAAGCGCTGCGTCACGGTCTTTGCGGCCGAAGCGGGCTTCGCCACTTCGATGCGCTCGGGATTCTGCAGGAACCGGTCGGCGAGCTTCTGAATTTCCGGCGGCATGGTGGCCGAGAAGAACAGCGTCTGGCGGGTGAAGGGAATGAGCTTGGCGATGCGCTCGATGTCGGGAATGAAGCCCATGTCGAGCATGCGGTCGGCTTCATCGATGACGAGGATTTCGACGCCGCTCATCAAGAGCTTGCCGCGCTCGAAATGGTCGAGCAGGCGGCCGGGCGTGCAGATCAGCACGTCGGCGCCGCGCTCGAGCTTGCGATCCTGGTCCTCGAAGGAAACGCCGCCGATCAGCAGGGCGACGTTGAGGCGGTGGTTCTTGCCGTATTTCTCAAAATTTTCGGCGACCTGGGCGGCGAGTTCGCGCGTCGGCTCGAGGATCAGCGTGCGGGGCATGCGGGCGCGGGCGCGGCCCTTTTCCAGAAGCGACAGCATCGGCAGGACAAAAGATGCCGTTTTGCCGGTGCCCGTCTGCGCGATGCCGCAAATGTCGCGACGCTCGAGGGCAAAGGGAATGGCCCCTGCCTGGATAGGTGTGGGGATCGTATAGCCCGCGTCTGTGACAGCGGATAGCACTTTTTGGCTCAAGCCAAGGTCAGCGAATGTCGTCAAAGGGAAAACAGTTTCCGTTCCGGTTCGGCCGAGCTCTGAACGAGTCGGCGGGATTGCATGCCGCAATGCAGCGCGACATAGCCCCGAATGGCCGGCAAGTCAAGAAATAGAGAGGCCGCACCCTGTGCAGAGTGAAGCTTTGGTTACCGGGTGGGTATTACTTGATATAGGTGGCGAGTTTAAGGCCGGCATTCATGAAATATACTGGATCGACCGCACGGCCGTTCTGGCGCACTTCATAGTGCAGATGCGTGCCCGTCGAGCGACCGGTGCTGCCGGCAAGCCCAATGACGTCTTTGCGGTCGACCGTGTCGCCGGCCGTGACCAGGACCTGCGACATATGCCCGTAGCGCGTCGAGATGCCGTTGCCGTGATCGATCTCGACCATGTTGCCGTAACCGCCTGTCCAGCCGGCTGATATCACCTTGCCCGGCGCCGTCGGGCGGATCTTTTCGCCAGGCGAAAAGCGGAAGTCTATGCCGGAATGCAGCGCCAGGCGGCCGAGAAAAGGATCGCGGCGGTTGCCGAAGGGGCTGGTTATTTCCTTGCCGACGGCGGGGTTGCGGAAGGGCAGGGATTCGGCGGTGCCGCGCACAGCTTCGAGCCGTGTCAGCGCGCCGTCGAGAGCGATCAGCGAATTGTTGAAATCGTCATTGCTCTCCGGCTCGACATAGGGGCCACCGACGGCGCTGTCATCCCGGTCCTGCTTCGAAGCGGTCTCGGGCATCGGGATCTTGAACCGGGTCAGCACGCTCTCGATGGCATTGGCGGCATTGCCGGCGTCGCTCGTCAGCTGCTCGACGCGGTTGCGCTGGTCCTGTTCGACATCCTTCAGCGACAGCGTCACCTTGGAAAAGATGCGGTCTGCGCGATCGCCGACCGTCTCCGTGGCCGGCACGTAGGCGAGGGTCGTATTGTCGGGAGTGGCATCGGCTGGTGCGCCGCTTGCCAGCTGCTTCTCGATCGCCTCGATGCCGCTTTCACCGAGCGAGGCGCGCTTGTCCTTAATGGCGGGGGCATAGGATTGCGCAGGCAAAGACGGCGCGCTGTCCTTATCCGTAAGCCCGGAGCTTTCGGCCCGGTCGAGCAGGTTGTCGAGCTTGCCGTGGCGTGAGGTGAGCGCCATCTGCTGCTCCATCAGCTTGTCGACCTTGTCTTCCACCACCTGCTGGTCGAGAAGCTGGCGGGAGGTGATGCGATCGACCTGGGCGCGAAGGGCGGCGATGCGGTCCTCATAGTCGTGCTGCATGCGGGCCTGGCGCGCCATGGTGGCGCCGATCAGGTCGTCGCGCAGCACGAGATAGGAGGTCGCCAAGAGATAGCCGATGGAAAACACACCGACGAAGCAGAAGGCGAGGGCGGCCATCCACGGCCGAACCGTCATGTGGCGGACCTTGTCACCACTTGCCAGGATCAAAATATGTTCCTGGGCCCGCTTGCCGAATACCCGGTGCTGATGTCCGCCGTTCACGCAGGCTCTCCCGAATGATGCTCTACGCCTCTTTCGGAAAATTAGACACGTTTATGGTTAATGAATGCTTTCGTTGCCGCCGTTTACGCTAGAAAATCAATTAGCTCAGGCATGGCTGATCGATGCCAGCGAGCGGTAGAAGGATGGCGTCAGCCCGGCCTCGGCGCGGGCGAGATCGTTGAAAGGCGGCTTCAGCGGCCCGCGGAAATTGGCGCGCACCAGTTCCTGAAAGGTCTTCGCCGGATCGCGCTTCTCCCGCGCACAGAGGAAGCGGAACCATTTGGCGCCGACGGCGACGTGGCCTTTCTCGTCGTTGTAGATGACATCGAGCACCGCTGCGCTTTCGAGATCGCCGGTCTCACGCATCTTCGCCTGCAGCGATGGCGTGACGTCGAGACCGCGGGCTTCCAGAATGAGCGGCACGACTGCGAGCCTTGCCGTCAGGTCGTTGCGCGTCGAATGAGCCGCCTGCCACAACCCGTCATGGGCGGGAAGATCGCCGTAATCGGCGCCGAGATCGTTGAGGCGCGCGCGCACCATGCGAAAATGCTTCGCCTCCTCGAAGGCAACCTGCATCCAGCCGTCGAAGAAGGAATTGGGCACCGGCTCGGTTGCGAATCGCGCGACGATATCGAGCGCGAGATCGACGGCGTTGAGCTCGATATGGGCAATGGCATGGAGGAGGGCGATCCGGCCCTTCAGCGTGTGCAGCGAGCGCTTTTCCACCTGGGTCGGCGGTGTCAGCACCGGTTTTTCGGGGCGGCCGGGCCTCTTCGGCAGGGCCGCGTCGAGCGGTGAACGCAGCGACACCCGGCGGGCGAACCAGCGGATGGCGCTTTCCTGCGCAAGGGCGGTCTTGCGGTCGAGGTCGGCCGAGCGGATGGCGTCGATAGCGCCGCCGCGCAGCGAGCTTATCGCGAGATCACCCGTCACGCGGCCAGGTTCCTGACGGCCTCGAGCACAGTCTCGGCATGGCCCTGTACTTTCACCTTCTGCCAGATTGTCGCGATCGTGCCGTCCTGGCGGATAAGGAAAGTCGTGCGCTCCACGCCCATGAAGTTGCGGCCGTACATGCTCTTTTCCTTCCAGACGCCATAGGCCTGCAGCGTCGTCTTCTCTTCGTCGGAGGCGAGCGCCACCGAAAGACGGTGCTTTCTGATGAACTTGTCATGGCAGGCGGCCGAATCGGGCGACATGCCGATGACGGCAGCACCTGCTGCTTCAAACTCCGGCGCCAGCGCAGTGAAAGCCAGCGATTCGGCGGTGCAGCCCGTCGTATCATCCTTGGGATAGAAGAACAGGACGAGCGGCCGGCCGTGAAAATCGGATAGCGAGACACGGCCGCCGCCATCGCGGGGGAGGTTGAAGTCGGGGGCTAGGGCACCGATGCCGGGAACCGCCATTGGGAAAACCTTTCTTTTGCCGGGTTTGTGGATGACACTCTCTGTCCCCGAATTATATAGTGGACGGAAACCCGTCCAGCATGGCCGGGTTCAATTCTTCGATTTAAGGGAGAGCCCGAGGGCGCATGTCAGCCATCCGCGGCGAAAAGGTCACGTTTCGCAAGAAGGATATCGTTGCGCTGGACCGCTTGCCGTCCGCTCAGGCCGAGGATCCGATCATCGTTCATTGCCCGCCGCCGCGTTCGCCGATGCGCCGGACGGCGAAGCTGACGTCAGTTTTTCTCGGACTGATTCTCCTTATCCTTGCTGCCATCGTCTTCACCATCGAAAGCGGCATGTTCGACAAGCCGCTGTCGCAACAGGCGCAGGCGGCGCTAGATGGCGTGGCCGGGCCGCGTTACCGTGCCGAAGTCGGCTCCACCGTCATCCGTTTCACCTCCGACTTCCGGCTGGCGCTCGAAGCGCGCAACGTCAACATGATCGACCAGAAGAGCGGCCAGCACCTGTCGACGACGGGTTCGGTGCGCCTGGGCCTCGATCCGCTGCAGCTTTTCCGCGGCCGTATCGCCGTTGCGGACATCGAAGCGGAGGATATCGCACTCGACACCGCGCTTCTGCCCTCCGGCAACCCGGTCAAGCTCGACGATCTGCGCATCGACGCCATGCCGGCGGCGATGGAGACGATTTTCGAGCAACTCGACATGTTCGACAGCATCGTGACGCGCGGCTCGACGAATTCCGTGCGCATCTCCGGCATCGACATCAAGCTTGCCGATACGGCGAACGGCCCGCTGTCGCTCGTCGTCGACAATCTGGTGTTCGCTCATGGCGGGCCATCCTCGCTGCAATTGCGAGGCGAGGTTGCGCTTAACGGCGAGGTGGCGGAACTCGACGTGCTGGCCGAGAAGGAAGACGGCCAGGTATCGAAGGTGACGGCGACGCTCAAGCATGCGAACCTCACGCCGTTTGCGTTGAAACGCAACGATCAGGGCGTGATACGGCAGGGGCTCAGCGCCTTTGCCGATCTGACGGTGTCGGCCACCAGGAAACGCGACGGCGTCGAGCCGACGCTCGCGGCGACGGTCGACGTCGATCCCGGTCTGATCTATGCCGACGGGGATCCGCAGGAACTGTCGGGCGGGCAAATCAATCTGGCCTATGATTTCGTCAAGCAGACAGTCGAGATTGCTAAATCGAATCTTCGGTTCGGCGCGACCACGCTGCCCCTCAATGGGGCGCTGATCGATCTCGACAAACTCGATCCCAAAGCCGGCAAGGGCTTCGGCATCGATCTGCTCGTCAGCGGCGGCACCGCCGCTCCGAGCGGCTCCGGCGAACAGCCAGTTGCCTTCGACATCCAGGCGACGGGCCGCTATATGGTCGCCGGCCGGGAATTCCTGTTTCCCAATATGACCGTCTCCAGCCCGCTCGGCGCGCTTTACGGGGCGTTGCACATCAGGCTCGGTGACAAATCGCCGGAAATTAGCTTCGCCGGCCAGTCCAGAGAGCTGCAGACGACGGCGATCAAGCAGCTCTGGCCGTTCTGGATGGCGCCTAAGGTGCGCACCTGGGTGCATGGCAATCTCTTCGGCGGCATCGTCACCGATGCTTCGATTTCAGTCTTCATTCCCTTCGGCCGGCTTGACGAGGCAGCGGGCGGAAAAGGATTGAAGCTCGACGCCAATCAGATCCGCATCGGCTTCGATATTGCCGGCGCGCGGATGAACGTCGCCGGCGACATTCCGCCGGTCCGCGATACGGCGGCGCATTTCGATCTGACCGGTCCCGTTGCGACGATTTCGATCAAGAGCGGCATGTCCTATTTCCCCTCCGGCCGGTCCGTCGGCCTCGGGCAGGGGACGTTCGTCATACCGTCCGCCTACGACAAGCCGCTGATGGCCGATATCGATCTGGCGGTATCGGGTGCTGCGGACGCCATAGGCGAACTCCTCACCTATAAGCCGGTCCGGGTGCTGCAGCGCGCCGGCTTTTCGGCTGACGACTTCAAGGGGCACATCGACGCGAATGTGAAGGCGCATTTCGGACTGCTCTCCTCGCAGAACCCGCCGCCGGCCGAGTGGAAGGCTGCCATGAAGCTCGCCGACGTCGATCTTGCCAAGCCGTTTTCCGGCCGCAGGATCAGCAATGTCAGCGGCATGCTTAACGGCGATCCGAAGCAGATCACGCTCGATGCCAAGGGCGAGATCGACGGCATTCCCGCCGATATCGATCTGACCGAGCCGGTCGAGGCGTCGTCGGGCGTCGAGCGGCAGCGCGTGATTACGGCGACGCTCTCCGATGAGCAGCGCAGCAAGGTGATGCCCGGGCTTTCCGATATCGTCAGGGGCAACCTGAAGATGGTGCTGACGCGGATCGACGACGACCGGCAAGACGTTCAGCTCGACCTCACCAAATCGATGCTCGACCTGCCCTGGATCGGCTGGTCGAAAGGCAGCGGCATTGCCGCCTCCGCGGAATTCGAGATGTCCGGCCCGCCCGAGAATACCGATATCAAGAATTTCCGGCTGAAGGGTGACGGCTTCGGTGCCAGCGGATCGCTTGTTGTCGGCAAGACAGGCCTTATCTCGGCGGATTTCGACAGCGTCAGGCTCTCCTCGCTCGACGATTTCGCTCTGTCGGTCAAGCGCAGCAAGGGCAATTTCGACGTCTCCGTTTCCGGCGACAGCGCCGATGCGCGGCCGGTCATCGCGCGATTGAAATCGGGCTCGGAGGGCGGCGAGGACGGCGACGGCGACAACACCGGCGTATCGGTGCGCGCCAGGCTGAAAAACGTCGTCGGCTTCAACGACGAGAAGATCGGCAATTTCCAGGCGCAGGTGTCACTGCGCGGCGACAAGCTGCAGACGCTGAATTTTTCCGGCGTCACCGGCAGCGGCGAGGCCGTTGTCAGCCAGATGAAGGACGGCGGTGTCATCAATATCACCAGCGGCGATGCCGGTGCGGTATCGCGTTTTGCCGATCTCTATCAGCACATACAGGGCGGCCTGCTCAACCTGGCGATCCGGCTTTCGCCGCAGGGCGGATGGGACGGCTCGCTCGATGTGCGCCGCTTCTCGATCGTCAATGAACAGCGCCTGCATTCGATCGTCTCGACACCTGTCGGCAACGAGCAGCGAAGCCTCAATGAGGCGGTAAAACGCGACATCGACACCTCGTCGCAACGCTTCCAGCGCGGCTTTGCCCGCGTCATCTCGCGCAACGGCATGGTCGGTATCGAGAACGGCGTGCTGCGCGGCGACCAGATCGGCGCGACCTTCCAGGGCGTGGTGCGCGACCGCAAGGGCAATATGGATATGACCGGCACCTTCATGCCGGCCTACGGCCTTAATCGCCTCTTTGCCGAATTGCCGCTGATCGGTGTCATCCTCGGCAATGGCAGCGACCGCGGCCTGATCGGCATCACTTTCAAGCTCACCGGCAAGTTCGACCAGCCGAACCTGCAGATCAATCCGCTATCGATCATCGCCCCTGGTGTTTTCCGGCAGATCTTCGAATTCCAGTGAGGGAGGCTCTAGGTGTGGAGCCTCAACAGGTTGTCCTGGGTAAGAGCGAGTCTGCTGATTGGTGGTTTTGAATTTAGGCTTCCGTGAGGCCTGTGCCAATTGTAGCGATGGAGCCATCGTGGCA
>NZ_JAULSE010000008.1:0-243829 GCF_030518245.1 Rhizobium sp. CBN3
CGCTCCTCCCTTGCAACCCGGCTCAGCCGGTCGGATCGGGGGCTGAGCGTCAGTGCCAGCGTCGCATTTCTAATCGGTTGGCAGAGTCGCATTCCTAATCAGCTTTGACATGCACGCAGTACGGGAATTATTAATTGTCATTCCATTATAACGTGCGGAACGAAACGGGATAGATTGGCCGTTATACGCGAGCGGTCTTCGCGAACGGCAAGACCGCAGGCGCGATCACCGGCAACCCAGCTGCCGAGCACAGCAAAGCCGTTATCGCTTTCGAAAAGCGGGGCATAGGCCTGGATGACAAAACCTTCGTCGCCGTAATCGCCCGGTGCGGAAAACGCTTCCCGCCCGTCTCGAAAAATCGTGACGTTCTCGCCCTCGCGCGACAACAGTGGTTTGCGCACGTAGTCGGTCAAGGCCGAAGCCGCCGGATCATCGGTGAAATAACTCGGCAGCAGGTTGGGGTGATTGGGGTGGCGCTGCCAGAGCAGCGGCAGAAGCCCTTTGTTGGAGAGCACGGCCTTCCAGGCCGGTTCGACGAAAACATCGCCCGAACGGGCGAGTTCGCGGGCGAAAGGCTCGCGCAACATGAATTCCCATGGGTACAGCTTGAAGCAGCGGTCGATCACCCGATCCTTGAGGTCGGTGTAGCGGCCTTGCGCATCGATACCGATCTCCCGAATGTCCAGCAGCTCGACGCGATGGCCCGCCTGCACCGCACAGTCCATGAGGTAGACCGTCGTGCCGCGATCCTCCTCATTGTCGGTTATCGCGGCGAAATGGAAGATCGACTCCTTGGGAAATTGATCGAACGCCTCGACAAGACTCTCCTGCAGGAAATTATACTGGTCCGCATCTTTGGGGAGAACACCCAAAGCGATCTGATCGGTCAGCCAGTTGAACTGGAAATAGGCCGTCTCGAACACCGAGGTCGGGGTATCGGCGTTGTATTCGAGTAGCTTGGCCGGGCCACTGCCATCATATGCAAGATCGAACCGGCCGTAGAGGTGCCGGTCGCGGCGCTCCCAGGACCGCTGCACCACATCGCGCAGGTCCTCCGGAATGGCCAGCCTGTCGAGCGCCTCTTCACTGCTGACGATCTCGCCGACCAGATCCATGCACATATCATGCAGTTCCTGGCTCGGCTCCTCGATCTGCTTCTCGATCTCCTCGAGCGTGAACGTATAGGCGGCATCGTCGAGCCAGTAGGGCTCGCCATACATGACGTGAAATCCGAAGCCGACGGCCTGCGCCTTGTCACGCCAGTCAGGACGCGCCGGGAGCGTGATGCGCTTCATGTCAGCCGCCGAAACTGAAGGACGAACGGCCTCCGAAGCCCTGCCGGGCCACGGTGCGGGTATTGACGTTGACCGGCTTGACACTCTGGCGCGAGGGCGCGGTCACGCTGTCGATGCGCGTGCCACCCGAGCGAACGGTGGTTGTGACCGTCTGCCCCGAGCGATTGCGATAGATCGGTGTCGAGCCGTAATAGTAGCCGATTTCCTCCTGGCGCCGGCGATAATCGTAATAATCGCCAATGTTGTTGAGTGCCGAAGACAGCACGTAGCCGGCCAGGAACGGCACGAAGAAGCTGCCGCTTGCGCCGCTATTGTTGGGGACAGTGTTGGCCGGCTGTTCCGTGCACTGGCCAGCACCGTATTCGGCCTCGCAGGCGGCCATGCCGTTGAAACGTGGCGCGGTAGCGAGATGGGCGCGCATCGCATCCTGATAACTGGCCTGGCAGACCTGCCGATCCATGCCCGCCGCCACGCATTGGTCGACGGAGGTGAACATTATATCCGAAGGAGCCTCCTCGCCGCAGCCGGACAGCGCCAGGGTCGAGGCAGCGATGGTGCCAAGGGCCAGGAAAGGTCGCCTGTGCCCGCTCATGCGTCTGCGCATCTTTCCCTCCCTCAATAGGTCATGCAGGCGGCGTTGAGAATACCGACGACGAGCGCGATTCCACCGCCCCATATGCCCGCCGCGATTTCACCGGCAGTGATCTTTTCATGCAGGTCTTTCATCGTGAAGTTCGCGATGTAGAAAGCGAGGATCTGCGCCAGAGTGCCGATCACTGCCCATATGACGTAATCGACGACGCTGACGGAATTGGCTGCGGCAGAAGCCAGAGGCAGGCTGAAACCGACAAGCGCGCCCAAGAACGCGGTGACGGCCGCAAGATTGCCCGCCCGGATCAATTGGACCTCCTGTTGCGGCGTCAACCAGGTGTAGATCACCGCGAAAACGCCGTAGGCGGCGAGCCCGATGGCGAAATAACCAAGGAAAGCAGGCAGGCCCGCCACGTAGTCGAGCATCGAAAATGTCCTCCGTTGAAATTGACAGATCCCTCAGACGCGACGAACGTCGGCCGCAGCCAATCCATAACCGATCAGAAATTCCACCGAGCTGCCCGCCTGGGCCTGGCCGAGATCGAGGTCGCGCTCGACATTGATCAGAAGCATTTCCCGCGTCGAGCCAAGCGGGCGGTAATACAGCATGCAGGTCTGGTGGATGGAGCGCTGCGTTTCACCATCACTGACCCTCTCGACAAATTCCACCAGTTGCGCCCGTTCCGGGCCGTCGCCCCAGAACCGGTTATAGAGGATCCCGTCGGCATCATAGGATGGCTGGCCGATCAGGCCAGCCGGCCCGGTCCAGCGGTTCCATTCGCTCTGGCCGGCGGGGACAACGCTGTCCCAAGGCTGATAAAAGCTGATGTCGTCGATCGCCTCACCCGGCTTGCCCGACGCCGACATCACCTGAATCATCCGGTTCTCTTCATCGTAGTAGCGCGACAGAACGGTCGCGGCATCGAGCGAAACCTCCCCGTAGCCGGCAATGATGAACGGCCCGCTTCGCGGCAGCGGCATGGCCGGCTCGCCGCCCAAAGCATCGGCTTCGAGCGAGAGGAAATCGATCTCGAGCGCCCCGCCGATGGCCGCACTCAAGGGGCCGAGCTCTTCGGGTAAGGCCCCCTCGTTCTTGTTTCCGCCGAACCAGCCGATCATGTCACGTCTCCCATTCGAGCCCAGGCGATGGCAGCGGGATCTAGCCGAATTTCGCTGATGTAGTAAAGCGTCTCGCCGCCCCGCATCAGCGTCTCGTCCCGGCAATTAAGGTCCGTTACGCCGTGGCTCAGCATGCCGACGAGCGTCACATGATGCCGACGCTTGAGGCTTAAAAACATGTCGCCATAGGAGAGCGGCGTGTGCAAGGCCGGCACCGCCACGGAAAAGGCCGTGTCGGTGGAGGCAGCCGACAACAGCCGTGCGGCGATTTCCGAAGAACCCGGATCACGTGCGGAACGCGACAGAAGCTCCTCGGCGAGCGAACCCACCGCCTCGACACGCGGCCGACGCTGCTTGACCATCTGTGCTGTGCGGTCGTCGGCGAAATAGGCGACGATATGGGCTTTGGGCGCATGATCCTCGGCAATCAGCACCGCGGCCAGTGTTTCATCGTCATTTGCGCCGCGGGCGATGACTGCCCGCGCCTGGGCCACTCCGGCCCGCAGCAAAGCGTCGGCATCGGCAAGCCGTTCCGTGCGGACATAGTCAGCATAATTGCTGGCGGGATTTTCCGGCAGATCCTTGGCGACCAGAACCGTCATCGGTTCGTTGGCATGCCGTTCGGAGTGCAGCAGCCGCAACGTCTGGTACGTCTGGCCGTCTTGCCAACCCAAAACGACGATATGGCCGGTGCGTTCGCTGTAGTCACCCAATCCGCGCATGCGATTTCTCCAGATCGTACCGATCGCTGTCAACAACTTGCCAAGAACAGCGGTAAAGATGGCGATGCCGCCTGGCAGAACGACCAGGACAGTAATGATCCGGCCGAGGCCCGATTTTGGGGAAAGATCGCCATAACCGACAGTCGTTGCCGTAACCATGTAATAGTAAAGAAAGTCGACCGGATTGCCGACGAGATCACCTTCGCCGGCCAGCATAAAGAGCAGATAGGAAGCAACCAGATGCACAACGAGGATAATAACAAGGGCTGACCACGCCAATTCGCCAAGCGACAGATATACACGCCGCAGTAATGAAGCGATAAATGGCAAGCGATTCGCCCCCGTTGCTGCCCCCTACCCTACCGAAATTTATTTCGCGCGCCAGACCTTTAAGTTGTAAACCGATTACCCAGATATTCGCGACGCTCTAACCGATGGAGGACTTTTTGGAGACCTGGAGCCTTACCACTTTAACACGCCTGTTCGCGGCCGACCCGGAAGCGCTAGGGGATGTGGATGTAGCCGTGCCCGAACACGGGGACGTCATCTGCGTAACCCTCAAGGAAAGAGGCGATCTCGACGTCTTCGTCGCGGTGAGCGGAGAACGCGATATTCTTGTCAGTGTTGTCCTGGTGCCATGCAAGGAGGTGCCCAAGCGGGAGGCCTTCGAACGGATGGTTCTCAAGACGCACAAGTTCGTGCCGCTGTCGAGCTTCGGCATCACCACGATTGACGGTGATGAATGGTATGAATTGTTCGGCTCGCTGTCGGCACGCTCGTCGGCCGAGACCGTTGTCGAGGAAGTCGCCATTCTAGCTGCCAATGCGGTCGACGCGGCACATATGATTGAAGAATGGAAAAGCGGGGAGATTGCAGCGTGAGCACCTGGGGAAAGATTTTCACCGCCATTCGCGGCGGCATCAACGAGGCAGCGGAAGCGGCCGCCGACAGCCAGTCGATGCGCATTCTCGACCAGGAAATCCGCGATGCCGAACAGTCGCTGCGCCGGGCGCGATCCGATCTGGCCGGCATCATGGCATCGAACAAGAGCGTCATGCGCCGGCTTGAAGAAAACCGCACGAAGGAAGCCAAGGACACCGACAGCGCTCGCGCGGCGATCTCTGCGGGCCGCACGGATCTTGCGCAGGGTCTCGCGCAGCGCATTGCCACCATTCGCGCCGAAACGCAGCGAGACCAGGAAGAGCTCGATCGGCTGCTGCCCCGCCAGCAGCAGATGCTGCGCACGATCCAGGAAACCGAATCGCGGATCGCTCAGATGAAACGGGAGGTGGAGAATGTCAAAGCCAACGAGTCGCTGCTGCGCGCCCAGTCGGCGATTGCCCATAACCAGTCGGGCATCAATACCCGTCTCGGCAGCGCCGTCCAAAGCCTCGAACGTATCAAGAAGCGCCAGGAAATGACGGCCGGGCGCATCGAGGCCGGCGCGGAATTGGCAGCGCTGGAAAACGGCAGCGATCTCGATCGTCAGCTGCGCGAGGCCGGCATTGGCGGTTCGAGTGAATCGGCCGACGACATCCTTGCACAGCTGATGGCACCAAAGCACTCGGCCGAGCCCGTCTTGCTCCCCCCGCCCCCCGGCAACAAGAACTGACCATTGCCGGAGCGGCCGCCCGTCGAGAGATCGAAGACAGAGCGGCCGCACGTCGAACTCTGACGTTGCAGTCCGAGCAAGTCGAAGAATGTACGGCGCTGCCGGTGATCCGGTCAGGGGTTGCCGGCTAAGCGTGTGCGCCGACCGCGCGACGCCAGCACGATCCTGGATTTGGGCACTGATGCAGGTTGAATCGGAGCCCTTGCAGCGGGCGCCTCCCAATCAACTTGGGTGCAACGCGCATCAGCGGTTTTCGCCTTGCGCTTGCCGTCAAAGCACGCTAATTGGCGTTTGTAATGTTATTACATCACAAACCGGGCGCGAGTCGTGCCAGCCAATCAAAAGGGTTTCAGTGAATGAACAAGGCGATCACAACACTCAGATACGCACTGGCTGTAGCCGCAACATTAACATTTGCAGGAATGGCAGGCGCTGAGACATCTTCGGGAAACAATCACAGCCACAGCCATTCCCACGATCAACAGGGGTCGGTGTATCATGGGTATTTCGATGACGATCAGGTAAAGGCGCGTAAACTGTCGGACTGGGAAGGCGATTGGCAGTCCGTCTACCCCTATCTTGTCGATGGAACCTTGGATCCGGTGATGGCCGACAAGGCGAAACATGGCGACAAGAGCGCCGGGGAAAATCGCGCCTACTACGACACGGGATACAAGACCGACGTCGACCGCATCGTCATCAACGGAAAGAAGGTTACCTTTTTCCGCGGCAAGGACTCCGTCAGCGGAGACTACGAGACGGATGGGCACGAAATCCTCACCTACAAGAAGGGTAATCGAGGGGTTCGTTTCATCTTCAGGAAAAGCGCCGGCGATGACGCCGCACCTCGGTTCATCCAGTTCAGCGACCACATCGTCGCCCCGGAGAAGGCGGATCACTATCATCTCTATTGGGGCAATGACCGCGCCGCGCTACTGAACGAGGTCACCAACTGGCCGACCTATTACCCCGCGAGCCTGAGTGGGAAACAGATCGCCGAGGAGATGCTGAGCCACTGAACTAGTTGACCCCGAGGAACTGCTTCAACTCGGCAGTCTGCGGATCGGCGAAGACATCCTCCGGCCGGCCGGCTTCATGGACACGGCCCTGATGCATGAAAACGACGCGGCTGCAGACGTCGCGGGCGAACCTCATCTCGTGCGTGACCATCAGCAGCGTCATTCCCTCGGCGGCAAGTTCACGCACGACGGCCAGAACTTCGGCGACCAGTTCCGGATCGAGCGCCGAAGTAATCTCGTCGCAAAGAAGGGCGGTTGGCTGCATGGCGAGCGCGCGGGCGATGGCGACGCGCTGCTGCTGTCCGCCCGAGAGCTCGTCGGGATAGGCATCGAACCTGTGGCCCAGACCTACCCGCTCCAGCATCCTGCGGGCGGTCGCTTCCGCTTCGGCCTTGGGTGTCTTTTTGACCACCGTTTGCGACAGCATGACGTTGCCGCCGGCGGTCAGATGCGGAAAAAGATTGAATTGCTGAAAGATCATGCCGACCTTGAGGCGCAGCGCCTTCAGATGGACTTCGTCATCGAGAAGCTGTGCGCCGGCCACGGAGATGGAACCGCTGGTGATGGTCTCAAGACCGTTGATGCAGCGAAGCAGGGTCGATTTGCCCGAACCGCTCTTGCCGATAATGGCGATGACCTCGCCGGCTTCCACATTGAGGTTGATGCCTTTCAGTACCTCGTTGGATCCGTAGCTCTTGCGGACGTCAGTGATTTCGATGAGCGACATTGAGTTTTCTCTCCAGGATCTGGCTGCTTTTCGACAAGGGCCAGCAAAGGGCGAAATAGATGAGCGCGACAAGCCCGTAGACGGTGAAGGGCTGGAAGGTGGCATTGGTGACCACGGTGCCGGCCTTCGACAATTCGACGAAGCCGATGATCGAGGTCAGCGCCGTGCCCTTGATGATCTGAACGGAGAAACCAACGGTCGGCGGTATGGCGATCCTCAGCGCCTGCGGAAGGATGACGTAGCGCATCTGCTGCAGACGGCCCATGCCGAGGCTGGCGGAGGCTTCCCATTGCCCCTTCGCAACCGCTTCGACGCAGCCGCGCCAGATCTCGGTGAGAAAGGCGGCGCTCCATAGGATCAGCGCCAATCCCGCGGCAAGCCAGGCCGGGACGTCTATTCCAAAGAGGCCGAGACCAAAAAAGGCGATGAAGAGCTGCATCAGCAGCGGCGTACCCTGGAAGAGCTCGATGTAATATTTCGCGAATGCCCGGCCGGCCTTGCGCCTGCTGATACGCAGGAACAGCAGGCCCAGGCCGACCAGGCTGCCGCCGACGAACGAGACGAGCGAAAGAAGGATCGTCCAGCGGGTGGCGAGCAGCAGGTTGCGCAGAATGTCCCAGAGCGTGAACGTGATCATCGTGCTGCTCTCCTCGGGAAAATGAACCAGCCGATCAGGCCCAGCACCTGCCGCAGCAGGATCGCCAGCGCGAGATAGATTGATGTCGAGACGATGTAGGCCTCGAAGGCTCGGAAGGTTCGCGATTGGATGAAATTCGCGGCGAAGGTCAGATCCTCGGCGGCAATCTGCGATACGACCGCCGAGCCGAGCATGACGATGACCACCTGCGACGACAGCGCCGGCCAGATGCGCTGCAGCGACGGTACGAGCACGACGTGGCGGAAGGTCTCGAAGCGCGTCATGGCGAGGCTCTCGCCGGCCTCGAACTGGCCTTTCGGCGTTGCCTGGATGCCGGCGCGGATAATCTCGCAGCTATAGGCGCCAAGGTTGACGACCATCGCAAGGTTGGCGGCTGTCAATTCGGAAAGGTGGAGGCCGAGCGACGGCAGGCCAAAAAAGATGAAGAAAAGCTGGATCAGGAACGGGGTGTTGCGGATCAGTTCCACATAGGCCGCAATGACCGGCTTCAGCCAGACCCGGCCGAGCGCCCGCACCCAGGCGCAGACGATGCCGAGCGAAATGCCGAGCACACCGCCGATCGCGATAAGCTCCAGAGTGATCAGCACACCCTTGATGATCTCGGGATAATGTTGAAGCAGCCAGCCGAATTCGAAATGGTAGCTCAAGGAATGTCCCCTCTTGCGGTGACGGAGGGCATGTCATCCCGCGGAGGCGGGATGATATGCGCGAGACCCGGTTTCCTTACAGGTCGGACGGCAGACCGGCGCCGAGCCACTTTTGCGAAATGGCATTCAAGCTGCCATCGGCTTTGGCGGCGGCGACGATGCCGTTCACCTTCTCCAGAAGCGCGGACTGTTCCTTGTTGAGGCCGATGTAGCAGGGCGAGTTCTTGATGAGGAACTTCAGTTCAGGGCGTTTGGGAGGATTTTTGGCGAGAATCGCAGCCGCCACGACGTTGCCGGTGGCGATGATGTCGACCTGACCGGAGAGGAAGGCCGAGATAGTGCCGTTATTGTCCTCATAACGTTTGATCGTCGCATCGGCGGGGGCGATCTTCGTCAGCTCGAGATCCTCGACGGCGCCGCGCGTGACGCCGATGCTCTTGCCGGCGAGATCTTCCGCCTTGGCGACCGAAAGATCGGCCGGCCCGAACACGCCGTTGAAGAAGGGCGCATAGGCGACCGAGAAATCGATCACCTTTTCGCGCTCCGGGTTCTTGCCGAGGCTCGATATGACGAGATCGACCTTGTTCGTCTGCAGATAGGGGACGCGGTTGGCACTCGTGACCGGCACGAGCTCGGCTTTGACTCCAAGCTTTTCGGCAATGAGATTGGCCATGTCGATATCGTAGCCCATCGGCGCCATATCGGTACCGACGCTGCCGAAAGGCGGGAAATCTTGCGGGACTGCGACACGCAGCGTACCGCGCGCCGTGATGTCGGCGAGCGCATCGGCGTGAGACGGCGAGTTGAAGCTGAAAGTCGCGGCCAGGGCTGCGATTGCGAAGAAGATTCGTCTTGTCAGCATGTGTTCATTGCTCCTTTGAAGGTGTGATTTTTGGGTGTGGCTGCTGGGAAATGGAGGACGCGGTCCTGGGCGGAAGCGACAGCGAACTGCGCAGATCCGAAAGGGGATCCGGGCGCGTGGTGAGGTCGAGGCCCATTTCCACTTCATCAAGATGTTCGACGGAGAGCTGCGCAGCTCTGACGAAATCACCTGTCTGCATGGCTTGGAAAATACGGCAGTGCCCCTCGTGCGACTGCGCCGCATGAAATTCGGATTGATAGAGCATCGAAATGAGGATCGTCCTCGCGGTCAGGTCGCGCAGGATGTCAGCGATGATGGTGTTGCCGCTCAATTCCGCGATGCGGATATGGAAATCGCCCATCAAATAGGTCAGGCGCTGGCGGTCGCCCGCCGCCATCGCGTTCCGCTCCTCGTTCAGATGGGTAGCGAGAGCCTTGCATCCCTCCTCTGTCAGCACGGCCATGCTGCGCAGCAATCCCGCCTCGACGACACGCCTCGCCTCGTAGACGGCGATCGCATCCTCAGCGGACGGCTCGACGACGAACCAGCCGCGCCGGGGGCTGACATGCACGATGCCGCGCGTCTCCAGACGCATCATCGCTTCACGAACACGGGTTCGCGACACGCCGAAGAGCGCCGCCAGCTGATTTTCGCCAAGCCGCGTGCCCGGCCGGATCTTGGCAGAAAGGATCCCGGAGACGATCGTTGCCTCAATGGATTTCTGCGCGGTCTCGGATGTGTGGCTCTCTTGCATACAAGACAGGAAGCAAAGCCCGTGCCAAAAACCCCGCGCTCAGGCTTTTCAAACCGCCCCGGATTTTTGGTGGAAAATTTGCCTGCCGGGAATGCAGACTGAACGTAAATTGTGCAGGCGCTCTCCCTCCCCCGACATTGGCCCTCTGGCCGATGCCGCCGCTCAAGACCCCGCCCGACTTGAGGCGACGCCGGCGATCTGACGGGGCGAGCCCGCCATCGCCTTTTTAGTTGAAGCTGGAGGTTTTGAGAAATTCCGCCAACCGTTCGGTCTTCGGGCGCACGAACATTTCCTTGGGATCGCCCTCCTCGCAGATGATGCCCTGGTTCATGAAGATCACGCGGGACGAAACCTCGTAGGCGAAACGCATCTCATGGGTGACGAGCAGCATGGTCATGCCATCGGCGGCAAGCCCCTTGATCACCTGCAGCACTTCGCCCACCAGTTCCGGGTCGAGCGCGGAGGTCACCTCATCGAACAGCATCAGCCGCGGCGACATGGCGATGGCGCGGGCAATTGCGACACGCTGCTGCTGGCCGCCGGAGAGCTGTCCGGGATAATGGCTGGCGCGGGCGGCGAGGCCGACCCGGTCGAGCCATTTTTCAGCAATGATGCGGGCGTCCGGCTTCGTCATCTTCTTCACCTTGACGAGGCCGAGCATGACGTTTTCGGCAGCACTCATATGCGGGAAGAGATTGAACTGCTGAAAAGCCATGCCGGTCAGCGCGCGCTGGCGCGCAATCTCCTTCTCGCTCTTGCGCCGCCGCGTCGCGCCGTCGACGTGATAGCCGATCTCCTCGCCGTCGAGTCTGATCGTGCCGCCCTGGAATTCCTCGAGCATGTTGACGCAGCGCAGCAAGGTGGTCTTGCCGGAGCCGGACGAGCCGATGATGGAGATGACCTCGCCTTCCTGCACGGCGCAATCGACGCCCTTGAGAACTTCGTGGACACCGTAAGTCTTGCGCAGACCCTTGATGTCGAGAATGGTCTTGGCCATCGGGAAGTCTCCTCAGGACGGCAGGGCGGTCTTGCGCTCGACATATTTGCCGAAGTGCTCGATGCCGTAGTTGACGATGAAATAGAGACCGCCGGCCAGAAAATAGAACTGGAGGCTCATGAAATTGCGGGAAATGATCTCTTGCGTGCGCAGGAGAAGCTCCGCGACGCCGATGACGGAGAGCAGCGTCGAGGCCTTCACCATCTCAGCCGCCGTATTCACCCAGGCCGGCAGACACTGGCGCATGGCCTGCGGCCACAGCACCGAGGTGAACGTCTGGGTAAAGGTTAGGCCGATCGCCTTGGCGGCTTCGGTCTGACCCTTCGGGATCGCCTGAAGCGCGCCGCGCACGATTTCGCCGACATGGGAAGAGCAGAAGATGGCAAGGGCGAGGACGCCAGCGGAGAACGGTCCGAGATCGAGACCGACCGCGGCGGAGACGTAATAGCTTGCCAGCACGAGCACGAGCACCGGTGTGCCGCGGATGATATCCGTATAGGCACGCACGAGGAGACGTAAGACAATGCCGCCGTAAACCAGTGCCAGGCCGACAAAAACGCCGAGAACGGAGCCGGCGAGAATGGCCAGCAGCGAGATCGACACGGTCATGGCCATGCCGTTCATGATGACGTAGCGGGCGATCCAGAGTTGTTCGAGAAAGGTGTGAGACATCGGAACTATCTCGGCAGGGCCAGACGGCGCTCAATGAGGCGCATCAAGGCGGCGATGAGGAAACAGGTCGCGACATAGAGGGCTGATGTAACCAGCCATGTTTCTATGACGCGGAAGCTCTCGACATTGATCTTGCGGGCGGCAAAGGTCAGCTCTGGCACGGCGATCGCGGCGGCGAGCGAGGTGTCCTTGAAGAGCGAGATGATCGTCGAGGAGAGCGATGGCAGCACGTTGCGCAGCATCAGCGGGGCGATGATCGAGCTGCGGATCTGCATTGCCGTCAGGCCGATGGCGAGCCCGGCTTCCGTCAGTCCTCTCGGGATCGACAGCAGTCCGGCGCGGAACACCTCGGCCAGATAGGCGCCGGAATAGAGCGAGAGAACCAGCACGAAGCTCTTCATCTTGTCGAGGCGCAAGCCCATCTGCGGCAGCGCGAAAAAGGCGAAAAGCACCAGGACGAGAATCGGCAGATTGCGAATGACGGTGACGTAGACGCGCGCCGGCGCGAGCGCGAAGCGGCTCCTCGACGTCAGCGCGAAAGCCACGATAAGGCCGATTGCGGCCCCGATCAGGATCGAGATCACGGCAAGGCCGAGGCTGAGAGCAAGTCCGCTTAAGAGAAAGTCGAAATTGCGCCAGACGGCAGCGAAATTCAGCGTGTAACCCATGCGGGTCCTTTCAGACCGGAGCATGATGCCGAACGTGCAAGCGGTTCGAACGGCGTCATCCTCTAACCATTCACTTCAGAACCGGAAGATAGGCCGACCAGACCTAAATCATTCCGTTCCAGCGGAGCGGGATTAAACTCCCGCCCCGCATGGCGGTTACTTGAATTCGACCGGAAAACCGATCTGCGGCGGCGTCAGATCTTTGCCGAACCAGGTCTTGTAGGATTTGGCGTAAAAGTCGAAGTCGACACCGGTCATCGCTTCGTGAAGAGCGGTGTTGACGAAGTTCAGCCAATCCTGATCACCGCGCTTGACGGCGCAGGCATAGGTCTGTGGGTTCCAGCCGTAGCCGGCGTCCTTGTAGCGGCCCTGGTTCTGCGTCATGTACCAGGCGAGCGACGACTGGTCCGTGGCGGCGGCATCGGCGCGCCCCGACTCCAGCGCCTGATAGATCAGGTCGACGGATTCATACTGGTCGACGGTCGCCTCCGGCAATGCGGCGTGCACCATAGCTTCGGCATAGACGTTCTGGAGAACCGAGATGGTGACCGAGGAGCCGGCAGCCTTCAGGGCGGCATAATCGGCATATTTTCCGTCCGCCTTGAGCATCAGGCCGACGCCCTCACGATAATAGGGAATGGTGAAGGCAACCTGCTGGGCGCGTTCGCCCGTAACAGTCATGAACTGGCAGGTGATATCGACCTTATCGGTGGTGATGTTCGGAATGCGGGCGTCCGACGACTGGTTGACATATTCGATCTTATCCGGATCGCCGAACAGAGCCTTGGCGACGATGTGGCCCATATCGACATCGAAGCCCTGAAGCTTGTCGTCCGCGCTCTTGAAGTGCCAGGGCGCATTGGTGCTGCCTGTGCCGAGCACGAGATGGCCGCGGGCCAGCACTTCGTCGAGCTTGCTGCCCTCGGCGAGCACAGGCGTCGACACCAGGGCGGCGACGGCCAGCGACATCAGGCCGGCGCGAAAGGAAATGATCATGGCGTTCCCCTTGTAGATGTTTCGATGATCCAATATACTGGACATCTGTCTGTTTTATTGGATTTCGATATCAAGTGCCATCGGCGGTGAATTGTCAATGGGGCATGCCGAAAAAACGCGCAGCAGAGTGCTTGGCGATTTTTTTGGCAGCGCAGCATTTTCCGGTTGGTTTTCGGTAGCGCTCGCAGCAGCGCCGACAGCCTCTGGCGGCAGGATATAGGAAGCGGAAGACCTTCAGGCACCGCAACAGGCGTCATCGCCGCGCAGACCGGCGTGCACACGAACATTCACAGGGCCTTGATGGATTTAGCCACGCGGTCTCTTTTTTGAAGGGGCGTTACCCGCCGGAGAAGCGACTCAGCCGCTTTTCAATTGTGCCATCGCAAGCAGCGTATCGGCGCTGATCGTCGCCGAGCCGGTCAGGATGGAAAGCGCCGTCGATGTGGTGCCGGTGCCGTTGACCATGTCGTACATGGCGGTAAAGCGCTTGATCAGATCGGCGACCTTGTCCGGATCGGCGAGGTCCTTGATGTCGATGAAATTCTCGATCATCTCGGCCTGCTTGTCGACGTCCATATTCGAGACATAGCTGGACAGGTTGAAGCTCGTGGTGAAAAATTCGAACAGCGCGCTGTCGCCCAAAATGTCATAGGCACTCGAAATTTCAGGCGCCTTGCGTTCGAAATAGAGTGCGAGGCGCACGCCGGTGTTGCTGTCACCCTGATCATCCTCGAGCGTCAGCCTGACATAGGCGTCGACCGTTTCCAAGACGTCGCCGCGCTGCTGCACCGCCCCGCTGGGATCGGCCGAGATATTTCCGTCCTGGTCAAAATTGAACGAGCCGACCAGTTCGGCGAAGCGGTTGTCTTCGAGCTTGTTGACGTAGCTGTCCTCGTCGTCGAGGTCGGAGGAAAACATCTTCTCCAGATCTTCCGACGTGACGTCCTCCGGATCCAAGCCCTTCGCCTCGAGCGCAAAGGCAACCAGCCGGTCGTCGGCGAGAAACTCGCTGGCAGAGGTGATCGTCGCCATCTGGTCGCGGAAATAGGTGATCTCCTCGTCCGCGGCGTCGGTCGCCTCGGTGAGTTCGTCGCCTTCGAGATATCGGATCTTGTTCTGCTTGTAATAGGCGGCATAGTCGTCGACGACGGATTCCGACATCGCCTGCAGCGGGACATTCACATCGCCTTCGCTGTCGAAGTTGAAGGCATTGCGAAACGCCTCGAACCGATCATCCTGCAAGCTGTTGACATAGCTCTTCGGATCGCTGGGATCACTTTCGAGGATCTTCCGGACTTCGCTTTTCGAGACCTCGCCGGAGTCTATGCCAAATGCCCGCAGCGCCATCTCCCATAATTCAGGAAGATCGTCGTTGTCGTCATCGTCATCATCGCCGTTCGACACCAGGAAATCGTCGATCGAGGTGACGCTGGCAATGCGCGTCGTATAATTGTCGACCGCATCTTCCGTGTCGGTGTTTGCGATCAGCACCTGGTAGTTTTCATCGAAGGCCGCCGTGGTCGCGGCCGTCTGTTCTGACGTCTGGGCCGTGTCGCCGTCGGCAAGCGCGCCGTCCTCATCGAAATTGAAGGCGTCGTGCAGGTCGGACAAGCCAATCGCGTCGGCGGTGTCGGCGCTTTTCAGGGCCGCGGAAATGAAGTTGTCTGTTTCGGTGTCGGAAAGACCGTAGGCCGTTCTGAGATAGGACACCAGCTTCTCGTCGCTCATTAATTGATCGACGGAGGTGATGTTTCCGATCTGAGCAGCGAAATAAGTATCATAAGCCTCCCCGGTCTCCGTGGAAGCGATCGTCGACGAGGCCACGGCATAAGCGCTTGTCACCAGCGATAGCTGGTCTTCCGACATCACCTCGCCGTCGACCGAGCCGTCCTCGCTGAAATTGAAGGCCTTTGCCAGGCTGACATAGACATCGTCGTCGAGCTGGTTGACGAAACTCTCGGAGTCGTCGAGATCGCTCGTCAGAACATTCTTCAGAAAGCTAGTCGAAGTATATTCGGTGCTGAGGCCGAAAGCCGTCAGCACATAGTTCTTCAGCCGCGAACTCGACAGCAAATCGTCGACCGATGTGATCGACGAGATATTCTCCTCGAAATAATCGGTCTCATCCTCGATGTTCTCGGCTTCGGTATCGAAGGAGTCTTCGTAAGCATCGAGCAGGCTGTCCCGCTGCGCATCCGATTGCGCCGTCTTCGTCTCGCCGGAGAATTTGAAGGCGGCGGCGAACTCGGCATAACGACCGTCGCTCAAGCTGTTGGCGAAGCTCGATGAATCGCTGAGGTCGCTCTCCAGTACCTTCTTCATGAAGGCTTTGGCATAGGTCATGTCTTCGAGGCCGTAGGCCTTCATGGCGTAGGAATAGAGCTTGTAATCGCTCATGAATTCATCGACGGTGGTGACCTTGTCGATGTTTTCCTTGTAATAGGCGCTGTCGCGAGCAACCGTTGCCTGTGAAGCCACGCTGGAGAGACTGGCGTTCAGATTCCGCGCGACCGCGAGATAGCTTACATAGGTGGAAACCAACGTCCGTCCTCTTCATAGACGCGTCAACGCGCGCGAAAGCCTGCCGGCCGCCACGGTGGAATTTTTCGTCTTTACGGGAATGTCGTCGCCGGTCATGGCGAAGCACAGCCACTTACATGTGGCCGAATCGACTTAATGGAACCCTATAGTTCTATAAATTATTCAATCGGGAATTGGAAGCTTGAAATGGAGGGATCTCCACCACCAGTTCAAGCGGCCCCCACGCCGGCGGCGAAGATCGCGATGCAGCGGTTAAGATGGGCAAGCATCAGGGCCCGGTCGGGCCAGGCTTGCACGCGGCCTTCCGGCGGGCCCATGCCGCCAAAGATCATATCCATCAGCATTCGGGCGCCGCTCTCCGGATCGTCCAGCGACAGCCTGCCTTCCGCCCGGCGATCGCTTAGCCAGTCGGCGAGATGCTGCCGGCTGGCGAGTATGCCTTCGCGCTGGAGAATGTCGATAAGCTCGGGAAACTGCGCGGCTTCGCGAAAGACAAGCTGCAGGAAGCCGGCGCGTTCCGCATCCGTCTCCTCATCCATGTCGATCATGAAGATACGTTCGAGGCTCTCGGCGATCGGAATCCCTTCGGCAGGCCTCGGCAGGTCGAGCATCAGCCGCCGATGCGCGCCGACGACGGCGGCAAACAGCTCTTCCTTGCTCTGAAACAGCTTGTAGAGCGTCTGCTTGGAAACACCCGCCTCCGAAGCGACGACCGCGGTCGTGCTTCCGGCATAGCCGTATTTTACGAAAACGCGGCGGGCGACTTCGACGATATGCGTGCGCTTATCTTCGTCGCTGGAGACTTTCGGCCGGCCTCTTCTGCGCGGCTCGTCTGCGGGCTCGTCGACAATATCCATGACGATCAGACCGCCATGCCGAAACGCATGCCGACAATCCTGAAAAGCAGCCTGTTATTTCTGAGGGATGATTTTTTCGGTTGTGGCATTAGCAATTTCGATTTAGAGAACTCATAAGTTCTGTAATGCGTTGCATCCCCACCCTCTAGCGATGGAGCGCTTATGACGACCATTTCGGCCGCCACGTCAGTCTCTTCCTATTCCTATAGCAAGAGCTCGACATCCGCATCCCAGGACATCCTATCCTGTAGTACGGTTTCAGCGAAAAAATCAACCACAAGCGGGCAGCTCGACGACGACTCGTCCAGCAGTGCCGACAAACTGATGGCCCAGTTGATGACGCTGGCAATGAACCGTTTCGGCCAGTCCGGCGCCACCGGCGAAGGGGACGGCGACACAGGCATGGATGTTGCTGATCTGGATACCGACGGCGACGGCTATGTGAGCAAGGCCGAGTTCGTCGCGGCCCGGCCGTCCGATGTCAACGAGGATCAGGCCGGAACGCTGTTCGACAGCTTTGACAGCGAAGGCGCCGGTTCGCTGTCGGTCGATGCACTCGCCGAGGCGATGTCCGCTCAGCGGTCGGAACGTCCCGATGGCCCGCCCCCGCCAGGCGACGATGATCAGCTGACGTCCATGCTCTCCGATCTCGATACCGACGGCGACGGACTCGTCAGCAAGGCCGAATTCGTCGCAGGCCGTCCGTCCGATGTCAGCGAAGATCAGGCAGGAACGCTATTCGACAGCTTTGACAGTGAGGGCGCAGGTTCGCTGTCGGTCGATGCGCTGACCGAGGCCATGTCCGCCCAACAGTCGGAACGTCCCCAAGGACCGCCGCCGTCCGAGGACGAAGACCAGTTCGCCTCCCTGCTTTCCGATCTCGATACGAATGGCGATGGGGTGGTGAGCCTCGACGAATTCATGTCCGGCAAGCCTGACGATGTCACTGAAAGCCAGGCAAGCCAGCTCTTCGATCTGCTCGACACCTCAAGCACGGGCTTACTGTCCACAAAGTTTGCGGCCTGACGCGGCAAGCAGTCGTCGCCATGCGGTTTCTGGAGGACTGCAATGGCGACGGTGTGAAGCGGCCCGGCAGTTGAGCCGGCAGAGCCTTCGGCCGGGCCGCTTCTTATTACTCGAATGGTGCGCGGTATCAGGCGCACGATGTCACACGCTCGGATGAACCGACGCGACGAGAGCCATCACGGGGTCAGTCCAGACAATCAGATCATCGACCGGAGCCGGCCTATGCCCGGCGCCTGACGATGTCTTGCGCCCGCAATCCGGGCCCTGGAAGCCTGTCGTCACATGGCATGTTCCCAAACCTTTAAGGATCGAGCCATGAGCATTTTTGGAAGCATGAAAACCGCCGTCTCCGGCATGAGCGCGCAGGCAAACCGGCTGAGCACGGTTTCCGACAACATCGCCAATGCCGACACCGTCGGCTACAAGGCCGTTTCCACCTCCTTTTCGTCGCTGGTCCTGCCCTCTTCCTCGGGCAATTACAATTCCGGCGGCGTCCAGACATCCGTACGCCAGGCGATTTCTGAGCAGGGCGACATTTCCTACACGACCTCCGAATACGATCTCGCGATTTCGGGAGACGGGTTCTTCATCGTCGAAAGCGCCGACGGCACGCCGGTGCTGACCAGGGCCGGCGACTTCTCGGTCGACAGCGACGGCAATCTCGTCAACAGCGCCGGCTACACGCTGATGGGATATTCCTATGATTCAGGCGTTCCGGCGGTTGTCGTCAACGGCTTCGACGGGCTGGTGCCGGTCAACGTATCCCAATCTGGCCTGAGCGCGATCGCTTCGACGAGCGCCTATTTCAGCGGCAACCTGAATTCCGAGGCGACCGTCGTCACCGATACGACGACGCTGCCGAGCGCCAACACGTCAGGCGTCACGGACGATACGCAGAAGATGTCGCTGGTTGCCTATGACAGCCTCGGCGCCACCGTCCAGTACGACTATTACTTCACCAAGACGGGTGTCACGACCGATGTGAGCGGCGCGGTCACCGGCAGCACGTGGGAAGTCGCGGTGTATCGCAATGCCGATGCCGCGACCGGCGGCACGACCTCCTTCCCCTACTCCTCCAGCGCGGTCAGCGTCGCGACACTCTCCTTCGACGCCGACGGCCAGCTGACGTCTGCGACCGACACCGACATCGTCGATCCGGTGACGGCAAAGACGATCACCATGGACTATTCGGACTTCACCCAGCTTGCCTCCGACTTCTCGGCGACAGGTTCCGCCGACGGCCAGGCCGCAAGCGCGGTGAGCTCAGTCTCGATCGGCACGGACGGCGTGGTGTCGGTCTCCTATGCCAACGGCACGACGAAATCCCTCTACCAGATCCCTCTCGCGACGGTCGCAAGCCCCGACAACCTGACCCTGCTCAGCGGCAACGTCTACACCGCCAACGGCATGTCCGGCGTCACCGTCACCGGCTTTCCGCAGACGAACGGGCTCGGCTCCATCCAGTCCGGCGCGCTCGAAAGCTCGAATGTCGATCTCGCCGGCGAATTGACGGAGATGATCGAGGCGCAGCGCAGCTACACCGCCAATTCGAAGGTGTTTCAGACCGGCTCCGACATCATGGATGTCCTCGTCAACCTGAAGCGATAGAGGGAACGTCTGGATGTCGCTCACGTCAGCCTTGAACAGCGTGCAGAGTATCTTCAACAATACCGGCCAGCAGAGCAGCGTCGTCTCGACCAACATCGCCAATGTCGGAAATTCCGACTATGTCAGGCGGGAGGCGTCGATCACGACGTCTCTTTCCGGCGCTCAGGTCGTCAGCATCAGCCGGGCGCAGGAAACTGCGCTGCTCGCCCAGTACCTGCAATCCAACGCCAAGGACAGCGCCCAGCAGACGCTCGTGACCGGCCTCGAGAGCCTGCAGTCTCTGATGGGCGGCAATGACTACGAGACATCGCCGAGCACCTATCTGGCGGCCTTCCAGGAGGCGCTCCAGACATATGCGACCTCGCCGAGCAACACGACCGCGGCGCAATCGGCCGTCACCGCCGCGCAGGATCTCGCCAATTCGCTGAATACCGCGAGCGACGGCGTCCAGTCGATCAGGGCCGAGGCGGATGCGGAGATCGCCACGCAGGTCTCTACGCTGAATACGCTGCTGTCACAGTTCGAGGCGGCCAACAACGCGGTTAAGCTCGCGACATCGACCGGCGCAGATACATCCTCGGCGCTCGACGAGCGCGAGAAGCTCCTGAAGCAGATCTCCTCGATCGTCGGCGTCACCTCCGTCGTGCGCGACAATAACGACATGGCGCTCTATACCTCGGACGGCACCGTGCTGTTCGAGACCATACCGCGCACCGTCACATTCGCGTCGACGGCAACTTATGTCGCCGGAACCGAGGGCAATGCCATCTATATCGACGGCGTGGCGCTCGATGCCGGCGAGGGTTCGACGACGAGTGCCTCGGGCAGCCTGCAGGCGCTGCTGCAGCTCCGCGACGAGATCGCCCCGACCTTCCAGGACCAGCTCGACCAGATCGCCAAGGCCCTCGTCCAGGTCTTCTCGGAAACCGACGGCAGCACGAGCGCGCCGGGACTTTTTACCTGGACGACGGCATCGGGGACAACGGGAGAAACACCGTCTGATACCGATGATATTACCGGGATTGCCTCCACCATCTCGGTCAGTCTTGCCGTCGTCACGAGCGAAGGCGGCGATGCGACCAAGCTGCGCGACGGAACGATCAGCGGCATCACCAATCTCAACACCTCCGGAGATAGCGGTTTTTCCGATAATCTCGACGCCCTCTATCAGGCGCTGACGGAACAACGCTCGTTCTCCGCCGACGCCGGTCTCTCCACAACGCAAAGCCTGACGGACTATGCCAGCGCCTCCATCGGCTGGCTCGAACAATATCGAAGCGATGCGACGTCGGCCTCCGAAACCACGGCCGCCGCACTGTCTCGCTCCGATGAAGCCTATTCCAACGAAGCCGGCGTCAATCTCGACGAGGAGCTGACGCTCCTTCTCGACATCGAACAATCCTACAAGGCAGCGACGAAGATCCTGAACGTCATTGACGAGATGTTCCAGTCGCTCCTCGACATAGCGAGCTAGTCATGAAAGCATCTTTTGTCTCATCATCGGCGATGCAGAATGTTTTGCGGCTCACCATCAGCCAGTCCCAGAACAAGCTGCAGCAGGCCTCGACGGAGGCGACCACAGGAACTTACGCCGATATCGGCGTCTCCCTCGGAAGCGGCGCCGCAAAATCGATCAATCTCACCAGCGCGATCGCCCAGGCCGCCTCGTTCAAGACGAGCAATTCCGTCGTCGCGCTGCGCATGGAAGCGTCGCAAACCGCTCTTTCCAGCCTCAAGGATGCCGGCGACAGCCTGGTCTCCAACCTGACCGCGCTTCAGGCAAGCCAGGATACGACGAGCATCGCTGTTGCCCTGCAATCGGCCAGTTCCACAATTTCGCAGCTGATCTCGACGGCCAACACCTCGGTCAACGGCGAGTTCCTGTTCGGCGGAACGAACCTCGACAGCCAGCCCCTGACCGACCAGTCGTCCGCAGTCTCGGATACGATCGTCACGGCGCTCACCGATTATGCAACCGGTCTCGGAAAAAACGTCAACGAGCTGACGGGCGAGGAAATCGGCAGCTTCATCACCGATACTGTCGAGCCGATGTTCTCTGAAAGCAGCTGGACGGACGCTTCGAGCGGCTGGTCGAGCGCATCCAGTACCGACATGACCAGCCGGATCAGCGCATCGGAAACCATCACCTCCTCGACCAACGCCAATTCCGAAGGCATGCGTTACCTGGCACTTGCCTCCGTCGTCGTCTCCGCCCTCTTCGGCCAGGATCTGAGCTCGGACGCGCAGAGCACCGTCGCATCCAAGGCGATAGGCTATGCGGCCCAGGCGACTTCGGGCATCGTGACGCAGCAGAGCGAGCTCGGCCTCTCACAGGAGCGGCTCGAAAAGGCAAACGACGCGCTCGACGCCCAGTCGAGCCTGCTGCAAGGAAAGCTCGTCGACCTGCAGGGGGTCGACACCTATGAGGCTTCGACGCTCGTCAACCAGCTGCAGACACAGCTGGAAGCCGCCTACACGCTCGTCTCGAAACTCCAGAATCTCAGCCTGGTCAACTATCTCTGACGGATTGAAAATGCGCGAACTCAAGCGGCCGCAGATACCGGCCTTAAGAAACGAGCCAAACACGTCCTGCTCCGAAATCGTGGCGGAAGCAGCCTTCGCGCTTGCCTCCGGCATCATCGATACGATCCCATTCGTCGGTTGCAAGCTCGACGAGCAGCAGGTGCGGGCGTGGCCGCGATCAGGTGTCTTCACCGATGACGGCGTCGAAATGACCACCACGCCGCCTGAAATATTCGAGCTTTGCGAGCTGCTGGCAGGCCATATCGAAAAGGGTGCGGCATTCGACGTCTTCGAGGTTTTCCACAAGATTGCGCGGATCGACCGGCTGATCGACTGGAGCCACGGGGCGGTGCTCTCGCCCGAGCCCCATCCGGTAACGCATTGACAGAAGGCGCGAAACATCTTCCCTATGGCGGCACGATCGCGGCCAGGTTGGCAGGAAGTACGGCGTAGGCCGATCTTGCATGGGCTAGTCCGTTGCGGCATTCCGGACTTTGTCATAGGAGAGTGAAGGCGGCTATCGAAGTCTGCCGGCAATGGTCTTTCAGAGACCGAGTGTGTTCTTGATGTCGAAGCCGCGCGCGAAGCTACCCTTCTCCGAAGAGACCTTGCAGGCCATGCTCGTCCGCGTGCTGCGTCCGCTGGTGAAGCTCGCACTCGCTTCCGGCTTCAACTTCACCGCCTTTTCGGCCATTCTTCGCCGGCTCTATATCGAGGTTGCCGAAAAGGAATTCGCGCTGCCGAACAAGCAGCAGACGGACAGCCGCATCTCGCTTCTGACAGGCGTGCATCGCAAGGACGTCAACAGGCTACGCGGACAGGAGATCTCGACATCGTTGCTGCCTGTCGGCGTCTCGCAAACGAGCCGCATCCTTGCCCGATGGCTGGCCGACCCGCTCTATTGCGATGCCGAGGACAGGCCGAGCGCCCTGCCCCGAACCACAAGCGACGGCAGCCCTTCATTCGAAAGCCTGGTGAGCGATATCACCAAGGATGTCCACCCCCGCTCCATCCTGGACGACTGGCTGGACAGGGGCATCGTCGTTCTCGATGAGGACGGCCGCGTCCGGCTCGACCTCTCATCGATCGTCCCGAATGCCGGCGACGACGCCCGCCGGCATTATTTCACCCGCAACCTTCGCGACCACGTGCAGGCGGCGGTCGCCAACCTGATGAATGACCCTCCGCCCTATTTCGAACGCGCGGTTCATTATGACGGCATATCTGCCGCGCTCGCCGCCCGGCTCGATGCGCTCGCGCGCGAGGAAGCGATGGCGCTGCTCCTGAAGCTCAACAAGGTCGCCCATCAGGCGATCAAGGAGGATCCCGGCGGCAACAGCCGCTGGATCGCGGGGCTCTATGTCATGACCGAAGAGGGTGAGACGGGTCTCCAGGCAGGCGCCGCTTCCAAGACGGAGGCGGACGAATGAGCCCGTCGATGATCTCGAGAAGACAGTTTCTGCTGGCCGGCATAGCGCTTCAGACCTTGAAGCCGGGATTTGCCGCCGCGCAGTCGACCAGCACCAACGATCATGGAATCGGCGGGTCCGGCACCTCCATCCAGGGCGGCGGCGAGAATGAAGACCACGGCATCGGCGGAACCGGCATCGTCGGGACCATCCAGGGTTTTGGCAGCATCATCGTCAACGGCATCCACATACCGTTCAGCGCGACCACGCCGATCGAGATCGATGGACGGCGTGTTCCTGCAAGCGCGATGAAGGTCGGCCATGTCGCGCGGGTGCTGCTGAAGGGAAAGCGCGCCGCCCGCATCACGATCGTCAGCGAGGTCCAGGGCCGCATCGACCGGTTGAGCAAGGCTTCGATAACCATCCTTTCGCAAACCGTCGACACATCCGGTCTGGCGACGAAGGGCCTGCGGAAAGGCAAGCGGGTCGCCGTCTTCGGCATCCGCAAACCAGACGGCACAATCGTAGCCCGGCGCATCGAAACCCGCTCCGTCTCGGATGGCGCTCATGTCCGCGGCGTCCCCGTCAAGAGCGGCAATCGCGTCCTGATCGGCGGCCTTTCGCTCGGAGGCGCGCACCGCCAATTGGTCGGCAAGCAAACCGTCGTGCATCTCAAGACAGCGGCTGATCGGTTGGCGATCACCCGCATTCAGCCCGAACCGGTAGTGCCGGGCCTCAAACGCGGTACCGTCAATATCGAAACTTTCCGGGCGAGCGACAAGGACGGACCGAGGTCAGGTCCCGGGGGTTCGCCACCTTTCGGATCGATGCGGCTATCCCTGGATGGTCACGGCTTCGTTGATATCGGCGTGCGGGATTCGAACAGACTGACCGACTTTCCAAACCCGCATCCTCCCGGGGGCATCGATTCCCGGCCGCCACGCGGCTTCTGGGATGGTCCGCCGCATGATCACTCGCCCTTTGGCAGAGCCGGTCCTGACGGCTTTTCCGGCCCGGGCGGACCGGGACCAGGGCCCGGGGCGGGGCCGGGACCGAATGGTCCGCCGCCGGGGCCGCCGCCTGGACCACCACCGGATTTTCCGGGCCAGCCCTGACGGTGTAATTGAACATTTGACAAATGGGAAAATTTCCCATTTATTGGCCCTGCGATCCTTCGTTCGGATGATTCCGAAATAGGGCTTGCCGATTGGCTAACGGGTACCGCCCCACACCCGCTAGCCAATCGTTGGTTTCCCATTGCATTCAACCGTCGAACACCGCGTTCCCGAGTAACTCTCCGTGGATGGCCTCCTCCGCCCGAAGGCCCGTCCGACCGAAACCCTCGTCGCCCAAGAGGAACCCGACATTGCTTTTGCTGGAACGCGAACCCGAGATGCCGCCGATGGAGATGGACGAACCGAGCGTCGTTGCAACCTGGGAAAACCGCACGCAAATCATCCAAATTATGCATCGCGCGCGTGAAATGAGCCGGGAATTCCAGGATTTGTGGAATAAAAGCGGCGGAATGGGTCGGCTCAGCCAGGACGATACGGATAAGCTGATCGAGCTTCTGCGTGAAATCGGCGACCTGAATGAAATGCTGATGCGGTTGGCGTGATGTCGCCGGCTTGGAGTTCTGCCGCTTTGAATATCGTTGAACCAGCATGAAAGGTGACGGCGCCCATGAACCCTCTGTTTTCAGAAAAGTGGACCATTTTCGTTCAGCGGCGCTGCCGCACCGTCACAAGGAGCAGTTACCCTCACCACTTCACATCGAAACTGACCTTGCCGCCGATCGAATAGCTGTCGCCAAAGTCCTGGAGGCTGGTGCGCGCGAATGCTTCGCCGTTGATCGAATAGCGCTCGTCCGACCAGTTGTAGGAGCCGCCCAGGCCCAATCCGCCCCACAGCGCCCTGTTTTCGTTGACAAGCCGCGCTCCGGAGACATCGACATCGGATCCGTCGAGGAAATCATAGTAGAGATTGGCAATCCCGTAGACGCTTGCGCGGCTCGCCCGACCGCTGGCATCCTTCCATTCCTTCTCATAATCGGCGGAGAGTCCAAGGCGGCCGATCAGAGTGTCGCCGTCGCCAAGCGATACGGCGGCACCATAGGGATCGGTGAAGTCGTCGAAGCGCACGGACGAGTAGGAAAGCTGGGCCTGCGGCGTCAGCGACCATTGGGTGCCAAGACCGATCTTCTGTCCGGCTTCGATGCTCACTGCATAGCCGAAGCCGTCATTGCCCTTTGTCAGCGTCGTGCTCAGGTCGTCGGACCGAAGATCGCTGTCATACCAAGTCAGCTGCCCCTGAGCGTCGAGATAGAGGCCGCTATTGCCATACCAGGTCAGTGTGCCGCCGAGCCCGTAGCCGGTGGCGTCGATGTCGCCGGTACCGAACAGAGAGGATACGTCTGCGGAAGTCGTACCATAGTGAACGCTGAACCCGCCAATCAGGGCGCCGGCCGCGCTTTCGGCCAACGCCCCGTCCGCGCCCGTCTCAAGCTTCCAGATGTTCGAGTTGTAGTCGGTGCCGGTCGTCGATGTCCCCGGCTCCAGATGGCTATGCGCAGCCTCGATCCGTCCCCAGATGCCCAGCGGACTCGTATTCTCGCCAACGTTGCCGATGGAATCACCGCCCGCCCAGGAACGGCCGCCGGTGCGCTGCTGGAGTGTGCCCAGTTGGTTGAAGGTCTGCAGGACGCCCGCATAGATCTCGTAGAGCGGCACGCCCGGTGCATAAAGCGGCGAAGTGTCTCCGTCCGTCTCGGTGGTCAGATGCGATCGGAGATACCAGTCGCCGTCGCTGGGCGTGCTGATGCCGTTCTTATAGAGCCGATAGGCATAGGCGCCTGCGACCACCGCCTGGTCGCCCTGAAAGACGTAGTCGCCCAAGAGCGAAAACGTGCCGGTGGAAGTGCCGCCGACGTCGACGATCTTGATGCCTTCGACAGTCTGCGCGCCGCCGCCGCCGACATTGACGACCTTGACGTTGGTGCTGCCCGAGGTATTGCCGGTAACGACCAGCCGGTCGGTGGCCGAGGCATCGTCCCCAAGTGCGGTCTCGATCTCCAGCGTACCGCCGTTGCCGGTATAGTTGCCGCTCACCGTCAGCGTGCCGATCGAGTTGCCGGGGGCGATGATGCCGGCGTTGCCGACATCGCCGATGATGGTGCCGAAGCCCTGCAAACGGCCGCCGGCGAGCACGTCGAGCGATCCTGTGAGCGTAGCCGAGGCGTGCGCGGCGTCGCCGACGACGAACGTGCCGCCCGACACGGTGGCGCCGCCCGCGGCCGTGCCGACGCCGTTGAGGATGAGACTGCCGCCGTTGACGGCAAGCGTGTTGGTGGCGAGGCCGCCGTCGATCTCGGCCAACCCCGAATTCATGGCGACGCTGCCCATGCCGCCGATTGCATAGGCGGAGTCGTAGGTGAAGCTGCCGGTGCCGAGGTCGAAGCTCAGTGCCGTATTGCCCCCGCCGCTGATGTTGCCGCCGATGGTGCCGCCCGTGATGGATAGGGTATTGCCGGCGGCGCTGAGGTTGACGTTTCCGTTCACTGTGCCGGCGGTGGTGATTGTCGCCGCGCCCCCGGTCTGGCTGAGGGCGA
The DNA here is from genome assembly GCF_030518245.1 of Rhizobium sp. CBN3. Taxonomy (NCBI): domain Bacteria; kingdom Pseudomonadati; phylum Pseudomonadota; class Alphaproteobacteria; order Hyphomicrobiales; family Rhizobiaceae; genus Rhizobium; species Rhizobium sp. CBN3. Next base: position 26,911 of record NZ_JAULSE010000008.1, read on the forward strand.
TGCCCGAGGCTCCCGCATTGACGGTGGCGCCGGAGCCGATGTCGATAGTGCCGCCCGAAGCAGCGGCTGCATGGATGGCGGCTCCCGTGCCGGAACCGCCGGTTACCGTGCCGCCTGTGACGCTGATGTCGTAAGTCCCCGTACCCTTATTGTTGGCGAAGAGGCCGTCGCCGCTGCCCCTGTTCGTGACGGTGCCGCCGCTCATGGCGATGCTGGCCGTGCCAGTGCCGGCGGCGTTGTTGACCACGGCGTTCAGGGCGGGGTTGGCGCCGCCTTGAACCGTGACCGTGCCGGCCGTCATAGCGATGTCGGCATTGCCGCGTTCCGACTGGCTTAAGACAGCCGTGCCGGAAGTCGTCGTGGCCGTCCCGCCACCAATGGTGACGCTCGTGGCGCCGAAAGAGTTAGCGTTGCTAATGATGGCGCGCATGGCTGTGCCCGTGACGGAACTGACCGAGCCGCCGGTCATCATAACGGCGGCATTGCCCAAGCCTGAGTGCTGGGCGCTCACGCCCTGTCCCAACCCCGTATTGTTGGCCTGGCCGCCATTGAGGGTAATCAAAAGATTGCCAGCGTTGGCGGCGTTAGTAATACTCGTAAGGAGTGCGCTGGATAAGGCATTGCCGCTCGCCGTCGCGGTGCCGGTGTCCATCCGGATGACGACGTTGCCGGCGGCTCCCGAATTCGACGCGCCTATGCCCATAGACAAAGTACCAGTCGTCTGAGCCGATTGGAATAGGAGCGCGTTAATGACGATGTCGTTGATACCGGAGCCGCTGACGTAGACGGCGCCCTGGCCAGTCGACGCCTTCACGGCGACCAAAGCTGGATTGTTGAGGGTCAGGGTCAGGTTGCTTGTAACATCATAGCGGATCCCCGGCGCCGGATAGCTGCTGCCGCTGCAAGTAACCACGCCGCCGACCGGCGCGCCGCATTCGCTGGCTGCGTAAGCGCTATGCGGCGCGGACACCAACATTCCGGTCAGAGCGATCAACGATGTGGAAGAAAGCGCGGCACGAGAAATTCCATTCCAACTCTCGGCTCTTTTCTGGCGGACGGCGGCACTCATCGACAACATGATGTTCCCTTGACCCTAGTGTTCAATTGCATTCGGCGCCAATGCCCGACAGGAAGACGGGCGCGACAAGACTGCGGCCGGTCATCCGTAGTGAGGTCTTCTGAATGCTGGTGGATGCGTGCGCGTTGAGATGTTTGTTTTCGCATTTGCGGCGGCGATCGTCTTCCGAAGCCGCGCCTCGTCCACGACCGGTGAACAGTGCCGTCGCGTCGGCACACCTACAGGCTCCCGTTTCACGCGATCTTGCTTGCAATTGCCAGCCACATCACGGTTTGAGCGCATCGCAAGCCGGCCCATCTTTAAGCATTTGATACAAAATGCTTTCCTGATCATTCACGGGAGACAAATAACAGCATAAGTGTAAATCACAATTCTGCCGCCCGCACGAGACCAGGCGATGGCCGGAGGCAAATTCAACGTATTGTTGCACAAAAATCACAAGGTCGGTGCCACTGCGGCGTTCGTTCCAATCGCGAACAATCCGACAAGAACTTTAACCATATTTCAGTGTTCTCGCGAAATAATGACATACGTAGATCAGGCATCTCGAAGAAGAGAAGCCAAAAGTTATTTGGAGACAGTCTTGGCATTTACCATTGCGCGCAGCCTGGTGGCGTTTGGCATCGCCGTTTCAGCCGGTCTTTTCATGTCGATTGGATTGCAGCAATCCGCGCTGGAAAGGCTGAAGGTCAACGGCCCGGTTTACGAGCAGGTCGTCTACGGCAAGGATCTCATCGCCGATATATTGCCGCCGCCGCTCTTCGTGGTCGAATCCTATATGCTCTCCTTCGAAGCCAGCAAATTCCCCGAACTTACCGAAACCAATCTGGCGAAGATCGCCAATCTGAAAGCCGCTTACGACGACCGTCGCGCCTATTGGAAAACCACCAGGCTGCCGCAGGCTTTGAAGGACGAGCTTGAAAATGATGTGCTCGCCAAGGGCGATGCATTCTGGGACGTGATGAACCGCGAGATCATCCCGGCGCTGAAAGCAAAGGACGAAGACAAGGCGCACGGCGCGATCGAGCAATTGCGCGTCGCCTTCCATACGCACCAGGATGCTGTGGAGAAGCTCGTCGCGAATTCCGACGCTTTCCTGAAGGGCGAGGAAAAGAACGCAGCTTCGGAAATCGTCACCTGGACGATCTGTGCGGGCGCTGCCGGCTTCGGCTCCTTCGCTCTGCTGCTGGCGGGGCTCTATCTCCTGCGCCGCCGGGCAATCGTGCCGCTCGACGGCATGAAGGCCTATATGCGCAATCTTGCCGAGGGCGATTTTTCAACCGAAGTTCCCTATGCGAACCGTTCAGACGAGATCGGCGCCATGTCCAAGGCAGTCGCGGTCTTCCGTTGCAATGCGCTGGAACGCCAGGACGCGCAGAAGCGCGAAGCGGCCCTTCGCGATGCCGAATTCGAACGCGAGCGCAGCCAGATGGCCGAGAAGGCGGCCGAGGAGCGGACACGCGAAACGGTTATCAACGAGTTGACATATGGCCTGGACCAGCTGTCGCACGGCAATCTTGATTGCCGTATCACGACATCCTTTGCCGCCGCCTATGAGAGCTTGCGCGCCAAGTTCAACGACAGCATGAACGCGCTTTCCGCCTCGATGGCGGAGGTCGCCCAGACCTCCAGGCAGGTCGGCAGCTCCTCCGCCGGCATCACCAATGCCGCCGACAGCCTTGCATTGCGTACCGAACAGCAGGCAGCGATGCTTGAAGAGGCTACGAGCGCGCTCGGCGAAATGAACGCCAAAGCCAAGGACGCTTCGAACCATGCCGGCAAGGCGACCGGCATGATGGCCGAGACCCGCAGCAGCGCCGAACATTCGGCCGCCATCGTTCGCGATGCGATCGCTGCCATGCAGGAGATCGAAGGTTCGTCCGCCCAGATCGGCGAGATCGTCAACGTCATCGACGAGATCGCCTTCCAGACCAACCTTCTGGCGCTCAACGCCGGTGTGGAAGCCGCCCGCGCGGGCGAAGCGGGCAAAGGCTTCGCCGTTGTAGCGCAGGAAGTACGTGAGCTCGCCCTCCGTTCGGCCAATGCCGCCAAGGAGATCAGATCTCTGATTTCCACGTCATCGTCTCAGGTTTCCACCGGCGTGGAGCTTGTCAATCGCACCGGCAAGGCGCTTATGGAAATCGAAGGCCAGGTCGAGCAGGTCGCCGGCCTGATCGCCCGCATCGTTTCGGTTTCCTCCGAGCAGGCGGTGGCGATCGGGGCAATCAATGCCTCCGTCAATGCGCTCGACGAGGTCACACAGCGCAACGCCGCCATGGCCGCGGAAACCGTCTCAGCCTGCCGCGCGCTCGGTGGCCAGACGCAGACGCTGGAAGGGATTGTCGGTCGCTTCCAGACCGATGCGGCAGCTGCCGGGTCAAGAGCGCGGAAGGCAGCTTGATGTTGATCGGAAGATGACATTCATCTCACGCGCCGCCGTCGTTTCAGTTCGTCACAATCGCCACGACCCCAACGCAATCGCCTGATTTGACCAGGCCTGGGAAATGCCGCGCACAGAGAATACCGTCCATGGCGGCACGGATCTCGCGCGGCGCCTCACCCGTCCTGCCCGTCGGATAGATGCGAGCGATGACGGCATCCTTGGCGACCGCTTCACCGAGATCGATCGCGGGTTCGATCAATCCGCCTTGTTCAGCGAAAGAGAAACAGCGGCCATCCGGCATATCCAGCCAGATCGTTGGCCCGGTATCGACGGCGCCGGCGACGATACCGGCATGCCGCAGCACGTTCATGGTGCCGCGTTTGGCGATCGCCGCACTTCTGGCCGTGGCGGTACCTCCACCGCCCAGCTCGGTCGTGATGAAGATCTTGCCCATGTCCTCGGCCGCCGTGTCATACATGCCGACCGCATCGATCTCCAGCATCTTCATCGAATAGGGTGCGGCAAAGGCTGTCACGAAATCGAAAGCCTGCGCCTCCTGTTGTTTGTTCGGCAGGATGTGCGCTGCGCAGAGCGGCAGAAAATCGAGCGTCTTGCCGCCGGAGTGGAAGTCGAGCACGAGATCCGCCATCGGCAGAAGCACACGCTGGAAATAATCGGCGATCTTTTCCGTCACCGTGCCGTCCGGACGACCCGGGAAGCTGCGGTTCATGTTGCCTCTGTCGATCGGCGAGGTCCGGGTTCCCGCAAGGAATGCTGGGTAATTCATTGCCGGCACGATGATGACAGCGCCGCTCACCTCCTCTGCCCGCAGCGAGCGGGCGAGATCGAAAAGCGCAATCGGTCCCTCGTACTCGTCGCCATGATTGCCGCCGGTCAGGATCGCCGTCGGTCCCTTGCCGTTCCTGACGACCGTTATCGGAACCATCACCGAGCCCCAAGCGGAATCGTCGCGGCTGTAGGGCAGCCTCAGGAACCCGTGCTGGACGCCTTCGGCGGCGAAATCCACCGTCGCGCTGATCGGCGACGGCCGCAAGCCAGTCTCTGTCATGACAGCCTCAATCCTTGACCATCAGCTTGCGCGGCACGTTGGCGAGGCATTCGACACCGCTCTCGGTGATGAGGATGCTCTCCGTTGTTTCGAAACCCATATCCTCGAGCCAGAGGCCGGTCATGAAATGGAAGGTCATGCCGGGCTTCAACTCGGTCCGATCGCCCGGCCGCAGGCTCATGGTGCGCTCGCCCCAATCCGGCGGATAGGAAAGCCCGATCGGGTAACCCGTGCGGTTGTCCTTGACGATTCCATATTTCTTCAGCACCGCGAAGAAGGCGTTGGCGATATCCTCGCAGCTATTGCCGGGTCTGGCGACAGCAAGACCGGCTTCCATGCCTTCCAACGTCGCTTTCTCGGCGTCGAGAAAGGCCTGCGTCGGCTTGCCGAGGAAGACGGTACGCGACAGCGGCAGATGGTAGCGGTTGTAGCAGCCGGCGATCTCAAAAAAGGTGCCCTCCCCCTTTTTCAACGGCCGATCGTCCCAGGTTAGATGCGGTGCGGATGCTTCGACGCCGGACGGCAGCAGCGGCACGATGGCCGGATAGTCGCCGCCAATGCCGTCGACACCGCGGGTGCCGGCGTCATAGATTTCCGCTACCAGATCGCACTTGCGCATGCCGACCTCGATCTTGTCGAAGATGCGGGCGTGCATGGCTTCCACGATCCGGGCCGCATTGCGCATGTACTTGATTTCGGTCTCGCTCTTGACCGCGCGCTGCCAGTTGACCAGCGCGGTTGCGTCGACGAAGCGCGCATTCGGCAGATGTCTCTGCAGCGCGGCGAAGGCGGCGGCAGAAAACCAGTAATTGTCCATCTCGACGCCGATCGTCAGCTTGGCGAAGCCGCGCTCCGTCAGGATGCCGGAGAGGTAATCCATTGGATGACGCTCGGTCGACTGCACGTAGTGATCGGGATAGCCGACGATATTGTCGTGCGCGAGATAGGCGGTGAGCTTAGCGCCGTTGGCGTCCTGACCGCGGCCGAACCAGATCGGCTCGCCTTGCGGCGGCACGATCACCGCCTGGTGCACGTAGAAGGACCAACCGTCATAACCGGTCAGCCAGGCCATGTTCGAGGGATCGCTGACAACAAGCAGGTCCACACCCTTCGCTTCCATGGCACGCCGTGTTTTTTCCAGCCGCGCGGCATATTCGCCGAGCGAGAACTTCAGATTGGGCTGGGTCATGTTTCTTCCCTTCTTTTCCGGCGCCGCGCCGGTCAGCTTTCGAACGTGGTTCCTGCCTTCATCGCGCCGGCGCGGGCGAAGGCGAGGGTGGCGATAGCGGTGTCCTGGATGCCGGTGCCGGTGAGGTCCGCAATGGTGATCTGGTCGCTGCTCGTCCTGCCCGGCGTCCGGCCGGAAACGATCCGGCCGAGTTCGGCGAAATCCGCATCGGCCGCGACCAGACCGGCTTCGATTGCGTGGTGCAGCTCGCCGAGGCGGCGCGTCTGTTTCAGGCTGTCGGCGACGTAGAGGCCGGCCCGGGCGATGGCCGCGGGATCGATTTCGTTTTTGTGCTCCGCATCCGACCCCATCGCCGTCAGATGCTGTCCGGATTCGAGCCACCCGGCTTCGACGATCGGTTTTTCCGCAGGCGTGGTGGTCACGATAATATCGGCACTGGAGATTGCCTCTCTCGGATCCGACGTAGCGATGACGGGAAATCCGAGTTCCCCGCTCAATTCGGCCGCTGCCTTCTGCGCCTTGGCGGCATCCCGCGCCCAGATCCTGGCCTCGGCGATAGGCCGCACCAGCGTCAGTGCTTCGAGCTGCAGCCGAGCCTGCATGCCAGCGCCGAAAATTGCGGCCACGCTGGAGTCTTGCCGTGACAGGTATTTCGCAGCGACGGCGCCGGCTGCCGCGGTGCGCACATCGGTAAGATAGCCATTGTCCAGAAGCAGCGCCTGCACCAGGCCGGTCCGGCAGGACAGCAGCACCATCATGCCATTGGTGCTCGGCAGGCCGATCGTTGGATTGTCGAAGAAACCGGGGCTGATCTTGATGGCGAAACCTTCAATGCCCGGTACATAGGCGGTCTTCACATCGACCTCCCCCCGATACTCCGGAATGTCGAGCCGCAAAATCGGCGGCATGGCGACCGCCTTCGTTGCAAGCGCCGCGAAAGCCTGCTCGATACAGGCGACCGCATCGCGATCGAGCACCACGATCTTGCGCAGTTCCGCTTCCGTCAGAATGATCATGCGGTTCATGGGCCATCCTCCTCGAATGCCGCACCCTCGCCGTTGATCACCCGGCGGTGCTGTTCCATGTCGACATTCCGCCCGGAAAGGATCGCAACGATCGGGCCGCCGGAGCTGATCTTTTCCGCCAGCAGCGCTGCTATTCCGACAGCTCCCGCGCCCTCGACGATCTCGCGCTCGCAGGCATAGGCATGGCGCATGCCTGCGGCGATCTCCGCCTCCGTCAGCAGGACGACATCGTCGAGAAGCGCCTGGCACATGCTGAAAGTCACGCGATTGTCGAGGCCGATGCCGCCGCCGAGCGAGTCCGCGAGGCTTCTCACCTCCTCGACCTGCACCGGCCGTCCGGCATCGAGGCTCGCTTTCATCGCGGCGCCGCGTTCCATCGTCAGGCCGATCACTCTCGTTTTCGGATTGACGCCCTTGATCGCAGCGGCAACGCCCGCAGCAAGACCGCCGCCCGAGAGCGGCACCAGAACCGTGGCTGTCTGCGGCAATGCGTCGACGATCTCGAGCCCCAGCGTCCCCTGCCCGGCTACGACAGCCGGATGGTCAAAAGGCGGAACCATCACCAGCCCTTGCTCTCGCACCAACCGGTCCACCTCCTCCTGCGCCTCGTCCTGTGATCGACCGACGATGCGCACATCGGCGCCGAGACGGCGGATTTCGGAAACCTTGTTCTCCGGCACCAGCCGCGACATGCAGATCGTCGCGACTATGCCTTGTGCCTTCGCCGCATGGGCAAGTGCCCGGCCGTGATTTCCCGTCGAGGCGGCGACGACGCCGCGCACGCGCTCCGCCGGCGACAATGACGCCACCGCATTGGTCGCCCCACGAAGCTTGAAGCTACCCGTCGTCTGATGATGTTCGAGCTTCAGCCAAACCGGAACACCCGCGATCTCGCCGAGCGATGCCGACGACACGATCGGCGTTTCCACAACACGGCCGGCGATCCGATGCGCCGCCGCACGGATATCCTCCATCGAAATTGGCAGGACGCCCCTCATGCGCTCAGCCTTCCCCATAGGGTCTGGTCATCAACTGACCGAGCTCAGGCCGCGCCTGATCATCGCCACAGAGCCGCAGACAGGCCCAGGCGGTGGCGAGATTGCTGGTCACCACCGGCTTGCCGGTCGCCGCTTCGATGCGGGCGGCGACCTGTGCGGCGCGCACGGCAGTGCAGGAAATGAACAGTACATCGGATTGCGGCGCCAGCGCCTGGTTCGCGAAGGCTGCAATCTCGTCCGGCGCAATCCGTGCCATCTGGCGATCGTCGCTGAGGCCGAGGCAGGTAAAGCGGTCGATCGCAAAACCGAGTCGGCTGAAATAATCCGCCATCGGCCGGCTGGTTTCGACCGTATAAGGCGTCAGCACGGAAATCCGCCTGGCGCCGCACGCCTTCAGGGCTTTGACAGCAGCCGCCGTTGGCGTCACCACCGAAGCACCCGGCTTGGCCGCCTGGATCGCTTCCTCGACCTTGCGGTCACCGATGACGACCGAGGCGGAGGTGCAGGAATACATGACGGCATCCAGCGTCTCGCCCGGCAGAATGAGCCCTGCGCCTTGCGTCAGCGAAGGCTGCATCTTCAGAAGATTTTCCGGTGTCACCGGATTGGCGTAGTGGATGCGGCTGACATAGACGCCGATACGGTCGCTGGCGACCATCCGCCGGAAGTCGACTTCCGTCGTGTGGTCGGTCGCCAGGATGACGAGGCCGATGCGCTTTTCCAGCGGCCGGTCGTCCAGCCGTGGCAGTCGGCCGGTGGGAATGATCTCGATCGATGTCGTCATGTCAGTCATCCACCCTGGCATAGCGCTCCTCGAGCCAGCGCAATCCGAGAACCGAAATCAAGCTGATGACGAGGAAAAAGACGCCGACGAGCGTCATGGGTTCAATATAGCGATAGTTGCTATTGGCGATGCTTTTGGCCTGGTTCATCAATTCCAGCACGGTGATCGCCGACAGCAGCGGCGTTTCCTTGAACATGGCGATGAAGTAATTGGCGAGCGCCGGGATCATCGGCGGGATCGCCTGCGGCAAGATCACGTGGATCCAGGCCTGGCGCGTCGTCAGATTGGTGGCCTTGGCCGCCTCCCATTGTCCGCGCGAAACGTTCTCGATGCCGGCGCGATAGACCTCGGCCGTATAGGTCGCATAGTGAATGCCCATGCCGATGACGCCGGCGGTGAGCGGCGACAGCCGGATGCCGATATCCGGCAGGACGTAGAAGATGAAGTAGAGCTGCACCAGCAGCGGCGTACCGCGGATGAATTCCGAGACGAAGCCGACAGTTGTGGAAATGGCGGCGACAGGTGACCGCCGCGCGATGGCAAGCGCGAGGCCTGCGACCATGGCGACAGCAGCGCCGAGGATGGTCGCGAGAATGGTGATCTTGAACCCTTCGAGAAGGGTCGGCATGATCTGCCAGACGAAATCCCAATCCCATTCCATATGATCAGGTCCTCATGCCGTCGAGGCCGCGTGTCATCCGTCGCTCCAACAGGCGCATCGCCGCCGAGATGGCGGAGGCCATGAGGAAATAGAGGATGAGGATCGTTGCGAAGGGCACCAGCGTATTGCCGGTCTGCGCCCGCACCACTTGCGCCTGAAAGGTCATGTCGGTCAGCGAGATCAGCGACACGACGGCCGTGCCCTTCAAAAGCTCGATCGCATTGTTGCAGAAGGTCGGCAGCATCAGCGGCAACGCCTGCGGCAGTATGACGTGGCGCATGCGCTGGTATCGCGACAGATTGAGCGCGATGCAGGCTTCGGATTGTTCGCGCCCGACCGCCTTGACGGCGCCACGCACCACCTCCGCCCCATAGGCGCCGACATTCAGACCGAGCGCCAGCACGCCCGCCTGCAGCGGCGTCAGCGTCAATCCCGCGAAGGGCAGGACGAAATAGACCCAGAAGAGCTGGACGAAGATCGAGGTGCCGCGAAAGAATTCGATATAGGCGGTCGCCAGAGCCCGGAGGGCAAAGAAACGCGACAGGCGGGCGAGACCGGCCAGGAAGGCCATGACGAGCGCCAGCGCCGAGCCCATGATCGTCAGCTCGAGCGTCACCAGGGCGCCTTGAAGGATCAGTGTCAGATAGCCGGACCAGACCGACATCGGCAGCTCACTTCTCTGGAGATGGTGCGAAGGGCAAACCGGCCATGGCGGGAGCATGGCCGGCTGCTTACGTCAGGTTACTTGGCGGCGGCGCAGAGCTTTTCGCGGCTCGTCGACATCGCCGCCTTGGCCGAGAAGCCATAGGGTTCGATGATCTTGGCGAATTCGCCCGATTCCTTCAGCTTCTTCAGCTCGACGTCGAAGGCGTCGCGAAGCGCAACGTCCTGCTTGCGGAAGGCGGCGCCGTCGCAATAGACCGGCGCATTGACGACGGGGGCGACGGTTTCGAGGTTCGGATCGTTCGCCTTGGTCAACAGGTCGTGGATCGACAGGACCGGCAGCGAATAGACGTCGATGCGGCCGTCCTGAAGCATCTTGATGCCGCTCTGCCCGTCCGGAACCACGATGACGCGGTCACGCGGCACGCCGGCTTCCAGCGCCAGCTTCTCTTCCGTGCCGCCGCCCGGCGCGCCGATCTTGGCGTTCGGGTTGTCGGCGATATCCTTGTAGCTGGTCAGCTTCAGCGGGTTGCCCTTCTTCAGAGCAAAGGCTTCAGCGTCGCACAGGATCGGTTCGGAATAGGCGACGGCATTGCAGCGTTCGGGCTTCATGAAGAGGCCCGCCGTAATTGCATCGTGTCGGCCGGCCTGCAGGCCGGGAATCATCGCGCCGTACTCGGAGATCGAGGCGACCACTTCCTTGACGCCGAGCTTCTCGAAGATCACCCGCGCCACATCGGGCGCAGCACCCGAGACCTTGCCGTCGGCGCCGACCGCCGTGAACGGCGGCTCGTTGGCGATGGCGATACGGGCAAAGCCCTGCTCCTTCAACTGTTCGAGCTTGTCATCAGCGGCCGAAGCCTGACTCGCCGCTGTCATCAGCAGGGCCGACAGGCCGATGGCGCTCAAAAAATATCCCGTTTTCATCGTTCCCAACTCCTCTGGCTTTCCTTGCGCTTTATTTTGCGGGCAATGTCGGATCTCAGACGCGGTGCCCTGCCGCGATGATCTTGCGCAGGAAGGTCTGCGTCCTCTCCTGCGTCGGATTGCGAAAAATGTCGCCGGGCTTGCCTTCCTCGACGATCCTGCCGCGATCGAAGAACAGAACGCGGTCGGCAAAGTCATGGGCAAAACCCATTTCGTGGGTGACGAGCAGCATCGTCATGTCGGTCTCGGAGGCGAGTCGTCGCATGACGTTCAGCACCTCCTCGACCAGCTCCGGATCGAGCGCCGAGGTCACCTCGTCGAACAGCATGATCTTCGGCGACAGCGCCAGCGCCCGGGCGATGGCAACGCGCTGCTTCTGCCCGCCGGAAAGCTGCGCCGGGACGCTTTTAGCCTTATCGGCGAGACCGACCATGTCGAGAAGCTCCATAGCCCGCTTTTCGGCTTCGCGCCGCTTGACGCCCTTGGTCAGCATCGGCGCCAGCGTCACATTATCGAGCACACATTTGTGCGGGAACAGGTTGAAGTGCTGGAAGACCATGCCGATCTTCTCGCGCATGCGATGCAGATGCCGTTCATCGGCCGCCACCAGCCCGTTGCCGTTCGGCATATGATAGAGCTGCTCGCCATCGACCTCGATATGGCCGCCGCCGATCGTCTCGAGCGTCATCAGGATGCGCAGGATCGTCGTCTTGCCGGAGCCGGACGGCCCGATCAGCGCCAGCTTCTCACCCGGCATGACATTCATCGACAGGCCGTCCAGCACGGTCAGCGGGCCGTATTTCTTGACGATGTTGTCGATGCGGATGATAGGCGCAGGCATTCATGTCTCTCCTTGTTGAGACAAGCAATGACCTAACGATGACGGCGCTCGAAAATCATGTCAATTCGTAAAATAATATCATGACAATTATTCTGCGCCTGCCGGCAAATGAGGCGCCCGCCTCAAATCGCGAGCAGCAGCTCTTCTGGATTTCCCTGCGCCAGTGAGGCAACGATCCCCAGTCCCGTCCGCAGCTCGCCTTCCGTCGTCGAGCCGAGCGAGATGCGCACCGCCGGCGTCCACCCGTGATCGGCGGTGCGGAAGGATTTGCCCGGCGCGATCGCCACGCCGCGCAGCCTTGCCTGCGACACGAAACCGTCCTCCGTATGGCTGCCGGAAAGCGGCAGCCAGACGTGCAGGCTTTGCGGATGCGTTCGATAGGACAGGCCGGTCAGCATCTCCGCCGCGATCGCATGGCGCCCGACAAGGGCGCGGCGCTGCCAGTTGACGAGTTCCATCGCCGTGCCGTCGCTGACCCAGCGCGTGGCGATTTCGGCCATCGCCGGCGTCGCCATCCAACTGGAGACCAGATGCCGGTTGGCAACGGCGGCGACATAGCGGTCGGGCGCAACGAGATAGCCGATCCTGAGACCCGGAACGGTGATCTTCGTGAAGCTCGTGACGTAAAGCGTCCGCTCCGGCGCGAAGGCGGCCATCGGCGGCGCGCGGTCCTCGATCATCGGCCCGAGAATGTCGTTTTCGATGATCGCTATGTCGTGCTTGGCGGCCACGGCGGCGAGCGCCTGCCGGCGCTCTGCGCTCATCAGCGCCGCCATCGGATTGATCACCGACGGCTGGAGGAAAATCGCCCGGATCGGCCCCGTCCGGCAGGCCTCGTCCAGCGCGTCGGGAATCATGCCCTCCTCGTCGATCGCCAGCCCCTCGAGATGCAGGCCGAGATAGCTGGAGAGCGGCACCAGCGTATGATGGCTGATCGCCTCGGTCGCAATGGTCGAACCGGGCGGGGCGACGCTCATCAGCGCTACCGTCATGCCCGATGTCGCGCCATTCGTCAGGCTGATGTTCAGCGGCGATACGTCGAGGCCGCAGCGCGCCAGCCATTCCGTGGCAACGACGCGATGGCGGGGAAAGACCATGTTCGGCCGGAACGACAGGGCCGAGCTCGACGGCAGATTTTCGGAGAGCCAGCCAAAGGCCTGGCGCAGCCTTTCCAGATGAATCTGCTCGCAGACCGGTTTCAGGATAGAGAGATCGATGACCTCGCCCAGCCGTTCCGGCAGATAAGGCGGTTCCGGCTCGCGCGGCCGCGTCTGCACGAAGCTGCCGCGTCCGATCTCGCCTGATATCAGCCCCCGGCGGCTCAGCTCGTCATAGGCGCGGCTCACCGTCTGCACGGAAAGATGCAGATCGTCGGCCAGCTTGCGATGCGGCGGCAATTGCATGCCGTCGGCGAGCTTGCCGTCGGTGATCGCATTGGCGATCTGCTCGGCGAGCGAGAGATAGGCAGGCCGGCGGAGTTGCGAGGGATCAGGGCGCCAATTTGTCATGATTTCAACACTGCTGAAAATCAGGTCAATTGACAATGCCAAAATACGCTTCCATTGTCTTTTCACCGCGTTTGAAATGATTTCATGCTAAAGAAAGCGCCATGAAGCTCGACGCCATCGACTTGCGCATCCTCGACGCCGTCCAGCACGACGGCCGCATCACCAAGCTGGCGCTCGCCGAAAAGGCAGGGCTGTCGCCGACGCCGTGCTGGATGCGGCTGCGCAAGCTCGAAAAGGCGGGGATCATTACCGGCTACCACGCCCGGATCGCACCGCGGCGCATAGCGCCGGTGGCCAGCGTGATGATGGAGGTGACGCTCGCCAATCATCGCCAGGCCGATTTCGAGCGTTTCGAGCGCGCCGTTGCCGCAACCCCCGAGATCGTCGCCTGCTGGTCGGTCGGCGGCGGCGTCGACTATATCCTGAAAATCATGGCAGCCGATATCGATGCCTATCAGCGGCTGGTCGACGGACTTCTCGATCGCGAACTCGGCATCGACCGCTACTTCACCTACATTGTCACCAAGACGGTGAAGGAGGAAACAGTCCTTCCGGTCTCTTCCCTCGCCGCCTCCGGCGAGGAGCAGAGCGCCTCGTAGACAATCTCTCTAGCAGGCGGCCGCCCTTTAGACCGTCTGTCTCTTTCCGCCTTCGGCAAAGGACAATCTCTCGTCCGCTCTTGTGCAAGACTTGCGTCAACCCGCAAGGAGGAGATTGGACATGCCCGCCGTGTTTGCCCGCCCCGACTATCATGATGCGCTGTCACGGCTTGCCGACCTTCATCTCCTGCGCGATCTCGCCTATGTCGGCGGCCGGTGGATCGCGGGGGCGACAGGCAAAAGCTTCGCTGTTGCCGATCCGGCCTCTTCGGCAACGCTGGCCTGGGTTGCGAGCCTCGGTGCGGAGGAGACGGCGATGGCGATCGATGCGGCGTCGCAGGCCTTTGCCGCGTGGCGCGCGATGCTGCCGCAGCAGCGCGCAGCGATCCTGCGCAAATGGCATGAGCTGATGCTCGCGGCCAGAGAGGACCTGGCGCTGATCATGACGCTGGAACAGGGCAAGCCGCTGGCGGAATCGCGTGGCGAGATCGATTACGCCGCCTCCTTCGTCGAATGGTATGCCGAGGAAGGCAAACGGCTGAACGCCGAAAGCGTCACCAGCCACCTGCCCGGCGCGGAAATGATCGTCCGGCGCGAGGCGCTCGGCGTCGTCGGCGTGGTCACGCCCTGGAATTTCCCCTCTGCCATGCTCACCCGAAAGGCCGCCGCGGCCCTTGCCGCCGGCTGCACGGTCGTCGCCCACCCCTCCTCCGAGACGCCGCTTTCTGCCCTCGCGCTTGCCGAGCTCGGCGAAAGGGCCGGTATTCCCGCCGGCGTCTTCAACGTAGTCACCGGCCATGCCGCAACTATCGTCGGACGGATGTGCAGCGATAGCCGCCTGCGCGCCATGAGCTTCACCGGTTCGACCGAGGTTGGCCGCCTGATCGCCGCCCAGTGCGCGCCGACCATGAAGCGGCTGGTAATGGAACTCGGCGGGCACGCGCCGCTGATTGTCTTCGACGATGCCGATGTCGCAAAAGCCGTCGAGATTGCCGTCGACGCCAAGTTTGCCACGTCAGGCCAGGATTGCCTTGCTGTCAACCGCATCTTCGTCCAGCGACGCATCGCCGATGCCTTCGCTAAGGCTTTTGCCGCACGGATCACTGCACTGAAGGTCGGCGCAGGCATCGAGGCTGAAAGCGAAATCGGGCCGCTGATACATGAACGCGCCGTCGTCAAGGTCGAGGACCAGGTCGCCGACGCCTTGGAGCGGGGCGCCCGTCTTGCTGCCGGCGGCAGCCGCCATAGAGCCGGCCCACTCTTCTATCAGCCGACGCTTTTGACGGATGTGCCGGCGGATGCGCTGATCATGCGCGAGGAGACTTTCGGGCCTGTGGCCGCACTTGTCACTTTCGATACGGAGGAAGAGGTCGTCGCCCGTGCCAACGACACCGAATATGGCCTGGTCGCCTATGTCGTCACCGAGAATGGCGCCCGCCAGATGCGCCTCGGCCGCGCGCTGGAATACGGCATGGTGGCGATTAATCGCGTGAAGATCACCGGCGGTCCGATCCCCTTCGGCGGCTGGAAACAGTCCGGCCTTGGCCGGGAAGGCTCCCGCCACGGGCTCGAGGCTTTCACCGAGCTCAAATATCTCTGCATCGACACCGCCGCCTGAGCGCCCATTTCAAGAGAGGATAGGATATGCTCGAGAAAAGCAACGAACTCACCGCCTGGGACCGCGACCACTTCTTTCACCCCTCCACCCATATGGGCATGCACGCGCGCGGCGAGACGCCGACGCGTGTCGTCGCAGGGGGCGAAGGCGTCTACATCACCGACACGAGCGGCCGCAAAAGCCTCGATGCCTTTGCCGGGCTTTATTGCGTCAATGTCGGCTACGGCCGCCAGGAGATCGCCGACGCCATCGCCGAACAGGCGAAAGGCCTTGCCTACTACCACGCCTATGTCGGC
Organism: Rhizobium sp. CBN3; assembly: GCF_030518245.1. Lineage (NCBI taxonomy): Bacteria > Pseudomonadati > Pseudomonadota > Alphaproteobacteria > Hyphomicrobiales > Rhizobiaceae > Rhizobium > Rhizobium sp. CBN3. Next base: position 42,550 of record NZ_JAULSE010000008.1, read on the forward strand.
CACGGCACAGAAGCATCGATTACGCTTGCGAAAATGATTATCGACCGCGCACCCGCGGGCATGAGCCGCGTCTATTTCGGCCTTTCCGGCTCGGATGCCAACGAGACCAACATCAAGCTGATCTGGTATTACAACAACATTCTCGGCCGGCCGGAAAAGAAGAAGATCATCTCACGCTGGCGCGGCTATCACGGCTCCGGCGTCATGACCGGCAGCCTCACCGGTCTTGCGCTTTTTCACAATGCCTTCGATCTGCCGCGCGCCCCGATCCTCCACACCGAAGCGCCCTATTATTTCCGCCGGGCCGACCGGTCGATGAGCGAGGAGCAATTCTCGCAATATTGCGCCGACAAACTGGAGGAGATGATCGTTGCCGAGGGGCCCGACACCATCGCCGCCTTCATCGGCGAACCGATCCTCGGCACCGGCGGCATCGTCCCGCCCCCCCAGGGCTATTGGCAGAAGATCCAGGCCGTGCTCGACAAATACGATATCCTGCTGGTCGCCGACGAGGTCGTCACCGGCTTCGGCCGTCTCGGCACGATGTTCGGCTCAGATCACTACGGCATGAAGCCGGACCTGATCACCATCGCCAAGGGCCTGACCTCGGCCTATACTCCGCTTTCCGGCTCGATCGTTTCGACCAAGATGTGGCAGGTCCTGGTGCAGGGCTCCGATCAGCTCGGCGCCATCGGCCATGGTTGGACCTATTCCGCCCATCCGATCTGCGCTGCCGCGGGCATCGCCAATCTGGAATTGATCGACCAACTCGGCATCGTCGCCAATGCCGGCACGACCGGCAGCTATTTCCGGTCGCAGTTGCAAGAAGCCGTTGGCGGCCATCGGAATGTCGGTGAAGTCCGCGGCGACGGTCTGATGGCCGCGGTCGAATTCGTCGAGGACAGAGACGACCGCCGGTTCTTCAATCCCGGCCGCAAGGTCGGTCCGCAGGTCGCATCCGCTCTTCTCGAACGCGGCGTCATCGGCCGCGCCATGCCGCAGGGCGACATTCTCGGCTTCGCTCCGCCGCTCTGCCTCACCCGCGAAGAAGCAGACGTCGTCGTCAAGGCGGCTGCAGACGCGATTGAAAGTGTTTTCAAAACCATCTGAGGAGAAGAGCCACATGACGATCCCGGAAAAGATGGCGGCGGTGTTCCTCACCGGCCATGGCGGCCTGGAAAAGCTCATCTATGCCACGGATGTGCCTGTCCCGACGCCGACGGAGGGCGAGGTGCTGATCCGTGTTGCCGCCTGCGGCATGAACAATACCGACGTCTGGGTGCGCGAAGGCGCCTACGGCACAGAGGATGATCCCTCCGCCCTCTCCACCTGGCGCAGGCAGGGCAACACGCTGACATTCCCGCGCATCCAGGGCACCGATACCGTCGGTCATATCGTCGGCGTCGGCGCGGGCGTTGATCCGAGACGCATCGGCGAACGCGTCATGGTCGACTTCTCGATCTATAATCGCGACGACGACAGTCTTGCCGACATCGATTACATCGGCCACGGGCGCGATGGCGGCTACGCCGAATATATGGTGCTGCCTGGCGAGAACGCCCATGTCGTCGCGACCGATATGACCGATGTCGAGCTCGCCACCTTCTGCTGCGCCTATCTGACCGGCGAACGGATGCTGGAACGGGCAAGGCTTGTCGCCGGCGAGCGCGTTCTCGTCACCGGCGCTTCGGGCGGCGTCGGTTCAGCGATCATCCAGCTCGCTCGCGCCCGCGGCGCCATCCCGATCGCGGTCGCGGGACTCGGCAAGGAGGCGGCGATGATCGATATCGGCGCCGAAGCGGTCGTGACCCGCGGCAAGGGGGATCTTGTCCAAGCCGTCCATTCCGCAAGCGGTGGCCAGCCGATCGACGTGGTCGCAGACCTCGTGGGCGGACCGTTGTTCAACGATCTCCTGAAGATCTTGCGCCCGGAAGGCCGCTATACCACGGCCGGCGCCATCGCCGGCCCCGTCGTGCAGCTCGATCTGCGCACTCTGTATCTGAAGCAACTCGAGATGCATGGATCGAGCCAGGGGAGCCGCGCCGATTTCCGTAGGCTCATCGGCTATATCGAAAGCCGTAAAATCCGGCCTCTTGTCGGCGGCGTCTATCCGCTGTCGGATTTCCACCGGGCACAGACCGAATTCATGGCGAAGAATTTTGTCGGCAAACTGGTCGTCGTTCCCGACGCGAGATGATCTCCGGCGCGCCGCACGAACCTTATCGGGCTTGCGGCGTTCCACCGCCATGAACAACGCTTTCGATCACATCGAATGCTCGCAGCTTCGGACAATCGAAGGCGTCCCTGCCTTCGTGATGGAGGCGCAGCGTTCCATCGCTCGGCCGGGTCGCTGATGCCAACTTCCCATGCTATGAGATACCCCACCGCCGCCGAACTCGGCAGAATCCGCCGCGCCGCCGCAATCGCTCGGCTCATGGACACCGCAGTCAGATTGCCTTTCGGCGTACGGATCGGCGCAGATTCGGTTCTCGGCCTTATCCCGGCCGTCGGCGACGTTGCCGGTTCCCTCATCGGTCTTTTCATCATCGACGAAGCAAGGCGTCTCGGCCTTCCCACCCACAAGCTCGCCCGCATGGCGGTCAATCTCGGCGTCGACGCCGCCTGCGGCACGGTTCCGCTGATCGGCGATCTCTTCGACGTCTATTTCAAGTCTCACCGCCGGAACGTCGGCATCATCCTCGAGCATTTCGGCATCAGCGAAGACGAGCTGAACCGGCGCATTTGACGAGTTCGATCGCCCTCCGAAGAACCTGTCTAAAGCTCGGTCAGGGCGCCGGCCGTCTTGACTGCGTGATCAAGAACAAATTGCAGCTTGGCGGCATGGCCGAAACCCGGCTCATCCGGCTTCCCTTTTTGCACGGCGTTTGCAAATCGCTGGAAATTGGTGATCACCGGTTCGACCTCGATCTTGCGCCAGATCGCCTTGTCGGCATCGGCGCCTTCACAGGCCCTGAGGGTCGAACCTTCAGGCGTATGCACCACCTCCAGCGCTCCCTTGTCTCCATGCAGGCGCAGGCGCAATTCGTTCAGATGGCCGGTTGCCCAGCGCGTCGCATGGATGACGCCAGCCGCGCCGTTTTCGAGTTCGGCCATCATCAGGAAGCTGTCATTTGCATCGAGCTCGTATTCCCCGATCCGGTTCCCGGGGCTCTTGTCGAAAACCTTAAGATGCGATGCCGCCGCCTTGACATCGCTTCCGGCGGCAAAAACCGCGAAGTCGAGAATGTGGATACCGACATCGCCCAGCACGCCATTGGAGCCGTGCTTCGTCGACAGGCGCCAAAGCCATTGGGATTCTTTGGTCCAATCGCCCCAGGCCTTCGAAACCAACCAGCTCTGCAGATATGAGGCTTCGAAGTGACGGATCGCGCCGAGACGGCCGTCCAGCACCATTTTTCGCGCTGCTTGCAGCGGCGCCACGTTGCGATAGGTAAGGTTTACCATCGTGACCTTGCCGGATGCCGCCGCGGCGTCGGCCATCTCCTTGGCCTCGCGGTAGTTGACGGCCAGGGGCTTCTCGCAGAGCACATGCTTGCCGGCGCCGAGTATCTTCATTGTCGTGGAATAATGCGCGCGATCCGGCGTCACATTGGTCACAGCGTCAAACTCCCCCCACGCAAGGGCGTCATCGAGCGATGTGAAGGTAAGCGGAATGCCATGCCTGAGCGCGAAGGCCCGCAGCCGGACCTCGTCCGTATCGACGGCGGCAACAATCTTGACGCCGGTGATTTCCGAAAAATTCATGGCATGGGTATTTGCCCATCCTCCGGTTCCGAGAATGATCAAGCGCATGTTTGTCCTCATGGTCGTTTATCGAATTCAGCGGTAACCGGCTTCGCCGGCCTGGTGCAGTTTCGGGCCGCGTTCGACGATCGGCTCCAGTGCCTTCTCTACCGGCACATTTGGAGCATCGGTAATGCCAGTCAACGCGCCTTCAGGGTTGTAGGCCCACTTGACGCCGTTGATCAGCACCTTCTGCACCGTGACGTCGTGATAGGTCGGATAGGTCTCATGGCCAGGGCGGAAATAGAAGATGTTGCCGGCGCCGCGGCGCCAGGTCAGGCCCGAGCGGAACACTTCCCCGCCCTGGAACCAGGAGATGAATACCGTTTCGAGCGGCTCCGGCACCGAGAACTGCTCGCCATACATTTCCTCGTTCTCGAGCTCGAAATGCTCGCCGATGCCGGCGGCGATCGGATGGCGCGGGTTGATCGTCCACAGCCGCTCGCGCTCGCCCGCCTCGCGCCATTTCAGCGCGCAGGGTGTTCCCATCAGCCGCTTGAAGATCTTCGAGAAATGGCCGGAATGTAAGACGAGAAGGCCCATGCCTTCCCAGACGCGCTTGGCGACGCGCTCGACGACGACGTCTGACACCGCGCCGTGATCCTTGTGGCCCCACCAGGTTAAGACATCGGTCTCGGCAAGCCGGGCTTCGCTCAGCCCGTGCTCCGGGTCCTGCAGCGTCGCCGTGGTGGCGGATATGGCGGGATCGCTATTCAGCGCATTGGCGATCGTCGTGTGCATGCCCTCGGGGTAAATGCCCCGGACGACCGCATTGGTATTCTCGTGGATATTTTCACCCCACACAATGGTGCGTATGGTCACGTCGTTTTCTCCTTGTAGTTGAAGCGGATCGAGCCTGGGAAGGACATCGATGCCTGAAAGATCAGGCAGCCCGCATGGATTCACGTTCGAGCGCCCGGCCCGACTGGTCGAAACGGTGGATGTGACCGGCAAGTGGCGTGAGGCCAAGCGTCTGGCCCGGCTTATGACGAGAGACGCCGGCCTCTCGCACGACAAGCGGCTCATCCGCTCCGATGTCCAGATAGACGAAGCTATCGGAACCGAGGATTTCGGAATGGATGACCGTGCCGCTCCAAACCGGCGACTCGGCCGTGATGAGCACATGCTCGGCGCGCACACCGATCGTATGGCTGTCATAGGCCTGTGCCAGCCCGCCCGACAGGAAGTTCATTTTCGGCGAACCGATGAAGCCCGCGACAAAGACCGAGTTCGGGCTTTCGTAAAGTTCCAGGGGCGTGCCGATCTGCTCGACGACGCCGTCTCTCAACACGCAGATCCGATCGGCCAGCGTCATGGCCTCGACCTGATCATGCGTCACATAGATCATCGTCGTACCGTGCATGCTGCGATGAAGCTTGGCGATCTCAAGCCTTGTCGCGACTCGAAGCGCCGCATCGAGATTGGACAGCGGCTCGTCGAAGAGAAAGACCTTGGGATCGCGTACGATCGCCCGGCCGATGGCGACACGCTGACGCTGTCCGCCGGAAAGCTGTCGCGGCAAGCGGTCCAGATAGGATGAGAGCTGCAGCATACCGGCCGCCTGCTCGACCCGCCGGCGGCATTCGTCTCTGTTGCTCCCGGAAAGCTTCATGCCGAACGCCATGTTGTCGAAGACCGTCATATGCGGGTAGAGCGCGTAGGACTGGAAGACCATGGCGATCCCTCTCTTCGACGGCGCGTGCCGGTTTACCGTCTCATTGTCGAAGGCGAGGGTTCCCGAGGTGATGTCCTCGAGCCCGGAGATGAGCCTGAGTAGCGTGGACTTGCCGCATCCGGACGGCCCCACGAACACCATGAACTCGCCCCTGCGGATCTCCATCGTCACGCCCTTGATCACCTCGAAAGCGCCGAAGCTCTTGCGGATGTTCTCCAGTCGTATCTCTGCCATGTCCTACTCCCTCAACCCTTGACGCCGCCGGCGGTCAGCCCCGAAATGATCCGGCGCTGGAATATCAAAACAAGAACGACAACCGGCACGGTGACGATCACCGAAGCCGCCATGATGTTGCCCCAGGGAATTTCGAACGCGCTGTTGCCCGAAAGCAGGGCGATGGCGACCGGCACCGTCCGTTGCGTATCGGACGATGTGAACGTCAGCGCAAAAAGAAACTCGTTCCAGGCGGCGATGAAAGCGAGCAGCCCTGTTGTCACCAGCGCCGGCCACATCAGCGGCATGAAGACCTGAGTGACGATGACCCATGGCGAGGCGCCGTCGACGATCGCCGCCTCCTCGATCTCGATCGGCAATTCCCGCATGAAGGTCGTCAGCACCCAGACAGTGAATGGCAGCGTGAAAATCACGTAGGAAAAGATCAGCGCGAAGGGCGTGTTGAAGATGCCGATCCAGCGGATCAGTTCGAAGAGGCCCGCAAGCACGGCAATCTGAGGAAACATCGACACCGACAGGATGGTCAGCATCAAGAGTGCCCGTCCGCGGAAGTGAACCCGGGCCAAAGCGAACGAAGCGGTGATCGAGAGCAGCAGCGATGCTGAAACCACGACGCAGGCGATCATCGCGGAATTCGCAAGGCTGCGAACGAAACTGCCCTGCCCCATGACGGAAGCATAGTTGCCGAAGGAGATCGAGGTCGGCCAATAATCGACTTGGAAAAGGGCCGTGCCGGTCTTCAGGCTGGTGAGGATCGCATAGTAGAACGGGAAAACTGCAATGATGACGATGGTCGTAACGAGCAGGTAGAAAAGCGTGTTCTTGGTGATCGAAAGCAGCATCAGCGTTCCTCCCCGCCGAGCTTAACGCGGCCGAACCAGATATAGAGGACGGTGACAGAGGCGATGATGAGGAAAAGCACCGTCGAGGCGGTGGCGCCATAGGCGAACTTGTCGAAGTCGAACAGGTTCTCGCGCGCCATGACCGACATGGTCTTCGTCTGCGCATTGTTGGGCGTCAGAACATAGATCAGATCGAAGATGCGCATCGCATCCAGCATCCGGAAGATCACGGCAACCATGATGGCAGGGCGGATCAGCGGCAGCGTCAGACGCCAGAAAACCTTGACCGGATTGACGCCATCGATCTTGGCCGCTTCATAGATATCCCCCGGCACCATCTGAAGTCCGGCAAGGATCAGAAGCGCCATGAAGGGCGTCGTCTTCCAGACGTCGACGATCAGCACGGCGATCATCGCCGTTTCGGGATTGGCGGTCCAGGCGATCTTCTCACTGATCAGGCCCAAGTCGAGCAAGATATCATTGAGAATGCCGAACTGGTCGTTGAGCATCCAGGCCCACATCTTGGCCGAGACGATGGTCGGTATTGCCCAAGGAATGAGGATTGCGGCGCGGACGATTCCACGCCCGACGAACTGCGCGTTCAGCACCAGTGCGACGATCAAGCCGAGCATGGTCTCGATCGCCACCGAAAGGAGAGTGAACTTGGCCGTGTTCCAGACGGCATTCCACCAGACCGGATCGGCAAGCAGCCCGCGATAGACGGTCTTTCCGCTCTTCAGTGTCACCCACGAGAGATAATTGGCAAAGCCGACGAATTGCGCATTGCCAAGATCGTTGAGTGACGCATTCGTAAAGCTGAAATAGATCGTTCTGAAGAGCGGCCAGCCAGCGACGATTGCCAGCATCAACAGCGTCGGCGCCAGAAACATCCAGGCCGATCGAACGCGCTCGGATCGCAGCTCCGTAGAGGCGCTGAGACGGGACGCCCTTGGTTCAACTGCTTGTGGAGCTACGATTTCAGTCATGAAAGCCTATCCCCTGTTAAGCCCATCCGGAGGATGGACCGACGACCTGTCAGTCGCCGGTCCGATACTCACCAGGCGTCGCCCTTGAGGGTCGTCAGGTCGGCCTCGAGGAGCTCGAGATTCTCGGCGGCCGAGCCGCTGCCGGACAGCGTATTGTGCACTGCCGTCCAGAACTTCGACGACACTTCGTTGTACTTCACCTTGGCTGTCGCCGAAGGACGCGGCACCGCATCCTGGAAAATGGGTTTCCAGTTAGGCATGAAGGGCTGAGCTGCGGCAACATCCTTGTCGTCATAAAGGTCGGTCAGCGTCGGCAGATTGGAGAGCTCAATGGCGCGAGCCTTCTGAACGTCCTCCGACGCCAGGAATTTTACCAGTGCGATGGCTGCTTCCTGTTTCTCGGAATATTTTGACACCGCCAAATTCCAGCCGCCGAGCGTCGAGGATGGCTTGTCGCCGGCGGCTGCAACCGGCAGCGTCATCACGTCAAATTTGCCTTTCACGGCACTGTCGGCACCGTTGCCGAGGGAATAGGCATAGGGCCAGTTGCGCATGAAGACTGCGTTGCCGGTCTGCCAGACGCCACGCGATTCTTCTTCCTGATAGGCGAGCACGCCGGGTGGCGAAATCGTGCCGATCCAGCCCTTGGCGCGTTCGAGCGCTGCTGCCGCCTTCTCATTGTTGATCGAGATTGTCCCGTCCGGCTCGACGATCTGGCCGCCGCCCGACGACTTCACCCATTCGAGCGCGTTGCAGGTCAGCCCCTCATAGGAATTGCCCTGGAAGACGTAACCCCAGACATCCTTCTGGCCGGCCTGACGTTCCTTGTCCTGTACCTCCTTGGCGGTTGCGGCCATCTCGTCCCAGGTCTTCGGCGGCTGCTTGCCATATTTCTCGAGCAGGTCCTTTCGGTAGAACAGCGCCGGAGCATCGGTAAACAACGGCAGCGCCACGAGCCGGCCGTTGACAGTCTGCGAGGCGATGATCGACGGGAAGAACTGGCCGGCCACGTCCTTGGTGGCCTCTTTGAGATCGATGAACTGATCGGCGAGCTGCGGTGCCCAGATGACATCGGTCTGATAGACGTCGATGTCCTTGTTTCCCGCGGCAAGCCACAAGCGATATTGCGAGAACTGTTCGCTGCTCGACGATGGCATGGTGACGAGCTTCACCTGATTGCCGGTCTCCTTCTCAAAAATCGCGAGCTGCTTGTTCAGGAATTCGACGTTTTTCCCGGTGGTGTTCGCGGCAAACGAAATTTCTGCGGCGTGGATGGGGTCAGCCGCGAGAGCAAGTCCAAGCGCGGACAAGGCCAGAGCAAACTTTTTCATAATCTCCTCCCAGAAATTGAAATCGATTTGGCAAACGGAACATTGCAGAAGGCTTTGATGACGTCAAGACACCAAAACCAGCTCCTGGAGGTTGCATAATAGCCATGCTGCGCGGATAAGGGCGTATATTCGGCATCCGTAGCCGGCATTTCAACGCGACATAATTGAAATCGTTTTCAATTTGAACTGAATCGGCACTTGCCCGTTGCGCATCATCAACGCATCGTCCATTGATTTCCCGGACAAAGAAGACATCGATGAAACTTCGTGAATTTGCAAAGCAGCTTGGGCTTTCTCCGACAACGGTCAGCCGCGCACTTAGCGGCTATCCGGAGGTGAGCGAAGCCACGCGCGCCCGGGTTGCGAGCGAAGCAATCCGGCTTGGCTATCGCCCCGATATCAATGCCGTGCGCCTGAAGACCGGCCGAGCCGGAGCGATCGGCGTTCTGATGGGGCGTTCGGGTGAAATTCATTTCTCAGAGTTCGTGTCGGGGATGGCGCAGCGCCTGGAAACGGCCGATACCGATATTCTCATCACACCAATTACCGCGCACAATGATGACGACGAGATCCAGGCCTATCGGCGCCTGGTCGAGAGCCGCCGAGTGGATGCTGTGATCATTCATTCGCCTCGCCCCAGGGACCCGCGGATCGAGATGCTAAACGGCTTGGGCGTGCCTTTCCTGGTCCACGGCCGCTCGGAGACCGAGCACGTTCATGCCTGGCTCGACATCGATAACGAAGGTGCTGTTCGCCGGGCCACCGAACACCTGCTCGATCTCGGTCACCGGCGCATTGCGATGATCAATGGCCTGCGTGGCAAGACATATTCGATCCATCGCGAACAGGGTTTTCGCATCGCCCATCAGGAGCGTGGGCTCACCACGGATCCCAGCCTGATGGTTTGCGATAAATTCTCCGACGAGAGCGGCTTTCGCCACGCCCGCTCTTTTCTGGAGAGCGCCAATGCCCCGACCGCCATCGTTGCCGGTTCCACCATGACAGCGCTTGGTGTCTACCGTGCCGTCCGTTCGCTTGGGATGACGGTCGGACAGGATGTTTCCGTCATCGCCCATGACGACGTCTTCCCCTATTTGACGGCCGAGAACATGGTCCCATCGCTGTCGACCACGCGGTCCTCCATGCGTGCCGCCGGCACACGCTGCGCCGAGCTGACACTACAGCTTATCGCTGGCCGCCCCGCAGACGAGATCCACGAATTGTGGCCAGTCGAGCTGATCCTGCGGGAGAGTACCGCGCCGCCGCGCTGATGAGAGCAACCGCTCGATGGCCGAGTGTGTAGCAACTGAAGTTCATCAGCCGACATCGCGCCGCACTCCACCATTCGCCCGCACCAGGGCCATCAGCATCGGGCCGACCGCAAATTCGCCTCTCTCGGTCCTTCGGGTGAGATCGCGGAGATAACCGCCGGGCGAATTGATATGCCCGCCCCTTTCCAGAATGCAGGCGATCACGGTCGCGGCATTTTCCGGCCCCATGCCGGCGCAGGCTTCCTCATAGGCCGAGGGGCTGACGCCGAGCATCGAGCGGACAACAACCGCAGCCGACATCAGGTCGCGCCAATTGCCGATCGTTCCACCCGGCCCATAATCGAGAATTTGCGGGCAGGCCTGAAGAACCAGACCAAGCGGGAAGGATTTCAGCGTATGTCCCGCCGCCGGTTCAGCCGCGCCGGATTTCCTGCCGCTCATTGCGCCGGCCGATGCCGGATGCTTCAATCTTTGCTCATCATGCGGTACGGCGAGCGGGTCGTTATCGGTCGCCGGCTTCGCGCCCTGCTTCGTTTCGAAGCTTGGTTCAAGTTCAGATATGGAGTTGGGGTTTGAATTCTGTTTGTGGCGCTCAGTTTGAGACTCATTGGCGTCTAATTTTTGTATTTTTATGTGTCTTTCCAGCAAGTTGACGGCTTCGTCGCGCAGCAGCCCCATCTCGTCGAGCAGTGAAGCCAATTCCTCGGCCCCTGCGACGCGCGGAATCCTGCGAACGACATCGCGAAACATCAGCGACATCTGCTCCCAGTCGCCAGGCACAGCTTCCTCGAGCGCTGCTGCAATCAGCTTGGAGATATCCCGCCGGCAGACAGTGAGGCGCTCCCTGATCGCCCGGATGAGTTCTCGGTCGGCAACCACCTCGGCGGCCAGGTTTTCGATTTCGACTGCACGCGCCAGAAGCGGCGCGACGCTGAAGCCGAACGCCTCACCGATCTCCCCTTCCCTGTCGCGGCGCGCATAGCGCTTTCCGTTCGGGCTGTCCTTGCGCAGGATCAGGCCAGCCTCGACCAGCACGGCAAGATGCCGCCGCAGCGTCGCCGGCGTCATCCCCCGGGCGCGAAGCGAAAGCTGCGCGTTCGAGGGAAAGACGATCAGGCCCTTCTCCTCGGAAATCTCGTCGTCGGGATAGAAGGTCAGCAGCGCATCGAGCACCGTCAGCGCCCGATCAGTCACGCCAAGCGCCGGCCGCGCCTCGCAGATCGCCCTGAACAGTTTCCACTTGCTACGTCTTATCCCTGGCTCGATGCTCTCGGCCAGTTGCTGGCTTGCCAGCATGCCGAGCGACATCGGCCGCCGCCCAAAGGGCGTCGTCACATATCCACTCTCCATTTGCCTTCACCTTCGTTCAGGCAAAAGAAAACAGTCCACCACTTTGGTGCCTAAGACGCTTGACTGTGATTCGTGGAAATGCGATTCTCGATGTGCTTAAGATCTGAGAAGGGCTTCCACGACGGCGTCGTTGGGGGCCTTTTTCTTTTGCGCGCTACGCTCCTCTGTACTTGTTGAACTCCTGGAACAGGCCCTGCAGCCGTTCCTGGACGAATTGATCGAAACCGGGGGCGCTCTTGCCGTCGAAGACAAAGGTGGCGCCGGACGCTGTTTTCTTGACGGTCACCGGCACGCCGCTGACCTCGGATTTGACGACCGCCGGCTCCGGTGCCGCGACCTTCTTCGTTGCCAGAACGAATGCCCGGTGAAACCGCTCGTCACTCGGCATCTTGCGTGCGTCGTCCGCGGACAACTCCGCGATGATCTTGTCGACATCGGCATTTTCCAGCCGCTCGCCGAGTTCCAGCCATCGCCGCCGGCCGATATCAGGCGCAGCACCTATGGCGTTGATGAGATCAAGGGGCACCTGCCGTATCACGATCAGCATCCTCGATAGCGCCGCCTTGTCGACGCTCAGCGCCGCCATGATGACGTCGCGGCCAAAGCCGCGTTCCTCGAGCCGCGACGCGAAGAGCGCGCGCTCGATATAGGAGAGATTGGTGCGAGCGCTGTTTTCCTGTCCCTGGCTAACGACCAGCTGGCCGTCGGTCAGGTCACGGACGACCGCGCGGACCCTAATGCCGATCTCTCTCGTGGCCGCCAGGCGGCGATGGCCATAGGCGACCTGATAGCGGCCTTTGGCTTCCGGATGCGGACGCACGAGGATCGGGACCTGCTGCCCATGTTCGCGGATCTGCTCGACCAGCTCGGCGAGTTCAGCCGCGTCGATCGCCAGGCGATCGCTGACGAAAGACGCGTCGATCAGGCTAGGGTCGAGCTCGACGATCATCTGGCCAGCAGCAAGCTGCCGCTCCAGCTCGCTGGCGCGTTCCATCTTCTCGGTGATGTTGCCTAGCGTCTTGGTAATGCCGCCGACCGGCCCACCACTGCGCTCCTGCGGCACGAAGCCGGCAATCGGACGATTATCGCGCGGCGCGACCGCTTCCGCCCTTGCCGGACTCGGTGCGGAAAATTCGATGAGGTTCTTGCGCGCCATCCTATCTCCTTCCCCAGGTGGAGCGAATATGCGCTTCGATCTCACCATTCACGAGGTTCAGCGACTCCAGCGCCCGATCATAGGTTCCGCGTGTGAACTGCGACCGCTCGACTTCGTAGAGTGTCTGCTTGGTGACGCCGGCATCGGAAACGGCCGTCGACTTCACCATCGCGTTGTGGAGCATGCGATTGCCGAAGATCGCCCGCATGAAGCCGGTCATCTGGCTTTGCGGTCCGTCATTCGGTTCGAACCGCGTCACGAGGTAGCGCATCCAGTCATAGCTGGTGCGCCCGCCGGCCTTCTCGACGACAGACATCAACTCGCTGGTCATCGTCAGGAACTGCGACATCGACATGACGTCGAGCATCTGCGGGTGAACCGTGATCAGGACCGAGGTCGCGGCGCAGAGCGCCGACATCGTCAGGAAGCCAAGCTGCGGCGGGCAGTCGACGACGACGATGTCGTAAAGGCTTTCGATGTCGGTCAGCACCTCGCCGATACGGGCGAAGAACATCGTCTCCGCCGTACCCGATGCCATGGCCTTCGGCGTCTCGTGCTCGAATTCCATCAGTTCGAGATTGCCGGGAATGAGATGCAGGTTCGGCGTATAGGTGGCGCGCACGATGTCGGCGATCGGGCGCGGATCGTCATAGCGGATCGCGCCGTAGATCGTTTCGCCCTCCCCGACGTCGAATTCCGGCTGATGACCGAACAGGGCAGACAGGGAGGCCTGCGGGTCAAGGTCGACAGCGAGTACGCGATAGCCCCGGAGCGCCATGAATTGCGCGAAGTGGGCCGCGGTCGTGGTCTTGCCGGAGCCGCCCTTGAAATTCATCACCGAGACGATCTGGAGCTTTTCGCCCGGCCTGCGAGCGGGCACATATTTCGGCGTGCCGTTCCGTTCGTCGAGGACGCGCCGGATCCGGTCCATGTCGGTTGCACTATAAAGCCGGCGTCCGTTTGCCAGCGGATCCGGGCCATGGCCGTCGGCCGCCACCTGCCGGAGATAACCTTCGCCGATGCCGATGAAGGCCGCAGCTTCCGCCGGCGAAAATGTCCTGATCGTCTTTTGCGACAGCGGGGGAAAGATTTTGGCCTGATGCTGCTGAAGTTGATAGGATAACTCCTTCGCATCCGTTGCCAGAAGCGACGGAAGGTGCTCTTGATCGTCTTGAAGAGCAAGACTCGGCTGCATGATCTCTTTCCCGCGTAACTGCGCAATTTTGAACGAAAGCACTTCAGTTGCGCAGTTGCTATATGCCCCGATTCGTTGGCATTTTACAAACGCTTAACAAACAGCACCGTCCAGATCCCAAACGGCTAACCGAGTGAGATAGATTTCACTGCTTTGCAAGCCATCTCGACGGCGACATTCGATTGGCAGGCCGGTCGGAGTTCAAGTATGGCTGAAAGCCCGTGAAGCTTCAGAATAGCTTCCCCGGCCACCGTGGCCCGGATCCCCCATCGTGCCTCTCCGTTCTTTATAAACTGGACGATGAGCCACTGCCTGAGCCCACCGCTCTCGACGGAGGATAGCCTCCGCGTAGCGACCGAGCATTTTAACGAGCGGATAGAGGCTTCGAAGGAATTTCTCGATTTGGCTGAACATGCACGTGCCAGGGGCTACTGGAAAAGAGCAGCGTTTCTTTTTCATCAGACGGGGCGGCGGTGGTCCTGCGATTTTGATCCGGCGTTGCAGTAACGCAGGCGCGCTATTGCCGGTTGGCTGGGCTGCGGCCGTAAAGCAAAAGCATGGCGATGATGACGACGCCGTAGATGATCTGCCGCCCTGCCTCCGGCATTTGCATGACGGAGAGGATCGATTGCAGCAGCGTAATCAGGATCACGCCGGCAACGGTGCCGAGATAGGAGCCCTTGCCGCCGAGAATCGAGGTTCCGCCGAGGACGACTGCGGCGATCGAGGGCAGGAGATAAGAATCGCCCATGGACTGCGCCGCTTTCGAGGCATAGCCAGCAAGCAGGGCACCGCCGAAGGCGCTCAGCGCCCCTGAGGCAATGAAGGCGATCAAGACGATCCGGCGGGTATTGATACCGGAAAGATAGGCGGCACTCTCCCGATTGCCGATACCATAGACGGACCGGCCGAATGTCGTGCGGTTAAGGACGAAGGCCGTTGCGGCGCCGACGACCGCCCAGATGAGAACGGCATTGGGTAGCCCGGGCAGAAGGAAGCCGGTTGCCAGATAGCGCATCGCAAATGTTGCCGAATCCTGCGGCGAGAAGCCGCCAGTATAGACGACCATCAGTCCTTGCGCGACGGCGTTGGTCGCCAGCGTGATGATCATCGAGGGGATGCGCAAATAGGCGACGCCGATCCCGTTGGCGAGCCCGATCGCCATGCCGCAGGCAATGCCGAAGGGAATGGCCAGAGCCTCGCCGAGTGGGCCGTAAGCGGCAGCCGCGCACGCCATCATTCCGCCGACGGCGACAGACCACGGTACGGAAAGATCGATCTGGCCGAGCAGCACAACGATCATCATGCCTGTGGCGATGACGCCAAGAAAGGATGCGACCTTCAACTGCTGCAGGAGATATTCCGGCGACAGGAAACTCGCCGAATACAAACTGCCGATGATGAGCAGCAGGAAAATGCAGGCGAAGGCGGTCGCGATGGCCGGGTCCAGCCGATGCATGAACTTGGAAAGCCGGGTCACTGAGTGTTCTCGCATTAGGTTGTTCATCCGAACCATTCCAGGCGATTGCGCACACGGAACAATGCGAACGCGCCAAGGCTCACCGCGACGAGCAGCACCACACCCTGGAACAGCGGCTGCCACAGCGGATCGAAATCGAAGACGAAGAGCAGGTCGCCGATGGTTCGGAAGGCGAGGGCTCCGAAGATCGCGCCGATCGCGCTGCCTTTGCCGCCGAACAGGGATACGCCGCCGAGGACCACCGAAGCGATTGAGAACAGCGTATAGGCATTGCCGCTCGCAAAGGCTGCCTCGCCGGTGAAGGTGAAGAAGGTGAGGAAGAGCCCGCCAATCGACGCAAGAAGACCGGCGAGCGCATAGGCGGTGAATTTCGCGCGGCGGATGGGCAGGCCGGACATATAAGCCGCGATCTCCGATGAACCGGAGGCATAGGCTGCCCGCCCGATCAGGGAGCGGCTGAACGGTACCCATATGACGAGAACGACGGCGATGAGCGCGACAAGGCTGGCCGGCAAGAGGTCGAAGACCTTGCCGGTCATGACGTCGGCCAGTTCCTCGTTGACCGATCCGCCGGGAAAGGGTCGCAGCAGGAGGGCGATGCCGAAGAACACAGCGCCGGTGGCGATCGTGGCAACGATCGGCTGCAACCGTCCATAGATGACGATCAGGCCGTTGAGCGCGCCGCAGGCAAGACCGGTTGCCAGGACGGCCATCACCCCAAGAGCAGTTTCAAGCGACGAGCCGAGCACGAGCCAGGAGGCCAGCACATTGGTCAGGATGAAGATCATGCCGACCGAGAGGTCGATGCCGGCGGTGATCACCACCAACGTCTGAGCCATCGCGACGAAGGCAAGCAGCACGCCCTTGTTCGCCGCGGTCTGGACGACATTGGCCGTCAGTCCGGCGGGATGATTGGAGACGTAGATTGCAAACATGACGAGGAATATGCCGGCTGCCATCAGCGTGCCGCGCCGTTCGCCCAACCGGTAACGCCACTCCGTCATGCCACGCTCCCCACATTCTCGCTGCCGACATTCAGTGCGCTCGCCACCAGCGCATGCTCGGTGATGCCGTCGCCCTTCAATTCGCGTCTGATGCTGCCGTTATAGAAGACGAGAACGCGATCGCAGCAGCCGATCAACTCGCCGTAATCCGTCGAATAAAAGAGAATGGCTGCTCCCGCTTCGGCCAAGCGCCGCAGCAACTGATAGATCTCCTGCTTGGTGCCGACATCGATGCCGCGTGTCGGATCGTTGAGCAGAATGATCCGCGGCTTGCGCATCAGCCACTTGGCGATGACGACCTTCTGTTGGTTGCCGCCGGAGAGCGCTCCGACCGGAATGTCGAGACCTGCCGTCTTGATCGCCAGTAGCTGTACCATCTCCTCGATCAGCCGTTCTTCCTTTTCCTGATCTATGACCCACGCTCTGGACACCCGGTCCAGTACCGCAAAGGATAGATTTTCCCGGACCGTCATCGGCAGCATCAAGCCTTCCGTCTTGCGGTCCTCGGGGATGAGCGCCATGCCGATCTGTCCGGATTTTGCCGCTGCCGGGCTTGCGAGCGTAACCGCATTGCCGTCGACAAGGACGGAACCTGTGGTCCCGCGCAGGACGCCAAAGAGCGCAAGCAGCAGCTCGCGCTGCCCTTGTCCATCCAGGCCTCCAAGGCCGACGACTTCACCACGACCGACAGTGAGTGAAATGTCGTGCAGCGTATCGGCCCAGCCGAGCTTGCGGCATTCCAGGACCGGACGGACTTCATCCTTCGCAACCCGTTCCGGTTTCGGCGGAAAGGCGCGGCTGTATTCCCGACCGATCATCATTTCGACGATCTCGCCATCGCTGCGCGTGGCTGCCGGGAAACTCGCCACATTGCGGCCGTTGCGCAAGACCGTGCATTGATCCGCCAATTCGGCGATCTCCTGCATGCGATGAGAAATGTAAAGGAGTGCCAGCCCTTCGGACCGCAGCCGCCGCAAAACGGAGAAGACCTCGGCGACATCGGCTGCCGTCAGTGCCGACGTTCCTTCGTCAAGAATGAGAATGCGCGGTTTCCAGGCAAGCGCCTTGGCGATCTCCACCAGTTGTCGGCGCGAGAGCGGCAGGTCCTTGACCAGCTCGCGCGGATGAATGTCGCTGGCGCCTGCCCGCGCGAGCATCTCCTCGGCGATGACGCGTTGCGCTTTCCGGTCAATCAGGCCAAAACGGCGCGGCGGAGCGGCGATAGAGATGTTGTCGGCAACGCTGAGGTCCGGGATCAGCGAGAGTTCCTGAAATACGCAGGTGACGCCGGCGGCGGAAGCCTCGGCCGGAGAGCGGAAGGTCACCGGATGCCCGTCGAGCAGCATGCGGCCTTCATCCGGCGCGACGACGCCGGCCATGATCTTGATCAGCGTGGATTTGCCCGCCCCGTTCTCGCCGAGAATGGCGTGAATTTTCCCGGCTTCCACGGTGAGTTTGGCGTTTTCCAACGCATGCACGCCGCCGTAACGCTTCGATACACCGCTCATCTCAAAGAGCGGGGTTGCCGCCGTTTTTTCTGGTACCGTCATGAATGTCCTCGGGGCAGTGTTTCTCGCGCGCCGCGGGCGAGCCGCGGCACGCCGCTCAAGCGATCCGGTTGGACCCCGGCCTATTGGTTTTCCTTCGACTGCCCCATGATCTCCTGTGCGGTGAAATTGATGCCGCAGGTCGGAAAAGCGTTGCCGACGAAGAAATTGTCCGACTGATCCGGATAGAAGTCCTGGCCCGCCTTGAAGTTCGGGTCTTCGACGATTGCCAGCGGCAGCTTGATGGACTGCGGCACGACCTGTCCTTCAAGTGCTGCGATCGCCGTCTTGATGGCAACCGCCACCTGGGCAGGCCCGGTGCCGGCCGAGGAACATTTCAGGCCTTCGCCAGCATATTTGGCGCAGAACTTGCGGAAGCCGTTTTCGGTTTCGCCACCGAACGGCACGAATGGATGTTTGGCATCGATCATTGCCTGCACGACGCCGGTATCGCCGCCTTGCGCGGTGATGCCGTCGAACTTCTTGTGCACGGCTATCGCGTCGGCGGTGGCCTTCTGTGCCGTCGGGTCGTCCCACTTGCCTAGTACTTCGACCACATCCCACTTCTTGCCGGTGGCATCCAGGGTTTCGTGTATGCCGTTGTGGCGGTCGGTATCGACTGACGTTCCGGCAACCCCGCGCACCTCGAGAACTTTGCCGCCGTCAGGCAGGTGCTTTGCCAGCCAGTTCGCCCACAACACGCCAAGGCCCTTCTGATCGACGTTGACGTTGATTGCGTCTTGCGTATCGAGAATATTGTCGAAGGCGACCAGGACGACGCCGGTTTGCTTGGCGCGCTTGATGACCGGTCCGAATGCCGTCGGATTCTGGGCATTGACGACGATGGCGTCGTAACCGGAATCGATGAAGTTGTTGATCGCAGAAATCTGCGCCGGCACGTCTTCACCGGTGGAAACGACCTTGAACTCCTTAAGTTTGGCGGCGACATCCGGCTGAGCGGCATAAGCTTTCGCCGTCTGGATCATCTGAATGCGCCAGGTGTTGGCGATATACCCATTGGCGAGCGCGATGCGATAAGGCCCGTCTTTTTTCGGAAATTTGAAGAACTTGGTATCCGCCGTCCACGGCACGAAGCAGTCAGGGTCGGCCGCAGGCCCGCTGACAATTTCCGGTTGGGCAAGAGCCGTGGAGTGGGAAAGCGTAAATGCAGCCGCGGCGAGAAGGCCGCCGACCAATGTCTTGTACATCGAATCCTCCCATTTGTTGCCATGTTCGGATCGGCATCGAATGGGTGTCGGAATCATCGACTGTCCGCTGCAGTTTGTTCTGCAGTCGGTTGCCGGTCCGGCAATGCATGTCGATACGCTATCCAAATGACGCCGGATGGGCTCCTCCCGAGGGCGTCACGCAGCCGATGGTAGCGCTGCCAATCATGATTGTAAAGAAGCACGCAATGACCTGATTAACGCGGATTCTCAGGCTCATCCGGAGCAGGTAGGGTCGCCGGGGCCTGTCCTGAAGCTGCTCCTTTGCCGCCGCGAATTCACTTCACACGATGCCGTGGCACTGGAGCTTGTCGTAGCAACGAAATTGCCCGATGCCCTGCCTCGAGCAGGCTCGAAGGCACCTAAGTCGCCCAAAGCTGCTAGCTTTCTGACGCAGAATGAAGGGACAATTGATCGAATAGAAAACCACATGCTGATCAATTTGAATGACTGGCCTGGGTGGGAAAGTTAACGACCAGGGGTGAGTTGAGAGAAGTCATCGGCAGAAGACTGCTCGACAACCTTACCATTTTGGACGTTGCCGGTGCATTGGCCGACAGCGGAACACGAGAATTTTATCACTTGGTTCGCGCCGCCAGATCAGTCGCGTTCGCGGCAATATTACTACCGGTTACTTTCACGAACGATGTCGCTCGCGGAGGGAGGAGCGGATTTCTTGAGGAAAATTGGCAGGCGATGATCGATCTGGCCAAGGCGCGACAATGTCCTCTAATTTCGGTCACGCTCACCTCGACGAGCAGCAGTAAATACTCGACTAAACTGCCTAATCCCTGTTTGCAACGAGTGGCAAGGTCCCGTCATTCGGATGGCGGGATTCAGCCTGTCGTGCGGCGGAGACGAGACGTCGCCTTGCGCGGATCGAATGCCATTGTTGGTCGATCAGGACGCCGATGAGGATCACGCCACCCATGACGGCGAAGTTCAGCGACGAGGGAATGCCGAGCAGGTTCACAAGATTTTGCAACTCTTGCAGTAGGACTGTGCCCAGCACGACCCCGACGATCGATCCCTCACCGCCGCGGAGTGAAAAGCCGCCGAGCACGGCGGCGGCAATCGCGTAGAGCTCGTAGAACTGGCCATGGCTCGCCGGCGAGATCGACCGCGTGTACATAGCGAAGTAGATCGCCGAAAGCGCCGTAAGCAGTCCGCATATGACATAGGCCGTCATAACCAAACGGTCGGTCCGGATACCTGAATAGCGAGCAGCCTCTTCGTTCTTTCCAATCGCGTAAAGATAACGGCCGAACACAGAGCGATGAAGCACCAGCCACATGGCCACGGCAATGACGACCATAGCAATGAAGGTGCTCGGAATGCCATAGAACCGCCCCGCGGTTAGAAACTCAAGCTCCGGAAAATTCTGGCCGAAAGCAAATCCCGCCGTTCCGTCGGCCGTATAGAAGCGCGCTGCCCCGCGATAGATCAGGAGGCCGCAGAGGGTGACGACGAATGGCTGCAAGTTGAGCCGGGTGATGAGCCAACCGTGAACGGCGCCTATGACTGCGCCTAGCAGGAGAATGAGCGGTAGCGCCAGCATCCAGGGCATATCTTGTACGGCAATGAAATCGACGAACAGTACGCCAAGAAGCGCTACGAGCGAGCCCACCGAAAGCTCGATACCGCCCGTAATAATGACAAAAGCTTGCCCCATCGACAGGATGCCGAACAGGCCGATCAGGTTGGCGGTGTTCGCAAGGTTGATCGGCAGCAAGAAGCGCGGGTTGATGATGGCGACAACGACGCCGACAACGACGATCAAAAGCAGCAGTCCAAGATCTTTCTTGATCATTCGAGACCCATCCCCCGATACCCATTCATAATGGCCGCAGCCGCTATTTTACGCTTTTGCCGACAGCAAGCAAAAGGACGCTTTCCTGGCTGAATTCGTCCTCTTCGAGAATGCCGGCAATCTGGCCCTCGTGCATGACGGCGATGCGGTCAGAAACGCCAATCACCTCTTCCATGTCGCTGGAGATCATCAGGATCGCGACACCGGCATCGGCAAGCGCTCGCATCAGGCCATAGATTTCGTTCTTCGCGCCGATATCGATGCCGCGCGTCGGCTCATCGAAGATCATTACCCTCGGGCTCATCGACAACCATTTGGCTAGAACCACCTTCTGCTGGTTGCCGCCGGACAGAGTGCCGGTTCGCGTCGAAACTGAGGGCGCTTTGATACCGAGACGAACACGCTGCTTTTCAGCGGCCTCCATCTCCCGTTCAGAGGAGACCATGAAGCGATTAGAAATCCTGGGAAGATCGGCAAGCGTGATGTTCTGGGCGATCGGAAGATCAAGAAGAATGCCATTGCGCTTGCGATCCTCCGGCACCAGAAAGATGCCGCGGGCGACGGCGTCCCGAGCAGAACCGATCGCAATTTGGCGTCCGTCGTGCAAAATGGCTCCGCCGTAACTCCGGTCGATGCCAAAGAGTACCCTTGCAAGCTCGGTGCGGCCAGATCCGACGAGGCCTGCAAGCCCCAGGATTTCTCCGTACCTGATTTCCAGGTCAACGGGGCGGCTGGGATAGGCCTCGGTGCGCACACCGTTTATCTTCAATGCGACCGGGCCTGGCGAACGCTGCGGTTTTGCCGTCCGGGCCGCGAGCAACCGGCCGATCATCAGCTTGACCATCTGATCATGGCCAATGTCCTTCTTGGCGAGGGTCCCCACGAGCGTGCCATCGCGCAATACGACTACCCGGTCTGCTACGCGCTCAACCTCGTGGAGACGGTGCGAGATGAAGATCACACTGATGCCATCCGCTTTCAGCGATTTGATGATGTTCAGCAGCCGTTCGGTTTCGGCCAGCGGCAGGCTGGACGTGGGTTCATCGAAGATGACAAGCCTGGCCTTGATCGACAGTGCCTTGGCGATTTCCACCATCTGCTGTTCGGCAAGGGAAAGCGCCGAAACGGGTGTATCGGCGGAAAAATGTGCCCCTACGCGCTTCAAGAGCGGGGTCACCATTTCTCGAAGCCGAGCGCGGTCGACAAACTTAAAAGGTCCCGCTTTCAACGGCTCACGGCCCAGGAAGATATTGGCGGCGACGTCGAGATTGTCAAAGAGGTTGAGTTCTTGATGCACAAAAGCGATGCCGGATGCGATGCTCGTCTCCACAGTGAGGTGGCGAAGCTCTGCGCCATCGAGCAGGATCGTGCCCCGATCCGGAGCGATCACGCCGCCAAGAATATTCATCAGCGTCGATTTCCCGGCCCCGTTCTCGCCGACCAAGCCGATGACCTCTCCCGGCACGATGTCGAGCGACAAGCCCTCAAGCGCTACGACGCCTGGAAAAGTCTTGCCAACGCCGGAAAGCGAAAGGAACGGCGTTGCAGGCGCGTCCGGTGACGGGATGTCTGAGCTATGATTCATTGCCTGTCCATGACTGCGGGTGCTGCGGCATGAAACGTCTTTCGCGGCGGGGAGTACCCCCGCCGCGAAAGAGAATTACTTTCCAGCCATGGCCTTCAGGTTAGCGGCATATTTATCGACGTCATCCTTGCCGATGATCACTGTCGGAATGATGATCAAGCCGTTGCTGGGAACACCTGATTTGTCGCCCTTGAGGTAGGCGGCCATCAGCTTCATCCCCTGATAAGCCCATTCGAATGGCTGCTGCACGACGGTTGCCGCGACCGTACCTTCCTTGACGCCGCCGAGCGTGATCGGATCGTCGTCAAAGCCGACGACAGTGATCTGACCAAGCTTTCCGGCGTCGCGCAGCGCCTCATAGATGCGTGGCGTGTTGTAAGAGTAGAAGCCGACCATGCAGGTCACGTCCGGGCTGGCCACCAGTGCGTCCTCGACATTCTTTTTTGCGCGTGTCTGGTCGATATCGTCGCCGCGCACATCTGTCAGCTCGATCTTCGTGCCCTTAAGCCCATCCTTCATACCCTGAATGCGTTCCTTGGCATTATCGGCTCCGAGGAGCCCGACAAAACCGATGCACTTGCCGCCATCCGGCATTGCCTTCTTGGCGATTTCGGCCGCCTGCAGACCGGCGTCGATATTGGATGAGCCGATATAGGCAACGCGGTTGGTCTGCGGCGCGTCGCTGTCGGTCGTGAAGAGAGCTGTTTGTGAGCCGATCTTGTTCAAGCCCTCGGTCTGAGTCTTGGGATCGACTGCGGACACCATGATCCCCTTGATGCCAGCACTGACGAGGTCTTCCATCAGGCGCTGCTGGATGGCTACCGATGCCTGCTCAGGGTACTTCAGCTCCAGTTGGTAATCTGGCAATTCGGCCTGGGCCTTCTTCACGCCCGCTTCCGCAGCTTTCCAGAAGTCAGACGCTCCGTTGACGACGAAAGCAAGGGTCGGTTTGTCGGCGGCATCGGATACTGCAATCGGCGCCGCACTCAGTATCAGCCCGGCAAGGAACAAGGCTGCATTCCGTTTCAGCTGTTTCATAATATACCTCCCGAGGGGCCGCAGTCGCATGGGCCCGTTTGCGAATTACGGCCGGCCGAATGCGCGCCCCCTCCTAGGGCCGCCGCAAAAAGCGACGAGTGGCATAGGTTCCGATCGCCCCTCGACGGTATACAAGAATCTTAATTAGTAAATAGTATTATCAATGCACATCAAAACATTTCATCGCCGAACAGTGAGAATGAAGTTTTGCGGTGAGGATTGGCAAGCATTGCAGGCGCTCGCGCGATTGCCAGCACTTTCGGATAAATGCTAATATTAATTACCTAAAACGCAACTTCTTCCAAGATCCGGAGATCATTCCCCCGAATGCGAAAGCCTAAGACCCAAAAGAATCCTGAAGTGGATAAGCCCGCCCGCGTGACCATGATGGACATCGCTGCGGCGGCCGGCTGCTCGCAGGCTGCTGTTTCCTTCGTGCTCAACGACACGCCCGGCACCCGCATCTCGCAGCAGACACGCGACCGGGTATTGGAGGCGGCGCGCGCGCTCGGCTACATGGGGACAAGCTATACCATGAAGGCCTCTTATTCGGGCCTGGACAACGTGATTGGTTTCGCCGTGGATCAGCTCGCTACCAGCCCGGAAGCGATCGTCGCGATCGAGGGCGCCCGCCAAGCGTCGTGGAATACGGGCAACGTGCTATTGGTTACCCAAACGCTCGGTGATCCCGTCATGGAGCCAAAAGCAATCGGGGCCCTGACGAACGGAGGCATATCCGCACTCATATACATGACAATCTATACCAGAGAGGTCCAACTCCCTTCGTATGTGTGTGAACTCAACATCCCGACGGTATTGTTGAACTGCTACACGGCGGATCATGCCTTTCCAGCCGTGGTGCCAAGCGAAATCGCCGGAGGCCAGAGCTCCACCCGGCATCTGATCACGCACGGCCACCATCGCATAGGGACGATCACTGGTGAAATCTGGATGCAGGCTGCGCAAGACCGGCTGACGGGATACCGCCGTGCATTGGCGACCGCCGATATACCCTTCGATCCAGAATTAGTCGTTGAAGGCGACTGGTCGGCCGGTGCCGGCTATGCCGCTACGATGCAATTGCTTGCTTTGCAGGAACCCCCGACCGCGATTTTCTGCCAGAACGATCGCACTGCCGTGGGATGCTACGAAGCGCTCAAAGATGCCGGGCTTCGCATTCCCCAGGACATGTCGGTGGTCGGTTACGACGACGAAGAAATTTCGAGACATCTGGTACCGGCACTGACCACTTCGGTCCTTCCGCACCTCGCCATGGGTCAGTGGGCAATTGAACATCTCAACCTGCAGACCATGCCCGGCAAGCGCTATCCAATTACGAAGCTCGAATGCTCGCTGGTCAATCGTCATTCCGTCGCTGCGCCGAGGGCCAAGGCGCGGCATATCTTCGATGGGGCGCATGGGCCGCGATAGGCTGGAGGTCGAGCCGGCGGGGCACTGCACGGCTGGAGCATGATCCCGTCTCGGTGGGCATCATTCTCTGGTTGTTCAATAGAACAGGATTCACCCTTTGATGCGAGGGCCAAACCGGCCGACAGTGTTGGAGCCGCCCAAAAGCTTGAGCCCCGCTGCAGGAGATTTGTTGAAATCTGCCATAACGCAGGTCTTCGCCTCAGGCACCGGGCGCGATCAATCTCAACGAGGGGAAATAGCTGCAATAGCCGCGGTCTCTTGTCAGGAGTGGCAGCTGTTGCACGGCGGCATGAGCGCCGATGAAGAAATCAGGAAACACGCCGGTGCGCATCCCGCCTGCCTTGCGATACTGCGTGAAGACCTTGCCGGCAAGAAACAAAGCGGCTTTCGGCATCGAGATCATCTTGAGGCCAGCCTCTTCCAGGAAAGCCTCCAGCGCCTCGATTCTCTCGTACCGAACCGCAAGTTCGGCATAAATTACATCGTTGATCAGGAGAGGCCCCTCGATACTTGCCGTCTCGAGCTGCGCGATAGACCAGTCCGCCCATTCCGGGTCGTTTGTCACGAGGTCCAGGAGCACATTGGTATCGACGAGTGTCACGTTTCGCCGCGCGTCAAAGCCATAATGGCGTCGGTATCGAGACCCTTGCCGGAATGGCCGCGCAGTTTCTCGAAGCGGCTCGCCGGCCGTTTCTTGTCGGCGCAAGTCAGAACCACACTGCCGTCGGCAGCACGATGAAAATCGACCTGGCTGCCAGGAACGATGCCAAGCATGTCCCGTAGAGGCTTCGGAATGGTCACCTGCCCTTTCGCAGTAACGGTGGTGGTCATAGCGAACGCCTTCTGTAATACTCTCCAAGAAGAAGGTATTACTTCATTCGGCAAATTCAAGATGGCCGCTAAGCCGCCATCGACCTGTAGAGCCAGTCGGAGAGCTTCTGGGTCGCCACGCGCGCCCCGACATGAGGCAGCAACACGTCACCGGTGAGTTCGACGCCGAAATACGAGGTGGAAGGATCGGTTATCACCTGTCGCTGGTCTTCGTTCGCGGCGAGATAGATCCGGGCGATGTCATCGATGCCGAACTGTTCGGGGCCGCCGATCTCGATGATGTTGCCCAAGGGATCTCCTGTCGCCAGTTCCGCCAGGAATGCCGCGACT
Organism: Rhizobium sp. CBN3; assembly: GCF_030518245.1. Classification (NCBI taxonomy): domain Bacteria; kingdom Pseudomonadati; phylum Pseudomonadota; class Alphaproteobacteria; order Hyphomicrobiales; family Rhizobiaceae; genus Rhizobium; species Rhizobium sp. CBN3. The sequence continues at coordinate 68,676 of NZ_JAULSE010000008.1, forward strand.
TCATGAGCCGCGACCGGCCTCGCGGAGGCCGGAGGCAAACGAACGACGTTGCCCTCGGCGCCGATGTCGATCACGCCGTTGATGAATTCGTAGAACTGCGTCGAGCGGAGAATCGTGTAGGGACGAGCCGAGGCCCGAATGAGATTTTCCTGCACGGCTTTCGCGCGGAAATAATCGCTTTCGACCAGGCGCGGGGTGCCGACGATGGAAAGCGCGAGATAATGCCGGACGCGGGCTTGCGCCGCGGCGGCGAGCAGGTTCTTCGTCGATGCCTTGAAGAAATCGAGCGCCGAATTATCGCCGAAGGAGGCGGCATTGGTCACATCGACAACGACTTCGGCACCTGTCATTGCCGCTTCCAGGCCCTTGCCGGTCACCGTATTGACACCGAGCGACAGAGATGCGGCCGCGACGTCGTGGCCCGAACGCTGCAGATCCGCCGCCAGTTGCGTTCCGATAAGGCCGCTTGCTCCCGCTATCATGATTTTCATGTCGGCATCCTCTGTTGCATCGTCTATATGCCCGCGCGGACGGAGAATGACCGGAACGCCGGACGCCTTCCATTGTGCTGGAGGTTGGGCGCGTGAGACACAGGGCGTAGCGAAGCCAGCCCGAGGTCCAGGACGCCCCAGCAAAAAAGAAGACCGTTCTGTTGCCCGTTCGGCGGCCAAGTTTCCGGCTACATTCCCGCGCAATGCATAGGTTTCCATGAGTTGCGGTTGTGGTGTTACAGGATTAGCGTTCGATCATGAGCTCGCGGGCCCCGAAATCGAAAACAAGCGCCGCAGGAAATGCTGACGATCCTCCGGTCTTCTCAACCCGGCAGGAGCGGCAGATGATGAACGTCTGGTCGCACCGCCCCAAGCCGTTGCACCTGGGCTTCTTTATCGCCGCCTATGTGCTCGCCTGCGGCTTCGCGCAAACTCTGGCGATCGTGCCTGGAACCGGCATTTCCATCTGGCCGGCGAGCGGGCTTTTCATCGCAACGCTTATTCTCAGTTCCGGGTATAGCTGGCCCTGGTGGGTGCTGGGCGGCTGCCTGGCGGAGATGTTCAGCAATGTTCTATGGTTTCACAGTCCACCGCTTGCCGCCTTCCTGATCTATGTCGGCAACGCTCTGGAAGCGGTGGTGGGAGCCTGGCTCGTGAACCGCACGCTGCAGCGGCCAGTGCGGTTGGAAAGCCTGCAGGAGGTGCTGACTTTCGTAGCGCTGGGCGCGGGAATTGCTCCGATTGTCAGCGCCACCATCGGAAGCGCCACGCTGGCGTGGTTTAGCATCCTGTCGCAATCCTTCGTGACGGCATGGCCTCTCTGGTGGATCGGCGATGCGACCGGCGTTCTCATCGTGGCGCCGCTGGCGCTCGTCGTGCTCCACAGCTGGCGGGGCAGACCGCAGTTGTCGACCACGCAATGGATGGAAGCTTGCGTTCTCGGCCTCATCTTCCTCGCCGTCGCCGCGCTTTCCCTGAGCGGCTACCTTCCATTCGCCTATATCATCATGCCGCCTCTTCTGTGGGCGGCAGTCCGCTTCGAGTTCAAGGGCGCGGCAATATCGCTCGTGCTGCTGGCACTGATCACGGCGGTCTTCACGATCACCGGCGCCGGTCAATTCGCGGGCGACCCGGAGTCCCAGAAACACAAGCAGATCATGCTGCAGCTTTTTCTGGCCATCTCGGCGCTTTCGGCGCTCATCGTCGCCGCCATATCCCGCCAGCATCAACTGGCGTCGCTTTCGTTGCGACAAAGCGTTGAAGCATTGCGCGATCGGGAGCGCGAGCTCTCGCAACTGGTGGACATGGTTCCGAGCCACGTCTGGCGTCTGACGCCCGAGGGCGAGCCGACCTTCTTCAACAAGCGCATGGTCGATTTCCTCGGCCTTGACGTGGCCGATTCCGACAAGCCGGATATGAGCCGGCTGGAAGCGGTACTTCAGGCCATCGTTCATCCCGACGACGCAGCCGAATTCCGGACAGCGCTTAGCCACTGCCTCGTCACCGGCGAAATCTTCGCCATGCGCTATAGGCTGCGCCGCGCCGACGGCGTGTATCGATGGATGTCGAGCCGCGCCGAGCCGCTGCGGGATCAGGCGGTCAACACCCTCCAGTGGTATGGGCTTTGCCACGACATCGACGATCAGGTCCGCGCCGAAGAGGCGGTCCGGCGAAGCGAACGGCAACTGCAGCAGATGATCGATGCCGTCCCGGTCCGCATCTGGAGCGTCGAGCCCACCGGCGGGGCGATCTATTTCAACAAGCGGTACCAGGACCATTTCCGCGCGGTCATTGCTGGTTTCGACACTCTCGGCGCGCCACGCATCGAAGAACTGCTGCAGCAGCTGATCCATCCCGACGACGCACCCGGCGTAGATCGCACGCTGCGCGATTGCTTCGAAAGCGGCAGCGGCACTTCGATGCGGTTCCGCTGGCGCGAAAAGGATGGCGTCTATCGCTGGGCCGAATGCAGGGTAGAGCCCCGGCGCGACGATGACGGAGCGGTCGTGCAGTGGTATGGCGTTTCCCTCGATGTCGACGAAGAGGTGCGTGCGCTCGAGGCATTGCGTGACCGCGAGCGCGAACTCTCACAGCTCGTCGACATGGTCCCGGTTCACATTGCCCGCATGGCGCCCAATGGCGAGCCAACCTTCTTCAGCAGGCGCACATTGCAATCCATCGGGTTGGATGATGTCGCAGCCTGGGACAAACCCGATCTCGGCCGTTTGGCGGTGATCATCGGAGCAACCGTGCATCCCGACGATGGACCTCGCATGCGCGAGGTGCTCGGTCGTGCGCTCGCGACCGGCGAGCCCTATACGATAAAGTATCGCCGGCGCCACGCCGACGGCGCGTATCGGTGGATGGAAGGGCGCGCAGAGCCGTTGCGGGATCAAAATGGAACGATCGTGCAATGGTATGCCGCTGCGATCGATATTGATGACGAAGTGCGTGCGCAACAGGCCCTGCGTGAGCGGGAGCGGGAGCTGTCACAGCTCGTCGACATCGTCCCCAGCCTTCTCTGGCGCTTGAATGCGGATGGCGAGCCGACTTTCTTCAACAAGCGGCTGATCAATTTTCTCGGCCCGGACATTGCAGACACAGAAAAGCCCGGCATGAACCGGCTGTCCGCCATAATAGAAGCCGCCATCCATCCCGACGATGCGGAGAGCCTCTCCGAGGCGCTAAAGCATTCCTTCGCCACCGGCGAGCGCTTCTCGAAACAGTATCGCCTGCGGCGCGCTGACGGCGTCTACCGCTGGGTCAGAGGTAGCGCCGAACCGCTCAGGGACGAGAGCGGGCAAATCATACAGTGGTACGGCCTCACGCATGACATCGACGATCAATTGCGCATCGAGCAAGAGCTGCGGGAAAGGGAACGTTCGCTCTGGCAAATCGTTGAAACGCTGCCGGCGATGATCGATTGCGCGGCCCCGGACGGAGAGCCGGTCTATCGCAACCCTCAGCTCCGCGACTTCCTCGGCTATAAGCTCGAAGAGCTTGATGGAACGGGAAAAACCCGGCTGGACGGGACCCTCGATGCCGGCGTTCATCCCGACGACGTGGCGAGTGTCAAAGCGGACTATGCCCATTCGTTGCGCACCGGCGAGCCCTATGCACGACGGCACCGCCTGAGGCGGTTCGATGGAGAATATCGCTGGGTCGAGACACGTGCCGCGCCGATGCGCAATGCCGAAGGCGTGATCGTCCAGTGGAATGTCATCTGCCTTGATATCGACGGTGAGGTTCGGACGGAGGAAGATCTGCGTCAGGCGCGGGAAGGCCTTGCACGGGCGAGCCAGGTGGCAAGCCTTGCCGAGCTTTCGGCCTCCATCGCCCATGAGGTGAACCAGCCGCTGGCGGCCGTCGTCGCAAATTCACACGCCTGCCAACGATGGCTCATGGCCGAACCGCCGAATATGGAGCGGGCCCAAAGGACAATCGAGCGCATCATTCGAGACGCCAACTCGGCCGCGGATGTCGTTAGCCGGATCCGCGCCCTGTTCAAGCAATCAGCCGACAGGAGGGTTCATACGACGATGCCTGGCATCGTCAGCGAAGCGCGCAACCTCATGGCAGACGAGATGGCGCGCCGTCACGCCCGCATGGTGTTGCAGATCGACGGCAAGCTCCCACCAATTCCCATCGATCGCACCCAGATCCAGCAGGTTCTGATCAATCTCATTCGCAACGGCATAGAAGCGATGGACGCTGTTGCCGGCGACAGGGTGATCGAGGTGCGCGTGCGTCACATCGGCAATGCCGTGCAGACGGAAATCAGCGATCATGGCCAGGGGATCGAGTTTCCCGAAAAAATGTTCGAGCCGTTCTTCACGACGAAGGAAGATGGCATGGGCATGGGCCTGGCGATCTGCCGCTCGATCGTCGAACTGCATGGCGGACGGTTATGGGCGGAGCAGAATAATCCGCGCGGAGCAACGTTGATCTTCACGTTGCCCATTGAAACACAGGCGGCGTCATGACGGCGGACGACCATATTGTCTTCATCGTCGATGACGATGAACGGATCCGCGAGGCGCTCGGCGAGCTGCTGGACTCGCACGGCATACGCGCCATCGCCTTCGAGTCCGCCTGCGACTACGTGAAAGCGGACAAGCCGGATGTTCCCGCCTGCCTCATCCTCGATATCGAACTGCCCGATATCAACGGCCTCGAATTGCAGAGGCAGATCGCCGACGTCGATCATCCGCCGATCGTCTTCGTCACCGGACATGGCGATATCCCCTCCTCCGTGCGCGCCATCAAGCGCGGCGCAGTGGATTTCCTGACGAAGCCGTTCAGCGACGAGGATCTCATGGCGGCAATCCAGGCGGCGATCGCCCAGGATCGGGAAAAGAGGGCCGAGCGCGCCGAACTCGGCATGCTGAGGCAACACTATCTCGACCTGACGCCGCGCGAACGCGAGGTGCTGCCGCTCGTCGTCAGCGGCCTTCTCAACAAGCAGGCGGCCGCGGAATTGGGGATCAGCGAAGTCACACTGCAGATCCACAGAAGAAACGTGATGCAGAAGATGGCGGCGGCATCGCTCGCCGATCTCGTGCGCATCGCGGAGAAACTGGAAATACCGATAACCCACTCGCGCCGGGTGGGAGGGAATTGAACATGAACAAGACAAGACATGTCGTGGCCATTGTCGATGACGATCCAAGGCTCCTTGAATCGATGAGCGACCTTCTGGAATCGGCGGGCTATGTCGCCCGCAGCTTCTCGTCGGCAGGCTCGCTGCTCGTCAACGGGCTGTCGGACCTGGATCTGCTCATCACCGATATCGGAATGCCCGGCATAGACGGCTTCGAACTTCGCGATCTCGTCAGGAAGTCACGCCCGGAGCTGCCGGTTTTCCTGATTACGGGCCGCCACGAGATCGCGGATCAGGGCCGCGCTCAAGGCGCCGGCGGATTCTTCCGCAAGCCATTCGATGCCCAGGCCCTGATCGCGGCCATCGCCAATGCCTTACACAAATCGAGAGATGGAGGGTGACATGAGGGTTGACCAGCCGTTCGTACGTAGATCGGCGCCTTTGTCAGTGCAGCATGAACGTGAAGAGGATCAGCCGCTCGTCATGATCGTGGACGACGACGCATCCATTCGCGAGGCGCTGTCGGAGCTGATCCTGTCGGCCGGTTTTCAGCCGGTCAGCTTTGCTTCGACGCGCGAACTGCTCGACGCGGATATATTGGACAGACCAGGTTGCCTGATCCTCGATGTGCGCATGCCGGGGGTAAGCGGTCTCCACCTGCAGAGCCATCTGGCCGAGAACGGCATCGCCAAGCCGATCATCTTCCTGACCGGCCATGGCGATATCCCGATGACCGTCCAGGCGATGAAAGCCGGCGCCGTGGATTTCCTCACCAAGCCGGCGCGGGATCAGACGCTGCTTGATGCCGTAACCGCCGCCATTTCAATGGACGGCGAACGACGGGCGGAAGCAGCGATCGCCAATCGCAATATCGAACGGCTGGAGACGCTGACGCAGCGCGAGCGCGAGGTTCTGCACCAAGTGGCACGCGGGCGCCTCAACAAGCAGATCGCCTTCGATCTCGGCATCAGCGAAGTGACGGTCAAGCTGCATCGCAGCAATGTCATGCACAAGATGGAGGCCGCCTCCATCGGCGAACTGATCCGAGCCTGGGAAACATTGCCGGCACAGATGCGTCAGGCTGGGGCGCGTTAGCTTTTAATCAAGGAGCCAAGAACGCTGGCTGTCCATTTGATGCAGGCCGTATCCGATTCGCGCCAAAAAAGACGATGCGGCGCCGGGTAATGGGTTTCGGCCCCGCACGCTTGCGTTATCTCTAAATTAAAGTTCGGGGATATGACATCGTACCCGGCTTTGGTTCCCCAAAGGAGATCTCGCCTTGAACAATCAATCGTCAGTCGCGCCTTCCCCTAAAACCAATGCCTTCGACACCGAAGCAACCTTCCTGTCGGCTATCGGGAATTCCAAACGGCTTCACATTCTGCATCTGTTGACCGAAGGAGAAATGTCCGTAACCGTCCTGGCTGACGAAGTGGGATTGAGCCAATCTTCGACGTCTCAGCATCTGGCAATTCTTCGAGACCAGGAACTCGTGCAAACACGAAGGGCTGCGCAGACGATCTACTATTCACTTCAATCTGAGGGGGTCAGGGCAATGCTAGATACGCTCGCGGACATCTTCGGATCGCATCGTAGTACGGCCACAGAACGTGCCCGAGCCGTGGGCACCTGACGCCTATGGCGGAACGCTCACGCTGCCGCTCATGATTGGTCTTCAATTCTGCTGACATGCCCCTCGACCACGTCGATCGCTGATGGACGTTTGATGTACGCCTCCTAGACCACGGTGTGATTACGTCTCCATTGCGAATGGAGATAATGAATCACATCAGGAACGGAACCAACGGCCCGGAGCATGGAGGCGATCATGGACGTATATGAGGCAGTCACAAGCCGACGGTCGGTGCGCGGATTTAAAGACAAGCCTGTGGCGATGGAAATACTTGAGCGCGTGCTGGCCGCCGCGGCTTGGTCGCCGTCAGGATCGAACATCCAGCCGTGGAATACCTACGTGATGACCGGTGCGCCGCTGGCCGAACTCAAGACATCAGCCGTCGAGCGTGTGGCGCATGGCGACGCCTGGGACAAGCGGCAGTACGAGATGTACCCCTCCGTGCTGAAGCCCCCCTACGGCGAGCGCCGCTCCGCCTTCGGCAAGGAGCGCTACAGCGCGCTCGGCATTGCGCGCGAGGACTGGGAGGCGCGCCAACGGGCAGCAATCGCCAACTGGAACTGCTTCGGCGCGCCCGCCGCCCTGTTCTGCTACATCGACCGCGACCTGGGCCTGCCCCAATGGGCCGACGTCGGCATGTATCTGCAGACCGTCATGTTGCTGCTCCGCGCCGAAGGACTGCACAGTTGCCCGCAGATGGCGTGGTCGCAGGTTCGCGAGACGGTCGCCGAGGTCCTGTCACCCCCGGACGGATTGATCCTCTTCTGCGGCATGTCGATCGGCTACGAAGACCCTGCCGTCAGTTACGCCCGTACGGGCCGCGCCCCGCTGGCCGAAACGGTCACCTTCATCGGCGAATAGTTGCTTGCACTTAAAGAACAGAGACCCTGTCGAGAATTCCGCGTATGATAGGTCCCTTATCATGCGGGATACTGGAGAACGCCATGACCACGCATAAAGTAGGCTATCTTATCGGCAGCCTCGCCAAGGGCTCGATCAACCGCAAGCTCGCCAAGGCGTTGGTGCGCGTTGCCCCGCCGGAACTTGAAATGTCGGAGATCTCCTTCAAGGACCTGCCACTCTACAGTTACGATTACGACGCCGACTACCCTCCGGCCGGCAGAGCATTCAAGGCGGCAATCGCGGCCGTCGACGCCGTGCTGTTCGTGACGCCCGAATACAATCGGTCCATCCCCGGCGGATTGAAAAACGCAATCGATTGGGCGAGCCGCCCCTACGGCACCAACTCGTTCACACGCAAGCCGTCGGCGGTCATCGGCACGTCGCCGGGCGCGATTGGCACAGCCGTCGCACAGCAGAATTTGCGCAGCGTGCTCAGTTTCTGCAACTCTCCGCAGATGAATGCTCCGGAAGCCTACATCCAATTCACTCCGGGGCTGATCACCGATGACGGCGAGGTCACCAACGAGAGCACCGCCGATTTCCTGCGTACATTCATGAAGGACTTCCATGCCTTCATCGCAAGGGTTCGCTCAGTACTGCCGAAAGACGCCTAGACAAGCGCAGAGAATGAACGAGCGGAGTTGACGTCAATCCAGCCGCCACAATCCCATTGTGTGAAACTCACCGACAGCCTGAGACAGGCGATCGGCAGACCCTTTCCGCACGCGTGGGTAGCATTGGTGTATTGAGCCTTGGGCAAGGGCAGGTGGTCTTGTTCACGTCGAGCAAAACCGCTGCAGACTTTGGCCGGAGTTGTTCTACAGCCGATTGGCGCGCAACAAGGTGGCTCGCGACAGATATCCCGCAAGCGTCCCATCGGGTGACCTGACATGGAGGCCCGGCATCTCGCCGGAGAGGATGATCGCCAAGGCATCGTGAACCGTGGCATCAGCGGCAATCTCGGCATCGCCGTTGGACGGTTCCGGGGCGGTCATGATCGTCGATACGGCAATCAAGCTCAGCCTCTTTATCGCTCGGTCAGGGCCGAGGAAGTTCTCGACGAATTCGTTGACGGGACGCGCAAGAATCTCCTGCGGGCTATCATACTGAAGAAGGCGGCCATCCCGCATGATCGCAATGCGATCGCCCATCTTAATGGCCTCGTCGAGGTCATGCGTGACGATGACGACGGTCTTCTTCACCTTCCTCAGAATGTCGCGGAATTCGTCCTGAAGCCTAACGCGGGTGATCGGGTCGATCGCGCCGAAAGGTTCGTCCATCAGCATGATTGCTGGGTCTGCTGCGAGCGCACGCGCGAAACCGACGCGCTGACGCTGCCCGCCCGACAATTCGTGCGGCAGGCGCTGCCGCATGATGGCCGGATCAAGACCGACGAGATCCAGGAGCTCGTCGACGCGGCGATCGCTGCGCGCCTTTTCCCAACCGAGAAGCCGCGGGACGGTCGCGACATTGCGTGCGATCGACATATGCGGAAACAGACCGACCTGCTGGATGACATAGCCGATGCTGCGGCGGAGCTCCTTCTGATCGACCCTGGCTATATCTCTTCCGTCGACCAGCACGCGTCCCGTTGTCGGCGTCTCCAACTGATTGATCATCCGCATGGTCGTGGTCTTGCCGCAGCCCGAAGGACCAATCAGGGCAACCGTCGTGCCGGTCTCGATCAGCAGATCGAGATTGTCGACCGCATGCGGGCCGCTTCCGTCGTATTTCTTGGTAACATGATCGAGATGAATCATCCTGATATCCGCTTTCGGCCGCTCAGCGCCGTTGAGTGAAGAGGCGCTCCAGGGCGCCGAAGGCCAATTCCGCAAAGATTGCGAGCAGGGCTATCGGCACCGCTCCGACGAGAAGGCGCGGCATGTTCATGATCGCAATGCCGGCATTGATGAAATCGCCAAGCCCGCCGCCGCCGATGAAGGAGGCCAGCGCCGCCCCACCGATGACCTGGATGGCGCTCGTCCTGACGCCCGACAGAATCGCCGGAACGGCCAGGGGAAGTTCGATCTCCCACAGCATCCGTCCGGCGCTCATGCCCATTCCATCCGCCGCATCGATCACCGAGGCGTCGATCTCGCGGATGCCGATGATTGTGTTCAACAATAGCGGCGGCACGGCCAGGACGATGAGGGCGATCACCGACGGCAGCAATCCGATGCCGAGAAAAGGCATCGTCGCCGACAGGATCGCAAGGCTTGGGATGGAGCGCAGGGCGCCGGCGATATTGACCACCGCAAAGGCGGCGCGCGGTGCCCGTGCGACGACAAATCCGAGCGGTACCGCGATGACGAAGGCGATGCCGAGCGATAGGACGCACATCAGAAGATGGCGATTGAAAGCGTTGAAGAAGGTACCGGAATTGTTGAAGATCCAGCTGAATGCATCGATGAGGATCATGCTACCTTCCCTCCGCTGCGCCGACGCAGCAGCTTTTCGAAGGAGGCAAAACAGTAGTCGGCAAAGAGCGCCAGAAATGACGTCAGCAGCCCGCCTGCGATGATCTTTTCAGGAAAGCGCTGGTCGATGCCTTCGAAAATGATGACGCCGAGCCCGCCGGCATTGATATAGGCGGCAACAGTCGCAATGCCGATGACCGTCACCATGGCGATGCGGAGCCCACCGACGATATAGGGCACTGCCAGCGGCAGTTCGACTTCCCAGATCCGCCGCGCCGTGCCGTAGCCCATGCCATCGGCAGCCTCCAATATGTCACGCGGAATAGCCTGAAATCCCATGCCGATATTGCGGATCAGGATCATCAGCGAATAGGCGGCAAGACCGGTTATGGCGGGTGCCGCACCGATGCCCATGATGGGAATGAGAAGCGCAAACAGCGCCAGGCTCGGCACCGCGAACAGGATACCAGTGAAGATGACGATCACGGCAAAGCTCCGCGGCCGCCTTGCCGCCCATATCCCGACGATCAGCGAGATCACCAGGGCAATGCCGACCGAGGAAAAAACGAGATAGAGGTGCTCCAACAGCGCTTCGAATAGCCGGTCTAGATGTTTAGGGACCCATTTCATCGTCGAGACCTCCGCACCGGGCGCTCTTTCGCCTGTCTACCATGGGATCACCAATTTGCGATCGGCGTCGTCGGCTCTCTGCGGCAGAATATCGTAGGCCGAGAGAATGACCGTTGAGAACCGCCTGAGGCCGAGCCGCACCAAAACCGCCGCTCCCTCAGGCGTTTCATGCAATGTCACGAGGCTTTGCTGCAACGCTGCGGCCATGTCCAACGGCAATGTCTGCGCGGCAACCAGCAGCGGCGCAGGAAGCGGATCGGTCGTCGCCAGAATACGGAGGCCATCGATCGCATCGGGTTCGTGCATCCGCAACAATTGGAAGGCGCAAGCGTCGATCGCACCCGCATCGATCCTGCCGTCCTTGAGGGCGGCGACGATGCCTGACGGGTTGAGCAGCGGTCCGACCGTCATGCTCCGCTTCATTTTCCCGGCAAACCGGTCGGCAAGGAAAGAACGCGCCGCGTGGTAGCCCGATTGGGAATCGCGCACAGTCCAGCCCCAGCGTGCCGCTGCGAGATCCTCCACAGCGTTTACCGGCCCGGTGGAGGCGACGAGAATGTGGCTGGCATAGAGCGGCTGGTCCAAAGACCATGCCTCGCTCGAGACGGGTGCGGCAAGCACCGTCGGTCGCGCAGCCTCGGGCATGTGCGAAAACGGATAGCCGCACATGAAGACCGCTCCCATGTCCGGCCTCGCCCACAGGTCCGACAACGGTGCCGGTGCTGCGTGAGCGATGATCTCGAGTTCGATGCCGGACTGCAGACTGATCTGCGCAAACAGCGCATCCCACAGGCCGCGAATGCGCGGACTGAGATTATACATTCTCGAACAGGCGATCGGCTTGGACATCACCATGGCAATTATGCGAACCGCAGCCGTTGGCCGATGTTCATCTCTCTTGCCTTGTCGACCATGGCGGCGCCGAGCGCCACATCGGTGGTGCTGAGGCCGCGGTGCCAGAACAGGATCGTCTCCTCATCGCTCTCGCGGCCGGGCTTCCTGCCGCAGATGATCTGGCCGATTTCGGCATGCAGGTTCTCGGCCGTCACCTTGCCCTCATCGACGTGACGGCGAAGCGCCCCAAAAGGCTTGCCGGGGCCGCATTGTCCCCAATCGTCGACGACGACCTTGTCCATGATGTCGGTGAGATCGAATTCGAGTGCGCTCATCGTGCCATAGGGCACAACGAAGGCTCCCTTCTTGACCCATTCGGTCTTGAACAGCGGCGCCGGTGCCGGCAGGCGGCTGGCCTCGACCATGATGTCGGCGTCCTTGAGGCAATCCTCCCAATTGTCGGTAACGACGATCTTCTTGCCGAGATCCGCCTCAAGACGCTTGGCGAAGGCATTGCGGCTTTCCGGGCGGCGCGAATGCACGCGGATTTCCTCGAAGTCGAAGAGATGGTCGAGAAGTCGGACATTCCAGTAAGAGGTTCCGCGCGCACCGATATGGCCGAGCACCTTGCTGTCGTTGCGAGCGAGATATTTTGCGCCAAGAGCGGTGACGGCGCCGGTGCGCATGTCGGTGATGGCAGTCGCGTCGATGATGGCCTTCGGCACACCCGTATTCGGGTCGAACAGGTTGAGGACCGCAAGCTCCGAAGGCAGGTCCACCTTGTAGTTGTCGACGAAGTCGCCGACGACTTTGACGCCGGCATAATTCAGCGCTTTGACATAGCCGCGAAGCACATTGAAATGGCCTTTGTCGGAGCTCTCCGGCACAAGATGAACCCGCGGCTCGATGACGGTTTCACCCCTGCCCTGCGCATCCAGCGCCTTCGACACCGCATCGAGAATCTCGCCATTGGTCAGCGCCAGCGCCTTGGCATCGAGGGCGTTGAGATAATCGATCCAGATTTCCTGCATTTCTCGCTTCTCCACATTCCTGCCCGCTGCCGACCGGACGGATTTTCGAACAAACCCTTGAAAGGATCGCCGCGCCAGACCGCGGCCGGATGGATATCCGGCCACGGGGGCATGACAATCATTTCAGCAGCAGGCCGTTTTCCTTCAAGAAGTCGACCGCCACGTCCTTGGCTTCCTCGTGATCAGTCTCGACCTTGGCATTGAGGACCCGCATTTTCTCATTGTCGAGATGGGAGCCAACCGCTTCCAGCAGTTCGGCAACCTTCGGGTTGGCCTTGAGCACGTCCTGGCGGACAACGGGCGCCACGTAGTAGGGCGGAAACAGACCTTTGTCGTCTGCCAGTGGCACGAGGTTCTTCGAGCCGATCTGCCAGTCGGTCGCTGCACCGTTGGCAACGTCGATGTCCTTTTGTTCCAGCGCGTCGTAACGAAGACCAAGCTTGGCGAACTGCTTGAACTCCTTGAACTCGGCGTCGTAGACGCGCTTCAGGCCGGGCAGGCCGTCGGCGCGATCCGGAAATTCAGCACCGCCGCCGAAGACCAGTGTCTTGGAGACCTTGGCGAGATCCGACAGGCTCTTCAGATTGTGCGCCTGCGCCGTTTCCTGCCGGACGACGATGACATAGCCGTTGTTGATGCCGCTCGGCTTCAGCCATGTGAGGTTGAATTGCTTGGCGTAGAAGTCCTTGACCTGGGTGTAGACCTTGTCGGCATCGGTCGACATCTCGCCCTTGACGACAGACGCGAGCGCCGTCCCGGTATATTCCGGATAGAGATCGATCTCGCCGGCCACCAATGCCTGATGCGCAATCAGCGTGCCGCCGAGATTGATCTTGCGCTCGACCGTGAAGCCGGCGTTTTCCAGAACGGCTGAATACATTTCAGCGAGGATGAACTGCTCGGTGAAATTCTTGCTGCCGACCTTGATGGTCTCTGCGGATGCAGACTGGAACATGACGGCTGCCATGATGCCGGCTGCAAATATGCCCTTTGTCCAATTTTTCATAATCATTCCCTCTTGTTGACTTTTCAATGAACGAACCGGCGGCATTCCCCAGAATAACCGTCGGCATGACCGGTCGGCCCTGCCCTTCTTGGTGGGGCAGTGGCGAACCGGGCTTATTGCGGGCCAAGCCCGATCAATGCGGCGATCGTCGCAAAATCCGGCCCCTGCGCGCGATCCTCTTCAAGCGCCGGGACATGGCTGCGGACGAAAGCATAGGCCTCGGCCGATCCCCTGCCCAATTCGCCTGCGACGCCGCGCAGCTCGAGGGCCTGTGCCGAGGCGATCAGTTCGATGGCGACGAGATAACGCAGGCGCTCGACGATCGCCTGGGTCTTTGCCAAAACGCCCGGGGCCATCGACGCCTGATCTTCGACCCCATCGGCGACCGGAAGGGGCGAGAGCGAAACCGGCATGGCGAGATGACGGATTTCGGCTTCCATGGCCGAGACGGTCTTTTGCACCGTGGCAAAACCGGTCCGGCTCTGGCCCATCGGGGTCAGGAAGCGTGGAAGGTCGGACATGCCAGGCGACATGATCTTCATGATCCGATAGGCGGTGCCTGCCGCACAATGCGCCATTGCCTGCCCCAGCCTTTCCCAGGCGAGCACAAAAGCGGTCATGTCGAAATTGCCGTGTGCAAGAATGACGCCCTCTGAGGCGATGACGACAGGATTGTCGCTGGAGCTGACGAGATCTATCTCCGTCGCCTGCCTTGCCTCATCGATCGCATGCCTCAACGCACCCCAGACCTGCGGCGTGCAGCGGTAGCTCAATGGATCCTGGAGACGTCTTGCGGCATCGGCGGCGAGCAAGGAGCTTCCCGAAAGCAACTCCATCAGCTGAGCGGCGACGCGGCGCTGCCCGAAGGCCGGTCTCGCAGCCAGAGCGCGGTCGTCGAAGACGCTGACATTGGCCCTGAACGCTTCGAAAGCAACGGCAATCGCCTTCAGAGACCAATCGAAAAGCCGCTCGATATCCTCAAGCGCCAGGCAGGCGAGGCCGATGGAGAGGCTGTTGGCCACGACAAGCGCATGCCCGTCCTTCGGCGCCAATTCGAGAGGTCTCAGGCCGGCCCTTTCCAGGGCGATGCCGGCCGGCAGCACTTCGCCGCCAAGCTCGATCTCGCCGAAGCCGAGAAGCGCCCGGCTCATATGGGCAAGCGGAGCCAAATCCGCCGCACCGATCGAGCCCAATGACGGGACGACAGGATGGACACCTGCATTGATGGCAGCGATCAGACCACGGAACACGTTCAGCGAAACGCCGGAACCGCCCGCCGCCATGCCGACAGCCCTGACGGCCATCATCGCCCGCACGGATTCCTGGGCAAGCGGCTTTCCGACGCCGACCGCGCGGGCTTGCGGCACACGCATCTGAAACGCCACCAGATCTTCCGTTGGAAGTCGTGTATCGACCCCCGCTCCCAGTCCCGTCGTCAGGCCGTAAACCGGCAGATCCCTTTCCGTATAGCGATCGACGACGGCGCGCGCCGCCATAATCCGGGCCTCGACCTCGGCGGAGATTTCGATCCTGGCGTGACGACGGGCAATTGCCGCGATGTCCTCGATCGTCGGCGGCGACGCGCTGAAGGTGATCGATGGAGAATGGGTGGCGCTCACTGCTTCTCTCCGAGAATGGCGACGGGCTTCGAAGGACCCTTGGTGGACCGCGCTTCCAGCCGATATTGCGCGCCGGGATAGTATAACAGCGCACAGGTCACGACGGCCTCGCCCGACCAGGTCCTTCGAAAGACGCGCAGGCAAGGGTGATCATTCTTCAGGCCAAGATATTTGCGGATCGTCGTGTCCGGTTTGACGGCCTGGACGATATGTTCGAACGCCGTTATCGGCGCCACCTTCGTCAGATATTCATTCGGCGTCATGCTGCTGAAATCGGTCGACAGATAGTCTGGCGCGACCAGCGGATTGACGTAGCGCTCCTCGACCTGAATGGGCTGGTCGTTTTCCAGGTGCACGATCAGCGAATGCATCACCTCAGCGCCGAGGGTCAGTTCGAGCGCGTCGGCAACGTTGGCATCCGCCTTCATCAAACCGGCCTGGACAACCGCCGCCTTGTGCGTGTGACCCCGCTCCAGTATTTCGTCGGCTATGTTGCGGATTTGAAGCAGATCGACGTCAAGGTGCTTTGGCGACACGAAGGTTCCGATGCCGGCGGATCGCTTGAGGACACCCTCGAACATCAACTCCCGCAGCGCCCGGTTCGCCGTCATGCGGCTGACGCCGAATGCCGCCACCAGTTCGCTTTCGGAAGATACCCGGTCTCCCGGCTGCAGCTTGCCCTCGGCGATCTCGGCCAGGATCTGCTCCTTGATCCTGATATATTGGCGCGCCTCGCTGGCGGCCGGCTTGACCGCTTTCGTCATGACAGCCTCGCCATGCCATTGTCGAGGATGGTCACGCCCCGGGAAGCAACGATCCCCCGGAAGCGAATTTCAGCGGCGTTGCGCCACATCTGCAGGGTGATCGTTTCTCCGGGAAAGATCGGTGCGCTGAACCGCGCCGCGATCGCGCTCAAACCGGTAGCCATCCCTGGATCGATCGCGGCGATGATGGCGTAGCCCGCATAACCGAAGCTGCATAGCCCATGCAGGATCGGCCGATCGAAGCCGCTGCTGCCCGCTGCCCGTGGGTCCACATGCAGCGGATTGCGATCGCCGTTCAGGCGATAAAGCAGCGCGGCGTTATCAGGGATGTCGACATTGAATTCGACGTCCGGCTCTCTGTCCGGGACTTTGGACAGAGGTTCAGGCGCCGATCCCGCCGAACCGCAGCCACCGTCGCCGCGGCAGGCGTTCGTCTGCACGATCGTCGCGATCGGCTCGTCACCGTCCACGGTTGCGATCATGCGCTCGAAGCTGACGAACATGCCTTTCTCAACGCCGCGATCGACCACTGACAAGACGCGCGACCGGGAGATCAGCGGCACATCGAGAGGGACCGGCCGGTGGATCGCCAGGCGATGTTCGGAATGCACCAGACGCGCCCAGTCGACACCCGTCTGCTGCATCCACGGGCCCGGATGCGCCACGATATTGGCAAGCGTCGGCGCAGTGACCAGATCGCGTTCGTAGACGTAGTTCAACGCGTTTTCGTCGAGCGGGTTGGTGCCGTAGCCGACCGACAGGGCGTAGAGGATGGCATCCCTTGCGGTGACCACATGCGTCGCTTGCGGCACCGGGAAATCGAGAATGGATTGGGCTGACAGCGTCACGATGCGGCTCCGCCGGATGCCACGGGTTTGCGAATGCCACCGGACAGGCGGATGCCGCCGTCGACGGAAAGCAATTCGCCAGTGACGAAGTCTGCCCCCTGAACAAGCCAGACAATGGCGCCGGCAACGTCTTCCGGTGTTGCGACCCGGCCGAGTGGCGCCGTTTCCGAAAATCGCTTGGCAATGGCGCCATAGGCATCCGGCCCGAGCGTATCGCGCATCCAGCGCGTATCGATGATGCCGGGGCAAACCGCGTTCACCCGGATATCGGGACCGCAGGTGCGCGCCAGCGCCAGGGTCAGCGCATTGAGCGCGCCCTTGGAGGCCGTATAGGCAAGCGAACTGCCGCCGCCGGTAAAGGCAACGTTGGATGAGACATTGACGATCGCACCGCCGCCGCTGTCACGCATGGCAGGCACCGCCGCCCGGCACATCTGATAGGCGCCGATGACATTGACCCCGAAAACACTCTGAAAATCCTCTGCCGACAATGTCTCTAGATCGAAAGGATCCGATTTGACCGTCGTTGCGGCATTGTTCACCAGGGCGTCGAGCCGCCCCCACCGTTTAACGGCCGTCGCAACCATCCGGCGGCAGGCCGCATCGTCGGCAACGTCGGCCTGGACGATCTCGACCTGCGCGCCCAGGCTGCGGCAGATATCGGCCGTTTCATCGGCCTCTTTCTTGCTGCGGCTGTAATTGACCACCACCCGGGCACCGCCCTCGGCGAACTGCTTCACGCATGCGGCCCCGACGCCTGTTGCCGAGCCCGTGACGATGATGACGGCTCCATCGATTTTCATGGGGCAGAGTCCTTCATTGCGTGGGTGGAAAACAGGCGCGCATCCATCTGTTTCAGCTGGTCCGACACCGCGACGCCCTTCGGCAGGCGGTCGAGAACGTGGGCGGCGAGATCGATGCCGGGGGCAAACTCCGTCAGCGTCAGGCAGCCGTCGATCACCCGAAAGACCGCCCGCTCGGTGACGACGAGCTGTGTCTGCCCTTCCGGCGCAAAGGCCGGGCTCGAACTGATCTGGTCGACATGGTCGACGATCTTGCAAACTCTGCCGTCCCGGATGATGTCGAGCCTGCCGTCGGCAACCGCAATTTCCGCGCCGCCAGCCGAAAACGCGCCGAGATAGACAACACGCCCCGCCGTCTGCGAGATATTGGTGAAGCCACCGACCCCAACGATGGAATTGTTGAAGCGGCTGACATTGACCGCACCGTACCTATCCACCTCGGCCATGCCGAGAAAGGCAATATCGAGGCCGCCGCCGTCGTAAAAGTCGAACTGCGAAGCCTGTGGGACGATCGCGGTCGGATTGACGGCAGCGCCGAAGGATAGTTCCTCGGCCGGCACGCCACCGATGACGCCGGATTCGATCGTCACCGTATAATCGTCAAATCCCTCTTCGCTGGCGATACGGCCGATCCCGGCGGCAATGCCAATGCCGAGGTTGATCGTCGGGCGATGGAGCGGCGCCAGCTCCAGGAAGGCGCGGCGCTGAATAATCTTATCGGCCGACAGCGGCGCCGGCTGCAGACGGCTCGCCGCCATCCGGACGCGCCCGGTATAGGCGATATTGTCCTTCTCGGCGAAATTGACGCCGTGCTGGGCCGGATTTTCGCAGATGACAACATAATCGACCAGCGCCGCCGGGATGCGAACATCGCCCGGCGGCAGCGAGCCGCGCTCGGCAATCCGCTTGACCTGCACGATGACGATACCGCCGGAATTTCGGCCTGCTTGTGCCATGGCAAGCACGTCGAGGGGAAAGGCTTCGTCCTCTAGGCTGATGTTGCCGTCTTCGTCGGCCGTCGTACCGCGCAAAAGCACGCAGTCGAGCGGCATCGAGGGATAAAGCAGCCATTCCTTGCCGCGCAACGACACACGCTCGACAAGCGCGCGCGGCGTCGTCGCATTCATGCGGCCGCCGCCATGCAGCGGATCCATGAAAGAACCGAGCCCGATATGGGTGATCACCCCAGGCTGACCGGCGGCAATCGCTCGATAGAGCTGGGCGATAACGCCTTGCGGCCAGCAATGCGCTTCGATCTTTTCCTCGATCGCCAGCCTGCCAAGGCGCGGCGTTCCTCGCCAACCCCCGGCGATCACGCAGGCGACGAGCCCTTCATAGCCAAAATGCCCCATGCCGCGCGTCTGACGATCGCCCGTGCTGGCAGCAAACAAGAGCGTGAGATTGCGGGGTTTTCCAGAGGCGACGAAACGCTCCTCCACCGCAGCCGTGATGGCCTCGGGGTGGCAGAATCCTCCAAAACCCGAAGCAGCGACCGTCATCCCGTCTTCGAGGAGATCCGCAGCCTGCTGTGAAGAGATGACCCGCATGACGATCTTTGTTTCCAACCGACCTGTATATACAGGCTAACGGCCGATCGTTTGGAAGGCAACCGGAATCTTTGCCGGTATTTTGGGCAGATCGCCTCGATCAGCCGATGTCAAGCAGCCCCATCAAGCAAAACCCAAGAGCCGCCAGAGCCAGCAGTGACAGCGCCGCCGCTGCAAGGACCCGGCCGCCGGCACGGGTGATGGATCTCACATCGACGGAGAGACCTAGCGCGGCCATGGCGGTGACGGTGAAGGCAGCGGAGAGAGCCGACATCCCGGCCAGCAGCGGCGCCGGGATTGCGTCAAAGGAGCGAAGCGCCGCCATGGCTGCAAAACCGAGGATGAACCATGGCAGAAGATGGCGGAGATTGACTGCGGAGCCACCGGGAGGGCGGCGATGAACTGCGCCGAGCACAAGAATGGCGGGTCCGAGCATCATCACGCGGATCAGCTTGACGAGCGTGCCTACCTGGGTGCTGACGGCTCCGGCAGAGGCTGTGGCTGCCAACACCTGCGGCACGGCATAGGCTGTCAGCCCTGCGAAAACGCCATATTGTACGGTGCTGAGCCCCAGGACCAGATGCAGAAGCGGCAGCGCCAGCACGGCACCAACGCCGAGCAGCGCGGTAAAGGCTATCGAGGCAGCGATATCCTCCGGTTTCGCGCCGATGACAGGGGCTGCAGCGGCAATCGCTGAATTGCCGCAGATCGAGTTGCCGCAGGCAACCAAGGTCGCTAGGCCGGTCGACAGCCCCAGCAGCCGCCCGAGCAGAAAGCTGCCGGCCAGGGACAGAGCAACCAGGACGGCAATTCCGCCGACAAGCGGCAATCCGGCCTGCCGGATGGCAGCCGTGCTGAGCGAGGCGCCTAGCAACACGACGGCAATCTCGAGCAGCGTCTTGGCGGCGAAGTGAATGCCTGGAGTGAAAGTCTGCGGAAGACGGATCGAGGAGCGCACGGCAATGCCGATTAGAATGGCCGGCACGAGGCTCTCGATCCAGTGCGCGCCGAACATCATCAGCTGCAACCGCTCGACCAACTGCGCAATGATCGCGACTGCCGCGCAAAAGAAAAGTCCCGGCAGGACAGAGCAAGCGACGGGGAACGTGAGACGGAAACGAGCATGGGCAAGACCTTGCGGAATGCTTCACTGTCCCATATTCGATTGTCGCCTTCCATTGAATAGTTTTATATAGTTCATTCGGTGAAATCGAACGATCGCGTCATGACCTTCGAACAGCTCTCCATTTTCGTCGCGGTTGCCGAACGCGAGCACCTGACCAACGGCGCCTCGGCGATCGGTCTCACGCCATCAGCCGTCAGTTCGGCCATCCGCAATCTCGAGGCCTCCTATGGGGTCCAGCTTTTTCACCGTGTCGGACGGCGCATAGAGCTGACATATGAAGGGCGGGTGTTTTTGGGGGAGGCAAGAGCCACACTCGCGCGCGCAAGAGCCGCAGCGCTCGTCTTGTCCGATCTCGGCGGCCTGCAAAAGGGTGAGCTCGTTGTTTTTGCCAGTCAGACGATCGCAAGCTATTGGCTACCCGCGATGCTGATGCGTCTCAAGACCCGCTATCCGGGCATCGACCTGAAGCTGGTGATCGGCAATACGACCACGGCGGCAAAAGCGGTTCTCGATGGATTGGCGGAAGTCGGTTTCGTCGAAGGCAGCGTTGATGAGCCGGCACTGAATGTTCAGCCGCTTGCCAAGGACGAACTCCTTGTCGTTGTCGGTCCGCGCCATCCCTGGGCGCGTGGCAAACCAATCGCCCCGGCGGAGCTGGTTTCGGGCACAAAATGGGTCATGCGGGAAAAGGGGTCCGGAACCCGGTCGGCTTTCGAGGCGGCGATTTCCAATCTTGGCATTGGCTCCGGAGATCTGACTGTCGCGCTTGAGCTGCCATCGAACGAAGCCGTCATATCGGCAGCAAGATAAGGCCTCTGCGCAACGGTCGTTTCCGGAGCAGTGGCCGCGCCGCTCTTGATGCAAGGTCTGTTGGTAAAGGCGCGTTTTCCCTTGCCGTCCCGCCAGTTCGCAATCCTGCGGCACAAACAAAGACACTCCAGCCGTGCCTCGTTGGCGCTGGAAACGATTTGCCGCGAGGACAGAGCTGCCGAAGTCCAAAATCGGGATGACTGGGTCCTCTAACATGCGAGATGTTGGAGATGCCATGATCAGGCATAAGGTCGGTGTCGCCTGACAACTAAGGAAAAGGCTGCTGCTGTGCGGCAGCGGCCTGTCCCGGTTCTTTCGAGCGGCGTCTCTAAGCGAAGGCGTAAGAACCATCCGGCCGCTTCGGCACACGCCGCTGCCAGTGGATATAGCCTTCCTCCTCCATTGCCTTCTCGTCCATCTCGACGCCCCAGCCGGGCCGGTCGGGGCGCAGTTCGAGATAGCCGTCTTTCGGCAGATAGGGATCGACCACATAGCGCGTTTCCCCCTGCCGCTTCTCGATATCGAGGCCGCCGTAGACATAGGCCTGGCCCTTTGGCA
This sequence comes from Rhizobium sp. CBN3, assembly GCF_030518245.1. NCBI lineage: Bacteria > Pseudomonadati > Pseudomonadota > Alphaproteobacteria > Hyphomicrobiales > Rhizobiaceae > Rhizobium > Rhizobium sp. CBN3. The sequence goes on from NZ_JAULSE010000008.1 coordinate 90,296, forward strand.
GCCGGTATTCGAGGATGCGGAAGTTCTGGGCCGCGGCCGAAAAATGCACATTGACCGCCGTCGCCAGCGGTCCCATCGGGTTGTGCGGAGCGACACCGACGAAATAGGCTTCGGCAAGCGTGGCGATGCGGCGCATTTCGCTGATGCCGCCGACGACGCAGATGTCGGGCTGAATCAGATCGGCGCCCTTGACCTGCAGCAGCCGCAGGAATTCGTTCCTGTTATAAAGCGACTCGCCGGTGGCCAGCACGCAGTTGAGCCCCTGTTTCAGATCGCCCCAGGCCTCGATATTCTCCGGACGCAGCGGCTCTTCGTAGAACAGCGGATCATAGGGCGCCAGTGCATTGCCGAGTTGCCTTGCGGCGATCGGTTCGAAAATCTTGGCATGAGCATCGAAGGCGATCTCGTATTCGTCATTGACCGTCTCGCGAAGTGAGCGGAAATAATCGGCCGAGGCTTTCACGACATTCCCCCAACGATGGGAATGCATGTCGATACGCCAGGGGCTGAGTTTGAAGGCGGTGAAGCCCCATTCCTCTTTCAGGCGATCGAACTCGTCGCGGGCAGCGGGCGCGTCGGGGGCGGTATAGACCCCGGCATAGACCTTGATGCGGTCGCGCACCTCGCCACCCAGCAGCTTGTAGACGGGAACGTTCGCTGCTTTGGCCGCCAGATCCCACAGGCAATGGTCGAGCGCCGAAATCGCGGCAAGGCCGAGTGCGCCCGGCGGGAAGCGGCTCTGCTGGATCAGCAGGTTGACGAGATAATCGACGCGTGTCGGATCCTGGCCGGAGAGGAAGCCATAGAGATAGTCGAGCAGCGGCGGCAGCGCCTTGTCGGGGCCGTGATTGTAGCATTCGCCCCAGCCCGTCAGTCCGTCATCGGTGTCCAGTGCGACGATCACGCGGGGACGGTCCTTGTCGCGGGTCATGAACACCCGCATGCGGTCGATCTTCATCAGTCTGTCCTTCTAGCGATTGAAATAGCAGTGGCGCGCCACGCGTGTCTGCACGTAGACGTGCTCGTTATAGGTTCCGGGATTGTAGGAACCCGAGGTCTCCGGCACCGGCACGGAGACATTGCCGCCGCTCGGCTGACCGACATGCATGAGAAAAGTTCTGATGCCGGTGATCTTCATCGCTGCGAGCTCCCGTTCTTCAGACCGTCTGGAGCGACATAGCGGAAGCGCCGCGAACGATCGCGGTCCCGTGGATCGGGGCGCGGAATGGCTGATATGAGCGCTTGCGTGTAGGCGTGCTCGGGCGTGCGGCAGACCTTCTCCGCCTCGCCGATTTCGACGAGCTGGCCCTTATACATCACGCCGACGCGGTCGCACATGTAGCGGATGACACCGATGTCGTGGCTGATGAAGATATAGGCGAGCCCGAGTTCGTCCTGCAGGCGCATCAGGAGATCGAGCACCTGCGAGCGTACGGAGACGTCGAGCGCCGACGTCGCCTCATCGGCGACGATGACGCGCGGATTGAGGGTGATGGCGCGGGCGATGCCGATGCGCTGGCGCTGGCCGCCGGAGAAGGCGTGCGGATAACGTTCGCGCGCCCTGGGATCAAGGCCGACCTGCTCCATCAGGTGGCAGACGCGCTCGTCCAGCGCCCGTCCCTTGGCGACGCCGTTGACCAGCAGCGGTTCGCCGATGATCTGGGAGACGGTCATGCGTGGATTGAGGGAGCCGAAGGGATCCTGGAACACCATGCGCAATTCGCGGCGCGCGGCGGCAAGCGTCTGGCCTTTTGCCGTTGCCAGGTCGATGATGCCGCCATCAGCCCGGCGATAGAGGATTTCACCGGCGGTTGGATCGAGCAGCCGCATGATCGAGCGGCCCATCGTCGTCTTGCCGGATCCGCTTTCGCCGACGATGCCAAGAGTTTCGCCCGGCAAAAGCGAAATGGAGACGTCGTCGAGTGCTTTTACCTCGCCGAAGTCCATCGAAAGATTACGCAATTCCAGGATCGGCGCCGCCGTCCTGTCCAGCGGCGCGCGCGCCAGGCGAATCTCGGCCTTCTGCTCCAGCTTCAGCACCGAACCGATCAACATGCGGGTATAGTCGTCTTTCGGGGCGTGAAAGATCTGCTCGACCGGTGCATATTCCTTGGCAACGCCATTGTGCATCACAAGCACATCGTCGGCGATCTGCGCCACGACGCCCATATCATGCGTGATGAAGAGAACGGCCATTCCGTTGGCCTTCTGCAGCCGGGCGATCAGGTCGAGAATTTCGGCCTGCGTCGTCACGTCGAGGGCCGTGGTCGGCTCGTCGGCGATCAGCAGCTGCGGCTTGCAAGCGAGCGCCATGGCGATCATCGCGCGCTGGCGCATGCCGCCGGAATATTGGAAGGCATATCGATCCAGCGCTTTCTCAGGCGCAGGAATTTCAACCTGTTTGAGCAGCGATATGGCTTCCGCTCGCGCTTCCGCCTTGCTCATCCTGGTGTGAAGTCGAAGCGCCTCGATAATCTGGTTGCCGACGGTGTGGATGGGCGACAGCGACGACATCGGCTCCTGGAAGATCATGGCGATATCGCGGCCGCGGATTGCGCGGATTTGGCGCCCGCGCGGATTGAGGCTGGTTAGATTGATCGAGCCGCCCTTCGGATGGTTCAGTGTGATCGAGCCGCCGGCGATGCGACCGGGCGCATCGACGATCTGCAGGATCGAGCGCGCCGTCACCGACTTTCCGGATCCGCTTTCACCGACCACGCAGAGCGTCTTGCCCGGCGCGATTGTAAAGGACAGGTCGTTGACGGCGCGAAAGACGCCGGTGCGCAGCGGGAACTCGACGGTGAGGTTCTTCACTTCGAGCAGCGGTCTGCCGGCAATGGGAACGATGTCGGTCATGCCGTCCTCATTTGTTGTAGGGGTCGGCTGCGTCGCGCAGACCGTCGCCGAGGAGATTGAGCGCCATGACGGCGACCACGACCGCGCAGCCCGGCAGGAAGAGCCAGGGCGCCGTGGCGATCGAGCGAATGTTCTGTGCCTCGCGCAACAGCACGCCCCAGGAAATGGTCGGCGGCTGCAGCCCGAGCCCGAGGAAGGAAAGCGAGGTTTCGGCAAGGATCATCGCCGGCACAGCAAGCGTGATCGACGCGATGATGTGGCTGGCGAAGCTCGGCAGCATGTGGCGAAAGATGATGCGGCCTTCGCGAACGCCATCCAGCCTGGCGGCAGCGACGAATTCCTCGGTGCGCAACGACAGGAAACGACCACGAACGACCCGGGCAAGCTGGGCCCAGCCGGTCAGCGACAGGATGATCGTAATCATCATATATTGCAGCGTCGCCGGCCAATCCTGCGGCAGGGCGGCAGCCATGGCGAGCCAGATCGGGATTGTCGGCAGCGACAGCACGAAGTCGATTACCCGCTGCATGAAAAAATCGATGCGGCCGCCGTAATATCCGGAGATGCCGCCGATCACGATGCCGAGCATCAATGACAGGAAGACGCCGACCAGGCCGATCGACAGCGAAACCTGCGAACCCTGCACCGTCCGGCTGAAGACATCGCGCCCAAGCCGGTCGGCGCCGAAGAGAAGCAGCGGCGTCGTCTTGTCGGGCGAGGCGATCAGATGGATGTTGGTGTTGAACAGGCCGAACACGGAATATTCATAGCCGCGCCCGAAGAACTGGACGTCGACGCGCTTCGTCGTGTCTTCCTTGAAGATGGCGGCAAGCGTTTCCGGATCGCGGGTCAGCTTCATCGGATAATAGTGCGGACCGAAGGAAAATCCGTTCTCAGTATCGATCAGGTGCAACTGCTGCGGCGGATGAAAGGTCGCCCGCGCATTTTGCAGGTTCGGATCGTTGATGGCGAAGAAGCCCGGAACCAGGGCAACGATGTACATCATCACGGTGACGACGAGCGCCACCATGGCCAGCTTGTGGCGGCGGAAAGCCCACCAGATCAGCTGCCACTGCGATGCGACGGCGGCGCGGTCCGGCTGAATGTTTGTGACGGCGATGTCGGCCATATCGGGCTCCTATTCCAACCGGATGCGGGGATCGACCAGCGCAAGCAGGATGTCGCTGATCAGAGAGCCTATCAGCGTCAGCGCGCAGATGAGCAGAACAAAGGCGCCTGCCAGATACATGTCCTGAGCCATCAGCGCCTGCAGCAGCAATGGGGCTGCCGTCGGCAGGTTGAGGACGATGGCGACGACGACCGAGCCGGAGATGAGATTGGGCAGTAGCCAGGCAATCGTCGAGATGAACGGATTGAGCGCGATCATCATCGGATATTTCATCAGCAGGCGGAATTCCGAGAGCCCCTTTGCCCGTGCCGTCGTCACGTAAGGCTTCGGCAGCTCGTCGAGCATGTTTGCGCGCATGACGCGGATGAGGCTCGCCGTCGAGGAGACGGCAAGGATGATGACGGGAAGCCAGAGATGCGAGAAGAGATCGCCCATCTTGGCAAAGCTCCAGGGCGCATTCTCATACTGCGGCGAAAACAATCCCCCGACGTCCTGGCCGAATTCGACTGCCGCGATATACATCAGCACCAGCGCCAGCAGGAAGGACGGAACGGCCAGACCGAAAAAGGTGAAGGCGGTGAAGAAATAGTCGCCGATCGAGTATTTGCGCACGGCGGAAAAGACACCGATCGGCAGCGCGATTGCCCAGGTGGCGATCAATGTCGAGAGAGCCAGGACGAGGGTCAGCGCCATACGCTCCCAGATCAGATCCGACACCGGCTGCTGCCATTCGAAGGAAATGCCGAAGTCGCCGCGCGAGAGGATGCCCCAGATCCATTTGAAATATTGGATGAGCATCGGGTCATCGAGTCCGAAGCGTTCGCGCAATTGTGCCGCGGTGTTCTGATCGACGATTTCGTTGGAGGCCGCCAGCGTCGCAATATAGGTCGTGACATAGTCGCCCGGCGGCAGCTGGATCAGCACGAAAGCGAGGAAGCTGACGGCAAAGAGCGATGGAATCATCCACAGCAGACGTTTGGCGATAAAGACCAGCATGGGCGCCTCTTGCATTGAGTACCGCCCTCCGGGCCTAACCGGCTCTCATCGCCGGCAAGGCATCGGAAGGCGAACCGAAGAAAGCGCCGTACCGTCGGTACGGCGCTCGATCAAAATCAGCTCGTGAAGGTGAACTGCTGCGGCATCGCAGGTCCCGGATTGGGCCAGGACCAGCTATCCGGCTGCTTCTCGGGAACATTGCGCAGATTATTGCGGATGATGCCGAAGCCGCCGACGGCGAGGCAAAGCCCTACTGTCTCGAATTCCTCCGCAGCGATATCGAAGATCTGCTTCATGACCGCGCCGCGCTTGTCGAGATCGGCCGTCGAACGCGCCTCGTCGAAAAGCTTCATGCGCTTCTTCTGGCTTTCCGGCGGCTCTTCGCCGCGCGCCCCGTTGGAGGTATACCAGAGCGTCCACGGGATGGCGTAACGTGATCCCTGCGGGTGGAATGCGAAGAAATCGCGCGGGTCGAGCATCGGATCGAGACCGCCCGGCCCCGGCCACACCTGCGCATCATGAGCATTGTCGTCGCCGCGGGTATAGTAGAGCGCCCGCTCGATCGTATTGACCTTCATGTCGATGCCGATCTGCGACCAATGCGTCTTGACCAGTTCCAGGGCATCGACGAGATCGGGATAAAGCGTCGGAATGACGTCGACCGAGAAGAACACCTTCTGACCGTCGGGCCGCAGGCGAAAGCCGTCAGGCCCCTTCTTGTAGCCGGCCTGATCAAGCATCGCACCTGCCTTGTCGGCGTCGTATTCGGTGAATTGACGCGCATATTTCTCATGATACCAGGGATGGGTCGGACGCGGCCCGGCCTGATAAGGCTCGCTCTGCCCGAAATACACGATGTCGATGAGTTCCTGGCGATTGATGCCGATCGAGAGCGCCTGCCGGAACGACTTGTCCGCAAACATCTTGCGCATGGCGGGATCTTTGTGGGTGATGTTGAAGTAGATCTGGCACTGTTGGGAGGAGGAAGGCACGAGCGTCAACAGGCGATAATCGCCCTTCTGCATGTTCTGGGAGAGCGTCGGCTTGTTGGCCAGCACGCTGATGTGCCGTTCCTGAATGTCGATCTTGCCGGAGATGACGTTCAGCATCAGCGACTCGACGTCCTGCGAAATGCCGAAGTTGATCTCATCGATGTAGGGAAGCTGGTTGCCAGATGTATCGACCTGCCAGAAATAGGGATTCCGGGTCATGACGACGCGCGTGGCGCCGCCGACATAGGGTTCCTTGACGACCCAGGGATCGAGTGTCGGCTTGTCGACATTGCCCCAGCGCGTCGGAATTTCGATGTCGCCGCAGCGGCTGCGGAAGAGCTCCGTCCAGCTGGTGACACCCGCCTTCTTCGCATCGGCCTCGATGTTGGGATTGTATTTCGGCAGGAACTGGCTGCAGTAATGCTTCGGGAAGAGCGTCGGATGTTGGCCGAGCGGCGTGGCGAGATTTTCGAGATAAAGCGCGTTGGCCGCCGCGAAGGTGAATTTCACCGTATAATCGTCGATCTTCTCGACGGTGACCGGCTTGCCGGCAACGGCAAGCTGCGCCGGCGTCGCGCTGTAAAGCTCGGTGTTCTTCACGCAGTCTTCGATCGCAAAAACGACGTCGTCGGCCGTGAACGGGTGGCCGTCTGACCAGCGCACGCCTTCGATCAGATGGAAGGTGAATTGCGTCGCGTCGTCGCTGACTTCCCAGCGCTCGGCGAGGTTCGGCTGCACGGCGGTGAATTCCAGGTTCCAGCGCACAAGGCTCTGGTTGCCGACCATGCGCAGAATGCCGTTATGGTCGGATGAACCGCGCAGACCCCGGCGCAACGTGCCGCCATAGGTGCCGACCTTCTCGAACGGCGTTACCACCATCGGCTTCTTCGGCAGGCGCTCGGCCAGCGGCGGCAGTTTGCCGTCTTTGACCAGTTGCGCCAGCGCAGGTGCTTCGCCGCCGGCGGCGAAGGCACGACCGGCGATGGACAGTGCTGCAGCACCAGCCATGCCGCCGAGAACGGCGCGGCGGGTGACACCGCGAGACAGAATTTCATTGGGCATTGATTCCTCCCCTTTTATGCCGGCACAGGCGGGCTTCCGACCTGCCGTTTTGCGCCCTCCTCGGCGCCGGAACGAAACCATAGACACGTTCTCAAATGATTACAAGAGTTGACAGATAATTACAGATTGGATAGCCATGCCGTATCAGACACAACGCCAAGCCATTGGCAATCCTGCCTTGGATAGGGAAAGAAGACAGACCTGTCAGAAGCTGTATACGGGCCGCATCGCGGCCGGTGACGGCGCGGCGCCATCCCGGCGCACGGTCGAGAAGGCATATCCGGCTTCTGCTCGCCGGGCGAAGAGCCGACGGGGCGGATTCGCCACTTGGCGGGGGAGAAAAGAGCGATAATGACGTTTGCAGTCGATGCCGTTTCGAACCGGGGCGCAACGCGCTTCAGCGACATCATCTACGAGAAGATCGTGGGGATGATCGCGGACGGCAATTTTCCCGTCAACGAGCGGCTGCCGTCGGAGACCAGGCTTGCAGCCGATTTCGGCGCATCGAGACCCGTTGTGCGAGAAGCGCTCGAACGTCTGAGAGCCGACGGCCTCGTCGTTTCCCGCAAGGGCTCCGGTTCCTATGTCCGGCAGCGGCCGGATTCGTCGATGCTGAAAATGGTTCCGGTCGGCTCGCTTGCTGATGTCCAGCGGTTCTTCGAATTCCGCGCCGGTCTCGAGGCCGAAGCTGCGGAGCTTGCAGCGCGAAACTGGCAGCCGGCGGACAAGGAGCGGATCACGGAGGCGCTTCTTGCGATCGAACAATGTCTGAGGAACGGCGAACTCGGCGCCGACGAAGACCAGGCCCTGCACGACGCGATCGCGATGGCGACAGGCAATCAGTTTCACATCACCGTGCGCGAATGGTTCAAGCCGCATTTCGCCATCGGCCATTCCGTAACGCGAAGCCTGAGCCTGAAACGGACTCCGGAGCAGATCCGCAGCGTTCAGGACGAGCATGCGGTCATCGTGGAGGCGATCTTCGCGCGGCGGGAAGCCGAAGCGCATGATGCGATGAAGACACACATACTGAATGCGCGCGCCCGCATGTTTCAGGGGGTTTGAGCGACAATGGGAGGAAGGACGATGAGACGGATTGCCATGACGGGTGCCGCCGGACGTGTCGGGACGCTGCTGCGCCCGTTTCTCCGGCAGCATGTTGAGCATCTCCGCCTGGTCGATATTCACGAGCCTGCGGATCTGGCCGAGAATGAAGGCTTCGTTGGCGCCGATCTGTCAAAGCTCGACGAGACGACGGCTGCGCTGAGCGCCATCGACGGTGTCGTTCATCTCGCCGGTCTTGCGGGCGGCGTTGATATCAACGCGATATTGCAGGCGAATGTGCTCGGCACCTACAACCTCTACGAGGCCGCCCGGATCAACAAGGTCGAGCGGGTCGTCTACGCCTCAAGCAACCATGCGACCGGCTTTTATCCCCGCGGCGAGGTCATCTCGCCGCTCGATCCCATGCGACCGGACAGTCCCTACGGACTTTCCAAATGCTGGGGCGAGCTGGTGGCGGGGCTTTATTACGACACATCGGGCATCCGCTCCCTTTCCATCCGCATCGGCAATGCCGGCACCTACCCCAACAGCGAGCGCACGATCGCGATCTGGATCAGCGCCCGGGATTTGGCGCAACTGGTGCGGATCGGCCTTACCCATCCGCAGATCGCCGCAACGGTTGTTTACGGTGTTTCCGACACCGACACGAAATGGTGGGACAACGATCTGGCGACGCGGCTTGGCTACCAGCCGCAGGATCGGCCGCGTGATCACGCCCGTATCGAGGACGGAGCGGAGGGGCGGGTCGCCCGCGCGTTCCAGGGCGGCGGTTTCTGCGAATTCAATCACGACGGCAACATCCGCATACGCGATGCCGAGGGCCTGGTCAAAGATCTGGAGACGGTTTCGTGACGGCGCCGCGCATCATTGAACCGAAGATCCGTTCCGTGCTGCAGCAACCGCTGACGGTCGGTGAATCGCCGGTATGGAACGAGGAAACCGGCGCTCTCTGGCTTGTCGACATCCTGGCGCCGGCAATTCTGCGGGTTTCCCCGCAAGGCAAGGTCGATCGTTTCGACATGCCGGCTGCGGTCGGCAGCCTCGGGCTCTGCCGCGACAACAGGATCATCGTTGCCCTGCAGACGGGCGTCCATCTCTTTGATCCCGTCTCAGGCGATATCGAGTTTCTCTGCGATCCGGTCGGGCGCGACATCAATGGCCGCCTCAACGACGGCAAGGTCGGCCCCGATGGGCATTTCTGGGTCGGCTCGATCAGCGAGGCCAAGCCGCAGGTGAATGACGCGGCGCTTTTCCGCGTCGGCGCCGATGGCAGCACGAGGACGGTGACAACGGGGCTGACAAGTTCCAACGGCCTTGCCTGGTCGCCGGACGGCCGGCGGATGTATCACTCCGACAGCCGGCAGTGCTTTCTGCAGGCCTTCGATTTCGATCCCGCAACGGGTGAGCTCGGCGAAGGACGCCGCCTTCGCAGTTTCACGGAGGAACAAGGGCGGCCGGACGGGGCGGCGACCGATCGCAATGGATTCTACTGGAGCGCCGGCGTTTCCGCCGGTCGCCTGAACAGAATATCGGCCGACGGCGAAATCGTCGAAATCTACATTCTGCCGGTCGCAGCACCGACAATGCCGTGCTTCGGAGGACCTGACCTCAGAACCCTCTACGTCACGAGCCTGTCGAGCGACCGCACCGGACGTTTCGAGGCGGGCACGGTCATTGCCTTCGATGTGAATGCGGAGGGGCTGCCGCCCTTCCGTTTCGGCTGACGATCAACTGGAAGAAAGGCGAACGGGGGAGAAAAATGAGCATCGCGATCATGCGCAAGGCGCTTAGGGGCGTGTCGGGCGTTCCCGTCACGGCTTATGACGCCGGAGGTGAAGTCGAGCCCCGGATTACCGCGAAGGTCTATGAGCGGGTGGCCGTGGCCGGCATTCACAACATCGTCGCCGCTGGCAACACCGGGGAATTCTATGCCCTGACGCCGCAGGAGATCCGAATCGTCCACGAGGCGGCGGTATCCGGAGTCGACGGCCGCACGCCGGTGACGGCGGCGATCGGCCGGTCGCTGCGCGAGGCGATCGGCATGGCCAGGGATGCGGCCGCGATCGGCGCCTCCGCGGTCATGTCGCATCAGCCCGTCGATCCTTTCGCGGCACCATCGGCCCAGATCGATTATTTCTGCAATCTCGCCGATGCATCCGCCCTGCCGCTCGTCGCCTATGTCAGGGCGGAAGGCTTCAGCGTCGCCGAGATCGTCCGCCTGGCCAATCACGGCAATATTGCCGGCATCAAGTTCGCCACCACTGATCTGATGCTGCTGTCGCGGGCGATCCCCGCGGCCGATCCGAATGGCGCGCTGTTCGTCTGCGGCCTGGCGGAGAGCTGGGCGCCGACATTCACCGCAGCCGGCGCGCGCGGCTTCACCTCGGGCCTCGTCAACGTCGCGCCGAAACTTTCGCTTGCCGTCCACGAAGCGCTTGAAAAAGTCGATTTCGCCGCGGCCAGAGCGATCGTCAACAAGCTCGAACCCTTCGAGCGGATGCGCACCAAATTCCGCAACGGCGCGAACGTCACCGTCGTGAAAGAGGCCGTCACCTATTCCGGCCTCGATGTCGGCCCGGTGCGCGTGCCGGGATTATCGCGGCTCGACGCGCAGGATCGCGACGAGCTGCATCGGCTGCTTCGAGGCTGGGAGGCCGAGGGCGCCATCCAAACGGACCGGCAGGACGTGAAGGCGGCCGGCTGAGTTCGAAACTTTAATCCGCAAACAACAGGATTGGGAGGTCTTGAGATGCTGAAACAGCTACTGACGACGATCGCAATGACAGGCGCCCTGATGGCGGCGCAGCCTAGCCTGGCGGCATCGCCACCCAACATGCTTGTCATCGGCACGAATCTGACAGGTATCCGGACGCTCGATCCGGCTCAGAACAACGCCCGTACGGTCTCCGAGCTGATCTCGAACCTCTATGACAATCTCGTGCAGCTGTCGCCTGATGACCTCAAGACGCTGAAGCCGATGCTTGCGACGAAATGGGAGGTCTCACCTGATGGTAAGGTCATCACGCTGACCCTTCGCGACGACGCGGTCTTCCAGAGCGGCAACAAGGTGACCGCCGAGGATGCGGCCTGGTCGATCCAGCGCGTCATCAAGATGGGCCAGGTCGGCTCCACCGACGTCGCGCTCTGGGGCTTCACGGCCGATAACGTCGAAAAGCTCGTCCGCGCCAAGGACGAACACACGCTGGAGATCGAGCTGCCGCAGGCGGTCAATACCGATCTGGTGCTCTATTCGCTGGCAGGCTCCTCGATCGGCATCGTCGACAAAAAGACGGTGCTGTCGCACGAGGCGAACGGCGATTTCGGCGGCGCCTGGCTCTCGGCCAATTCCGCCGGCAGCGGCCCGTTCACTCTGGCGCAATGGCGGCCGAACGACGTGGCGATCTTCAACGCGCAGCCGAAATACTGGGGCGGCAAACCCGCCATGGCGCGCGTCGTCGCCCGCCACATTCCGGAATCCGGCAATCTCAGGCTTCAGCTGGAGGCCGGCGACGTCGATGTCGGCCAGTATGTGGCGAGCGGCGATCTCGATGCACTCTCCACCAACAAGGACATGGTCATCGAGAACGTTCCGGGTCTCGGCTTCTATTATATCGCCCTCAACCAGAAAGATCCCGACCTGCAGAAGCCGAAGGTTCGCGAGGCCTTCCAGCACGCCTTCGACTGGAAGGCGATCTCCGGCAACATCATGCGCTATACCGGTTTTCCCTGGCAGTCTATGATTCCGCGCGGGATGATCGGTGCTCCCGAAGAGGCTGGTGTCCGCTATGACTACGATCCCGCCAAGGCCAAGCAGCTGCTCGCGGAGGCCGGATATCCCAATGGCCTGAAGAAAGTGCTCAATCCGTCGGGGGCACCAACCCTGCCCTTCGCGGAAGCGCTGCAGGCGAGCGCACGGGCCGCCGGGTTCAATCTCGACCTCGTGCCCGGCGAATTCACGCCCGCCTTCCGCGAGCGCAAATTCGAGGTGCTGCTCGGCAATTCCGGCGCCCGTCTGCCCGATCCCTTCGCCGTCGCCACCCAATACGCCTTCAACCCCGACAATAGCGACGAGGCACGTCTCGGCAGCTATTATCTCTGGCGTACCGGCATGAAGGTGGACGAGCTCAACACGCTCATCGATCAGTCGATGAAGGAGCGCGACACGGGCAAACGCACCGACATCTTCAAAAAGATGGACGGCATCTATGCCGGCATGGCCTCCCCGCTCGTCATCTTCTTCCAGCGCACCGACCCTTATGTCGTGCGCGCTAACGTGAAGGGCTATCACGGGCACACGACATGGTCGACGCGCTGGCATGATGTGACCAAGGAGTAGAGCGCGTGGCGAGCGCCGATCTGCTATCGAAGCAGGAGGCGAGCCGCCGCTTGGCGGAGGGCGGGTTCGCCGAGGCGGCCCCGCACCCTCTGATCAGCCTGCTGCGGCGCCTGGCGGGGCGGGTGGTGGCAGTCGTCACGACGCTGCTCGGCCTGCTCTTCCTCACCTTCTCGATGGGCCGCCTGCTGCCCGCCGACCCGGTGCTATCGATCACCGGGGCGGAGGTCAGCAAGGAGGTTTACGATCGGGTCTATAACGAGCTGGGGCTCGGCCAGCCGATATGGATGCAGTTTCTCTCCTATGTCGGGAAGATCGCCACAGGTGACCTCGGCACGTCGGCGACGACGGGCCAGCCGATCCTGACCGACCTGATGACGATCTTTCCGGCGACTATCGAGCTTGCCATCATCGCCATGATCATCGGCGCGATCATCGGCATCCCGCTCGGCATCACCGCCGCCGTCAGGCGCGGAACCGTGATCGACCACATCGCCCGCATCGTTGCCCTTGCCGGCCATTCCATTCCGATCTTCTGGACCGGTCTGATGGCGCTCTTCGTCTTCTATGCGAAGCTGAAGCTCGTCGGCGCATCGGGCCGGGTCGACGTCTTCTACGAGGGCCTCGTCACACCGATGACCGGCTTCCTGCTGATCGACGCGGCGATCCAGGGCCAATGGGACGTATTTTACAACGCGCTCGGCCACATCATCCTGCCGGCGGCGATCCTCGGCTATTACTCCGTCGCCTATATCAGCCGCATGTCGCGAAGCTTTATGCTGGAACAGCTGAGCCAGGAATACATCGTCACCGCGAGGGCAAAGGGGCTCGGCACCCGCAAGGTCGTCTGGCGCCATGCCTTCGGGAATATCCGCGTGCAGCTGCTGACGATCCTGGCGCTGACCTTCGGCGGGCTGCTCGAAGGCGCGGTGCTGATCGAGACGGTTTTCGGCTGGCCGGGGCTCGGCCAGTACCTCACCCGCGGACTGCAGATGAACGACATGAACGTCGTGATGGGCTCGGTGCTGACGATCGGCGCCGTCTTCCTGACGATCAACATCCTGTCCGACGTCCTCTATCGTATCCTTGATCCGAGAACACGGTGACGCCATGACGATCTCCACCGAAGACGCAGACAGCAGTAATGCCGATGGCTTTCGCGGATGGCTGCTGGCGCCGGAGCCGCAGGGCTGGTTCCATTCGTCGGCGCAGCAGCTCCATCAGGGCTGGCAGAAGTTCAGCCTGCATCCGCTGGGGCTGGCGGGCCTCATCGTCATCGTGCTCCTGATCGTGGTGGCGACCGCAGCCCCCCTGCTGACGAGCTACGATCCGATCGTCCAGGATATGGCCGGGCGGCTCGCGCCGCCTTCGGCCGAGCATTGGCTCGGCACCGACAATTTCGGCCGCGACGTCTTTTCCCGGGTGATCTACGGCGCGCGCACGACGCTCTACATCATCATGCTCGTGACGATCATCGTCGCACCGCTCGGCCTGTTGATCGGCACCTTCTCCGGCTATTTCGGCGGCATCGTCGACGAGATCCTGATGCGCATCACCGATATCTTCCTCTCCTTCCCCGGGCTGGTGCTGGCGCTCGGCTTTGCCGCCGCCCTCGGCCCCGGCATCACAAATGCGATCATTGCGATTTCGCTGACGGCCTGGCCGCCGATCGCGCGGCTGGCGCGCGCCGAGACGCTCAGCCTGCGCAAGGCGGATTACATCGCCGCCGTACGCTTGCAGGGCGCGACCTCAATCTCGATCATCACCCGCCACATCCTGCCGATGTGCATTCCCTCGGTGATCGTCCGCGTCACCCTCAACATGGCCGGCATCATCATCACCGCCGCCGGCCTCGGCTTTCTCGGCCTCGGCGCACAGCCGCCGTGGCCGGAATGGGGCTCGATGGCCGCAAGCGGGCGCGAATTCATGCTCGACAGCCCCTGGGTGATCGCCGCGCCCGGCATGGCCATCGCGCTCGTCAGCCTCGCTTTCAATCTCGTCGGCGATGCGCTTCGCGACGTCCTCGATCCCAGGGGGGCGGAATGACCGAGCTGATTGATATTCGCAACCTCGAAATCGCCTATGGCGGCGGCCACATGCGCGCGGTGCGCGGCGTGAGCTTCACGCTCGAACAGGAAAAACTCGGGATCGTCGGCGAATCCGGATCGGGCAAGTCCACCGTCGGCCGCGCCATCATGAAACTCCTGCCGCCGACGGCTGAGGTCAGCGCCGATCGAATGCGCTTTGGCGAACTCGATCTGCTGAAGGCGGACGAGAAAACGATGATGACGATCCGAGGGAGACGGATCGGGCTCATCCTGCAGGACCCGAAATATTCGCTCAACCCCGTCATGCGGGTCGGCGAACAGATCGCCGAGACCTATAGCCTCCACCATCCTAAGGCGAGCGTCAGAAAAGCTCACGCCCAGGCGCTCGAAATGCTTGAAGCCGTCCAGATCCGCGATCCCGAGCGCGTCGCCCGTCTCTATCCGCACGAAATTTCGGGCGGGATGGGCCAGCGCGTGATGATTGCCATGATGCTGATTGCCGAACCCGAAGTGCTGATCGCCGATGAGCCGACATCGGCGCTCGACGTGACGGTGCGGCTCGAGATCCTGGCTCTGCTCGACGAGCTGGTCCTACGCCGCAATCTCGGCCTGATCTTCATCAGCCACGACCTCAACCTCATTCGCAATTTCTGCGACCGCGTCCTCATCATGTATGCCGGCCGCGTCGTGGAAGTGCTCGAGGCGCGTGATCTCGACAAGGCCAGGCACCCTTACACCCAAGGGCTGCTGGCCTCCCTGCCGAAGATCGAGGATCCACCGGCGCGGCTGCCGATCCTGAAGCGTGATCCCGCCTGGCTTGACGATATTGCAGTGGAGCCGTCGCGATGATCAGGATCGACAATCTCACCATCCGCTTCGGACACGGGCAAAGGCCTGTGGTCAGAGACGTCAATCTCGCCGTCGAGAGCGGCACGGCCTTCGGCCTCGTCGGTGAATCCGGCTGCGGCAAATCTACCGTCCTTCGGGCGCTCTCCGGCCTCAACGCCAATTACGACGGGCAGATCGCGCTCAACGGCGAGACGCTGGACCGGCGGCGCGGCCGACCGTTCTTCCGCCGGGTGCAGATGGTGTTCCAGGATCCATACGGATCGCTCCATCCGCGCAAGACCATCCGGTCGCAGCTGCAGGAGCCGTTGCGCAACCAGGGTCTGGATAGGAATTCTGTCGATGTGAACGCCGTGCTGAGATCCGTCGGCCTCGACCCAGCGCTGAGCTACCGGTTTCCGCATCAGCTCTCCGGCGGCCAGCGGCAGCGTGTGGCGATCGCCCGGGCCCTGATGCTGAACCCCGATGTCCTGCTTCTCGACGAACCGACGTCGGCGCTCGACGTCTCGGTGCAGGCCGAAATCCTCAATCTGCTGCAGGACCTGCGCAAGGAGCGCGGCCTCACCTATCTCCTCGTCAGCCACGACCTCGCCGTCGTCTCCCACATGTGCAGCCGCGTCGCCATCATGGAAGCGGGTGAGATCGTCGAAGAGGTTAAGATCGAAGCCTTGCGAAAGGGGGCCGTCGAGCACCCCTATTCGCAGCGCCTGCTGCGGGCGAGCAGGATGTATGGTCGGGCATCATAAGAATGGTGGCTTCCGCGTGTTTGGCGTTTTGGCTCCCTGCTCTCGAATTTATGACAACGGCTCCGCGCGCCGTTGTCGCCGTGATTCAATTCATGATAATGTCTTCCATCGTGAATTGAGGCTGCCGCCGTCGAATGCGGTTTTTCTTTCATATTTTCCAGCCGAATTCGAAATTCCTGATGACTGGTGGACTGATGCCGGCATGGCAGGCTTCATGCCATCGGCGCCGACCTACCTAGCGGAGGATGCAGCCTCTTGGGCGATCTCGCTACGGGACATTGCGCCGCCTTTCGTAATGCGATGGCGCCAAAGGATTTCCGTGGGTTTGACCGCGTGCGCATGGTCAGTGTGTTGACTGCTATTTCCAACGGCACATCGCTGCCGCCGGTGAGCCTGATTGCAATTCCGAAGTTCGACGCACTCTATAGGCCTTATACCTTTGGCCTGCTGGACGGCATGCATCGCTTCTTCGGCTCAATCGCCGCAGGCTTTGATGCAATTCCGTCCACGATGCGCGAGCCCTTCCAATGAAAGAACCTAACCATCATTAATGTCGAAACACCCCTGCCAGCACTGATTCCCGGCGCCGGCGATCGCACGGCGTACCACTTCCTGGAATTCTTCACCGCCCAGATCCGCAACCCGAACACGCGACGGGCCTATGCGCGATCCTTGCCTCTCAGATCACTCGGCTTTAACCCGAAGCAGTCGGAATGCATTTCAGCATCATCGAATGCTTGACATCGGCCGTGTTAAAGCCGAAGCCGCACTCGGCCGCGCACGCGCGGCCGTTTTTGCGAGGATTCGAAAGATGAAAACCAACACGGCCGTCGCCAATGCCGGAAACCTGATCATGACGGGCGTCGTGCTGATGCTGCTCGGCGATCTGCTGTTTGCGCTGAACGATGCGATGGGCAAGTGGCTGGTGACGAGCTTTGCCGTCGGCCAGGTGTTGGTGATCCGTTCGGTCGGCGCTTTCATCCTGCTCGGGCCGATGATCCTGCGGCAGGGACCGATGGCGCTCTTCCGCGTCGAGCAGAAGGGCTTGCAGTTCATGCGGGTCGTCATGGCGACCGGGGATGTCGCCCTGTTCTACGCCGCCGTCGCCTATCTGCCGCTCGCCGATGTCATGACCTTCTACATGGCCGGGCCGATCTACATTGCGGCGCTCTCGCATGTCTTTCTCGGGGAAAAGATCGGCTGGCGCCGTTGGCTCGCCGTTCTGGTCGGTTTTGCCGGCGTCATTATCGCGTTGCGTCCGTCGACGGCAATGCTGTCGCTTCCCTCACTCTTCGGCCTTGCCGGCAGCCTTTGCTTCGCGCTGTCACTGGTGATGAGCCGCTATCTGCGCTCGACCAGCGACACGACGCTGGTGACATGGCAGACGGTCGCCGCCCTTGCCACCGGGATCCTGCTCAGCATCGGCCACTGGCAGCCGGCGACATCGATCGATTGGGCCGGCATGCTGTTGCTCGGCATCGTCGCCACCTGCGCCCATCTGCTGATCACCCGGTCGCTGAAGCTCGCCCCGGCATCGCTGCTGGCGCCGCTGCAATATACGCTGCTGCTCTGGGCGATCGTACTGGGCTACATCTTCTTCAATGACATTCCCGATGCGCAGATCATCATCGGTGCCGCAATCATCGTCTTTGCCGGTCTCTTCATCTTCCATCGGAAGAATTTGAAGGAAACGATTCCGGCCGAAGCCGTCCCGCCGGATGGGCACTGAGAATTAATCGTCCGCGGCCGGCGGCGGCTCCCAGCCGAAGACGCTGCGGCCGCCGAAATCGGCGGATTGGCGGAATTCGCCGGCGATGATCTCCTTGAGATCGGGACCCGTAACATAGCGTTCCATCTGCCGGGATTGCTCGTCCAGGCGCTTGAGCGCCTGCAGTTCTTCCTCGCGCCCGAGCTTGCCCTTCAGCACCGCCGATTTCATCACGCCGATCGTCTCGTCATAGACCCTGAGCGGCACCGGGAAGGGATGACGATCCTTGCCGCCGTGGGCGATGGAGAAGCGCGCCGGGTCGGAAAAACGGCAGGGCGCACCGTGTACCACTTCCGCCACCATCGCCAGCGCCTTCACCGTCCGGGCGCCGACACCGGGAACGAGGAGCAGCTCCTGAAAGTCCACCGGCCCGCGGTCGGCCGCAGCCGCCAGATTTCCATGCAGGCGCCGCATGTGAACATCGCTCTCGCGCACGTCGTGATGGGCGGGCATGATCAAATGCGGCAGCATCGGCTGATCGGCGGGTTCGGGCGCCGGCTCCTCCGCACGCATCAGCGCGGCAGCCTCACGAATGATCCTGTCGGGGCCGAGCGTTGCCAAGAGGTCGAGCTGACCACGCCGTGAGCGCTCGGCGCGTTTATCGGCGAGATTGACAATTTCGCCCTGACTTCTGCCTTCAATTGCCGCATGCGGCGAGTCGACGAAACTTTCGAGCCCTTCGGAGAGCCAGTGATAACGCCGGGCCTGCCGCCTGTCGCCATTCATGCCTTGCTGCACTACCACCCAGTGTCCGTCATCGGCGACGATGAAGCCGTGCAGATATAGATCAAAGCCGTCCTGCAACGCGGCGCTGTCAACCTTGGCGATAAGCCGGCTCGTCGTCGCCAGCCCCTGCCCATCGAGACCGACGCGCTCGCCGATCGAGACGAGCTCCTGCGGTGTCTTGCGCGAATGCGTGCCTCGGCCGCCGCAGACATGCAGGCCGAGCTCGCCGGCGCGCGGTTTCAGCCCGCGCTTCAACGCACCGAGAACGCTTGTCGTAATGCCGGAGGAATGCCAATCCATGCCCATGACCGCGCCGAAGGACTGGAACCAGAAAGGATGCGCGAGCCGGCGCAGAAATTCATCGCGGCCGTAATGATGAACGATCGCTTCTGTGATCAGCGTTCCCAGCCGCGTCATCCGGTCGCCGAGCCAATGCGGGACGCGCCCCCCGTGAAGGGGAAGGTCGGCACTGCCTGCTCGTCGTGACATTTCTTTTCCTACATCGTCTATGCCAGTCCGCCCCGGCAGCAGCGTCCTAGTCGGGAACCGCTCGAAATTTCAGGCGTTTGCTTTCAGTCGAAACGCCGAGGCAAACATGACCGCATTTCAAACCATGTCCGATCAACCGTACCTGACCCGAACAAAAGCGCAACATCCGAGCGGCGAAAAAGAGGGATCTACGGCATTGCGGCTCCAGGGACGTGCGGAAAAAGCCGCCTTTCTGATCAACGGCAACAAATATTTCGCCGAAGTCTCACGGGCGCTGCGGCAGGCGCGACGTGCCGTCTGGATCGTTGGATGGGATTTCCATCCCGATATTCGCATGGAGCCCGAAAAGTCCGATGAAACCTTGGCCGACCTGCTGCATGCTCTGGCTGCGGCAAATCCCGAGCTCGAGATACGCATTCTTGTTTGGACGTTGGGGCCGATCTATTCTGACAAATCAATCGATCTGCTCCGGAAGAAGAACTTCCCGAGGAATGCCAGGATCGATCTGCGCTTCGATCTTCAGAGTGTCCTGCGCGGTTGTCATCATCAAAAGCTTGTCTGCATCGACGACACCGTCGCCTTCATCGGCGGCATCGACCTGACGGCAAGGCGATGGGATACCAAGCGCCATCGCGCCAAGGACAGGCTGCGGCGCGACCCCGAAGGAACTCCCTACGATCCGCTGCATGACGTGCAGGCCATGGTCACTGGTGACGCCGCCCGGCTGATCGGCGATATCGCCAGACGGCGCTGGGAAGCGGCGACCGGCGAAAAGCATCAGCCGCTTTCCGAGGACATGCCCTTCGCCTGGCCGGATGATCTTGCAGTTGCCATGCGGGACATTCCCGTTGGCTTCGTGCTGACGGAGCCCGCGACCACCTGGCGCACCGGCATCTGCGACGGGATTGCTTCAACGTTGGAGATCATAGCCCGCACCCGGCGCCAACTCTATATAGAGGCGCAATATCTCGCTTCCTTCCGCGTTGCCGAAGCCATTGCCAAACGGCTGCAGGAGGAGAATGGACCAGAGGTCATCGTCATCTGCACGCGCAGCTCTCACGGGCTGATCGAAAAGCTCGTTATGGGAACCAATCGCGATCGCGTCATCCGCCTCCTCAAACGCGCCGATCGGGCAAACCGGCTGCGTGTGTATTATGCGGTCGTATCAGGACCTGCGCCGGGGAATGAAGGCGAGATTGAGGTGCTCATTCATTCGAAACTGATAATCGCCGACGACGAACTGATCCGAATCGGCTCCTCGAATCTCAACAATCGCTCGGAGGGGCTTGATACGGAATGCGATCTTCTGCTCGAGGCTGGTGACGGCGAACATCGGCGCGCCATCGCGGATCTGCGCAATCGCCTGCTGGCGGAATATCTGGGAACGACCACCGATACCTTTGCCGCGGCTTACGGGCAAAGCGGTTCGGTAATTGCGGCGATCGACGCGCTGAACGGCGCTCCAGGCCTCAGAGAGTTTCCCGTCGATCTTTCCGGCAGAATTTCGCCGATCACAGGTACGGCGATCTTCGATCCCGCGCGGCCTTTCCTGCTCCTACACCGATTGGGCCTGGGCGCTCTCCTCCGCCGCTTCGTCCGCACCGCGTGACCGGCGGAAGACAAACTCGGTGATGAGAAGAAGCACAGTGCCGAGCGCCAGCGGGATGAAGAAATAAGCGCATCGGAACGCAATCAGCGCCCCGATCGATGCCTCTTGCGGCACGGCATAAGAGACGGTCGCCTCCAGCACCCCCAGGCCGCCCGGCACATGCGTCGCCAGGATCGCCGAATTGGCGAGGACGTAAGCCGTGACCGACCTGAAGAAGGCCACGTCGCCGAAGGTCGAGAGCATCTGGTGCAGGCAGGCGGACACCAACATGAAATTGGTCGTGCCGACACACACCTGCGCGACAGCGATGGAGAAGCGTGGCAGTTGAAACGACCAGCGCCACAGCTTGAGCCGGCCGCGAATGAAGAACGCCAGCCCTGAATAGACAACCGGCACGATCAGCGCCAGCAGCCCGAAGATGCGTGTGCTTGCCGCATCGGTGTGCAGCAGGCGTGCTGCATCATCAGGATTGATGGTCAGCGCCAGCCCACCGAGCGTGACGAGCCCGAGTCCCACAGTGACGCCGCAAAACAGGACGATCTTCGCTACATCCTCGGCAGTCAGCCCCCAGCTGGAATAATAGCGATAGCGGAAGGCACCGCTGCTCAGGCCCGCAAAGCCGATATTGTGGCCGAGCGAAAGACTGATGAACGAGGCGAGCATGATCTTTCGGAAGGGCAGAGATTTGCCGAGCGAACGGATCGCCAGCAGATCGAAACAAGTGAGGCAGAGATAGGATGCGGCCGCGAAGAGCAGCGCGATGCAGAAGGTCGACAGAGGAATGCTGCGCACCGATTGGACGATCTGGTCCAGGCTATACTTCTGGAACACGCGGTAGAGAAGGAAGAACGCAAGACAAAGCCCGGCAACGAGCAGTCCATTCAAGATAATTTTTTTCAGGCTCATCGATCATCATTCCGACATTAGGGCGGCGAGGCTCGTCTTCTGGAACGATCAAAGGAGTTCAGTGTTCCCCGGAGAAGGAACGGTTATCCGCTTCCTCGGGGAACGAGCATTTACAGGGCCATGCAGGATAGACCAATCAAACTCCTGACCTATAACGTACATAGCTGCATCGGCAGTGACCGGAAACTCGATCCCGGCCGCATCGCTTCCGTCATTGCCGAGACGGGGGCCGACATCATCGCGCTTCAGGAGGTCGACGTCGGCAGGCGCCGGACAGGCGGCATCGATCAGGCACACGTTATCGCTTCGCTTCTGAAAATGCAGGCGCATTTCCACCCCGCCTTGTCGGTCGCCGAAGAACAGTATGGCGATGCGATCATCACCGCCCTACCGACAGGCGTGATCAAGGCCGGCCCGCTGCCCTCGGTCGGCGAGACCAGGGGGGCGCTCTCGGTGGAAATCATCGCCGGTGACAGGAAGTTGCTCGTCGTCAACACCCATCTCGGCCTTCGCGGCCGCGAACGCATCCAACAGATGACGACGCTGTTGAATTCCGGCTGGCTGCACGGAACCGCGGAAGCTCCGTTGCCAACTGTTCTCTGCGGCGATTTCAACGCCATTCCCTCGTCGGCGACATATCGGCTCGTCGCGCGCTCCCTCAGGGATGCGCAGCTTGCCGGCGGGGATGCCCCGAAAGCGACCTTCCCCTCCCGCTACCCGCTGATGCGCCTCGACCACATCTTCGTCACCGACGACCTTGTTGTCCGACGCGCAATGGTCCTCCAAACCCGTCTGACGAAGGTCGCCTCCGACCACCTGCCTCTCCTTGCCGAAATCAGTTTCGCCTGATCACTCGCCGTCGCCCGCGCGGGCCACACTCCGAAGCATCCGGCACAAAAACGACATTCGACTTCGCCCCTTGAGGGATAATGCCACTCAGACCGTCGACAGGCTGCCCGAACTGCAGATGTTCGCCACGCGGCAGGTGAAGGTCGTGATGGCGGGTGCGTCAGTGACGGCTGTAGAGCGGCGGCGCTACTTCTTCGTCGGCGAGCTCCGGGTAAAGATGTCTGCGCGTGCGGGCGAGTGCTTCCGCCTCCCGGCGGTTCCGCTCCAGCAGCACGGCAGTAACATCCTTGTACGGTTCGCCCTCCGATACGGCGACGCGGACAGTTCCGCCCTGCGAGAGGAAGTCGCAGAACGACCGCACCGAGCGAAGACGCGTCGTAATCTCGACGTAGCGATCGTCATGTCCAGCCATGTTCGCCTCCGTTAAAGCGGTAGGATGTCACGAACACTTCGGCGAGATGATGGCGTCCCTTCCATGGTGAAGAAACCGACGCGCGATCTCACAGAGAACCACTACTGCCATCACCGCCGCGCAAGCTTTCGATTCATCGCAGCGACGGCAAGCGGCAGCGCCGTTGTCACAACGGTTCCCCAAGGCAGCCGTCTCAGCCCCCTGGTGATGACGAAGGCACCCGCCATCGCGCCGGCGAGCTTCAGCCACGGTTGATCGCCGAGCTGGGCATGGGCGCTGGAATCAGCCCACCGGACGTTTTCGGTGACAATCGTTGCGGCCTGGCGCCTGATCCCATGAAGGCGAGCTCGAAGGATCTCGAGCTCCCACCTCAATTCCTGCAGCCGGCGTTCCAGAATGTGCTGCCCCGAGGTCCGCACCGCTTCCCCGACATGATCGTCGGTCGGGGCAGACACATCTCCGCTTAATGTGGCAAAGTAGGCTCGGTATTCCGCCTCGTTCGCGAAGCCCTCACGGCGAACGAGATCCGGATTGATGGTCGGCTCTTCTCCATTCGGCCCTGAAGCAGCGGCATCGCCGCGGTTATTTTCCGCACCGAAAACGACGGCTCGATCCTTGAACATGATGCGTCTCCCGTTGGTTCCTTGCGGCAGAACGCACGATAGCTCTAAATGATCCGTGCGCCGATCAGGCGGGCAGCCACCCATATCGAGGACGTCACCGGCACGATGTGCTGAAGCGCTCAGGGCGGAAGTCCGCAAGCAGCGGGTGGCGGCGGCCCGTGGCGATCTCATCCGCCAACAGCTCGCCGGCAATCAGGCCAAGGGTGGCGCCGCTATGGCTGAAGGCGACGAAGTAACCGGGGGCCGATGACAGCTCGCCGAAAACAGGCTCGCCATCGCCAGGAATAGGCTTCGGACCAACGCCATAATCTTCGATCTCAAGCACCGGATTGCCTTCGAGGACTCTCGATGCCTCTCGCAGCAGTCCCTGCAGCGTCGATTGCCTGACATTGTAACTTCCGTCGGGGTTGGCGCTCACCTCGTCCTCCGACCAGGCGGAATCGAGTGCGAAGCCGCCATTGGGCATCGGTCGAATGGCGACGCGCGGCGTGTTGAGCACAGCCTTCAACGGGTGGCGGATCGGCTTTGTCCTGACAAGGAGGGCGATGGGCGTCGCATCCTCGATCTGCTGGCCGGCCTCCGCTACGATCGTGGGAACCTTGCTGCCTGCAGCGAGCAGCACGGCGTCGGCGTCGCGGCGCGTGCCGTCCGCCGTGATCACGCCGCGGGCACGCGCATCTCTGATATCGACCGCTGCTGGCCCGGCATCTGTGATGATCTCGCCGCCCAGCGCACGGAATTCTTCCGCAAGCCTACCAATCAGGGATGGAAGATCGACCCACCCCTCCCCGGGATTGAAGATTGCGCCTTGCGGCGTCACGGCGCTTGGGTCGACGCCGGGCGTCACCGCAGCGACCTTCTCCGAGGTGAGCCATTGTGCGTGATAGCCGAGGTGACGTTCGTATTCGAAGACTTCGGCGATCTCGTTGCTGGCGTCGTCCGCGTCCCAGGTCAGACCGCCGTCGAAGCGCAGCCACGGCGCGTTGGGATATCGAGCAGCCAACGTGCGATAGCGGTCGATGCCTGCCAGACGCAGCCGGTGATAGGCATCGGAGCGTTTTCGCGCCGAGTTCAACCAGGCGAGCGACCGGCCGGACGCCCCGTTGGCAAGTGGGCCGTCATTGATGAGCATGGTATCAACCCCGAGCCGGGCCAGATGGAGCGCGGTCGAGACGCCGAAAATACCGCCGCCGATGACAACGACCTTCGAAGGTTTTGTGGAAGCATTCATGCGGGTACCCTGTTCCTGCTCTTGCTTGATCGAACTGAATTGAACGCGTTACGGCTGGCGCCTCAGAGAACTTCCGCAAGGAAGCGCTTCAGCCGCTCGCTTTGCGGCGTGTCGAAAATCTGCTGCGGTGAGCCGGCTTCGACGATGCGGCCTTCGTCCATGAAGACCACCTGGTCGGCCACGCGGCGGGCAAATCCCATCTCGTGCGTCACGACGGCCATGGTCATGCCCTGACGGCCGAGCGTGGCCATCAGGTCGAGCACGCCCTTCACCAGTTCGGGATCAAGCGCGCTCGTCACCTCGTCGAACAGGATGACCTCCGGATCCATGGCCAGCGCCCGAGCGATCGCGACCCGCTGCTGCTGCCCACCGGAAAGGCCCGCCGGCCGGTGATCTCTGCGCGCGGCCAGACCAACATCGGCCAGACGCGCCTCGGCGATGCGCCGCGCCTTCTGCCTCGACATCTTCTTGATCTTCGTCAATGCGAGCATGACGTTTTCGAGAGCGGTGTGATCGGGAAACAGATTGAAGTGCTGAAACACCATGCCGACACGGCGACGAAGCTTTTCCGGCCGCATGGCCAGGATGCTCTCGCCGTCGAGCAGCATGTCGCCACTCTTCGGCTCGACGAGCCTGTTCATGCAACGCAGCAGCGTTGATTTTCCCGAGCCGGAAGGGCCGATGATGCAAGTGACCGTCCCGGCGGCGATATCGAGATCGACGCCCTTGAGAACATCGAGTTCGCCGTAGGCCATGCTCAAATCCCGGATTTGCAGCGCTCCGCCCTGGAAATGCCGGCTGTCCTCGCTGGCGGCGGCGGTGGTGGAATAGGTGCCGGCAGCAGCAAGCTCGCTCACCTCGGCTAGTCCGCTCGCGGGGCCGGGACCGCGCCCCTGTTTTCCCAGACGCAGCCTCGCGTCGATATAATTGACGAAGTGGGTCAGCGGCACGGTGATCACGAGGTAGAAAACACCTGCCAGAAGCAGTGGCGACAGGTTGCCGGTCACGACCGCCTGGTCTTGCCCGACGCGGAAAATCTCCCGCTCGGAGGCGAGCAATCCTAGGAAATAAACAAGGCTCGAATCCTTGACGTTGCCGATGAACTGGTTGACCAGCGCCGGCAGCACGCGCCGCACACCCTGCGGAATGACGATCAGGCGCATGCCTTGCCCGTAGCTCATGCTGAGCGCCCGGCAGGCTTCCATCTGGCCGCGCTCGACGCTTTGGATGCCCGAGCGAAAAATTTCGCCGATGTAGGCGCCGGCAATCAGGCTGAGCGCCAGGATGCCGAGCGGGAATGGCGACGGGCCGAAGACATCCCGTCCGATCCTGGCAAAGCCCTGGCCGATGATCAGGATCGTGACGATGGCCGGCAGCCCGCGAAAGATATCGGTATAGATCCGCGCCGGCAGCCGCAGCCAGCGAGACTGCGAGATGCCCATCACGGCAAGAACCATGCCGATGACGACGCCGAGCACGGTCGAGGCCGCGGCAAGGATCAAAGTATTTTTCAGGCCGACACTGATCATGCTCGGCAGCACGTCCGCCATCGCGCTCCAATCGAGGAAGCTGCGGCGCAGATTGTCTATCCAGTTCATCGTGATCCCCATTAGGCCTTGTCGGGCATGCCGCCGAGACTAGGCCGTCCGCCTCGGCGGACGGCGCGACGCCTCATTTCTTGGGGAGATATTCATCCGGCATCGGTGAGCCGGGGAACCACTTCTCATAGAGCGTCTTCCAGGTTCCGTCCTGCATCGCGTCGTGAAGGGCGCCGTTCAGCGCCGTGCGGAAGGCATCGTTTCCCTGCCTGATCACGAAGCCCGCCGGTGCATCGAAGGACGGAATGTTGACGGCGACCTTCAGCGCGGGATAGCGCTCGCCATATTGCTTGGCGGCCTCGTAGTCGAGGAAATGCGCATCGATCGTGCCGTTGTTGAGTGCGGCGACGGCGGAATTGTTGTCAGGAAATTTCACGAGATCGGTCTCGCCAAAATTCTTGGCGGCGTAGACTTCCTGTAAGGTTCCCTGCACGACGCCGAGCCGCTTGCCCTGCAGTCCGGCCGCGTCCTTGATGGCGGCGTCCGACGTCAGCACGGAGAGATAACCAGCGAGATAGCCGTCGGAGAAGTCGACGGTCTTCTTGCGGGCTTCGGTGGTTCCGATCGCGGCGACGGCAACGTCGAACCGCTCGTTTGCCACCGATGGCAGGAGCGCCGAAAATTCCTGGCCGGTGAACGTCACCTTGTCTTTCGCAAAGCCGAGCCGGGACACGACGTTGAGAAACAGTTCGATGTCGAAACCGGTGAACTGGCCATCCGCGGTCGCAAATGTATAGGGCTTGGCATCGCCCATCGTGCCGACGCTGATGACGCCGGGCTCGATCAGATTGTAGGGATTGTCGGCCGCCGTTGCCAACCCGACTCCCATCGCCAGAAAGCAAGCCGCGAGACCGGCTTGCAGAGGCGCAATGACTGCCGGAAGTGACTCAAAAAGCTTCATGTTCGTTCTCCGCTCTGAAAGGGATGCTCTTGTCGGCATTATCCGTTTACCCGCCTTGCCGCGCTTCCGCGGCAACACGATCTGCACAGATACCGGTCTCTTGTAAAAAGAGACCGGTCTCACAACAGATTTGATAACTGTCAATTGACCGGCCGTCAACAACTCTTGTAGTGCTGCGGCATGGAAGATTCCGCTGCTCCGAAACGTTCAGTCACGGTCGCCGACGTCGCCAAGGCGGCACGAGTGTCGAAAGCGACGGCCGCCCGCGTGCTCGGCGGCTACGGCGTCGTCAGCGGCAGAATCAAGGATCAGGTCATGGCGGCGGCGGCCGCACTCGAATACCGGCCGAACGAACTTGCGCGCAGCATGAGCACCGGCCGGTCCGGCATCATCGGGATTGTCGTGGGCGATATCGAAAACGCCTTCTTCAGTCTGGCAGTGCGTGGCATCAGCGATGCGGCTCGGCTCGCCGGCTTCAACGTGATCATTTCCAATTCGGGCGAGAAGCTTGAAGCGGAGAAATCAGCGGTCGACCTCCTGATCGGCAAGCGTGTCGATGGCTTGATCGTGTCGCCCGCCCGCTGTGACAGCTTCGACCATCTCCGGCACCTCGGCCGCGCCGGTATGCCGCTGGTCCTCTTCGACCGGAGCATCCCGGATCTCGATGTCGACGCCGTGACCGGCGATGATCGCGAGGCCGCCATCGCCGCCGCCCGGTTTATGGTCGAGGCAGGACATCGACATCTCGCTTACGTTTCGGCCATGGACGTCGAGGACGGCGGACTCACCGATGTCGCCCGGATATCGAATTCTGCCGTGCGTGAACGCGTGGAGGGTTTCGTGAGCGTCCTGACGGAGGCAGGCTTACCCAACCCCCTTCACTATGTGCGGCTCGGCGCGACGGACCAACCGCAGACGGACGCCGTGATCAAACGCCTTCTCTCGAATTCATCGCCGCCAACGGCGATCCTCGCATCAGATAGCCTGGTGGGGCTGCGCGTCTTCAAGTCGCTGCAATCACTCGGCCTCTCAATTCCCGACGATATCTCGATGATTTCCTTCCTGGATGCCGACTGGACAAGCGTTACCGTTCCCCCGATTACCGTCGTCGACCAGCGCGTTTACGAGATGGGCAAACTCGCCGGTGAGCGGCTCGTCGCCCGCATCGAACAGATCCCCCTTGCCGTCGAGTGGCTGCGGGTCAGCACCAGCCTCGTCATACGCAGCTCGGTCGCAAGGATTGACCGGTGAGTTTGGTCCTAAGTGGGATGTGAAGCGAGGCCTAATCGAAAAGCTCACCGTGGCCAATCTGCTCCCGCTTGCCTGGCACATCGCTAATCGCGGGGTCGTCGGCAGGATCGGGATCCTTTTTATTGGCTTCGGTCAAAAACCGTGCCGCCTCAAGGAATGCGACCGAGATTTCCTCGGTTCCCCATCCGGCTTCATTGGCGGCTGCAATCAGCCTCTTCAAAGCGTCGCGCGCAGCAGCGCTCGCTTCTTCGAAGCGCTGAGCGGGAGCCTCGGCTTTTGGCGGTGGAAAGGTCATCGGCGTTCCCTTCATGGTCTGGCTACCCAGGATGAACGCAGCTCCCCCGAAATGGATGCACCACCAAGACGATTTAGAGGCGGACGCGCCGGCGCTCTCGATCAGATGACCGTCTGTAGCAGAAACGGGGAACGCTCCAGCGGACGCTGGGCGAGGATCCTCAGCATCGCCGGACCCTGTATGCCGGTTGTCGCGCGCGAGCGGCCGTCGTGATAGACGACCGTCATGACCTGATTGACAATATCATAGCGTATCTCAGCGATCGTCCGGGTGTGAACCGGAAATACGAATTCGTCGGGCTCGGATATTTGCCCGGAGGTTTTCAAAGTCATCGCGATGCCCCAACGATAACAGCGCCTGTCCCTCGTCCCCCTGTTTCAGTGCATCCGGCCGGAAATCATAAGCGCTGAGCGGCCCAATCAAAGCATATATTGCTTCCATGATCGCGTGACATCGGCGTGACACGCTATTGCGCGTTAAAAAAACTCTTGTAAAACAGCTGTTTATAGAGGCGACGAGCGCCTGCGAAAGTCACGCATTTAGTGCAATGTCGTCTGTAACGCATGGACACGAGCGGCCTGCGGCCACCGTTCGCTCCTGCGCGCGAGCGACCAGACGGCCTCCTCCACCGCAAGAACCGCGTCCCTCAGCCGCTCGATCTCATGATCGAGTTCACATCGCTCGGCCTCAGCAAGATCATGCGTGTCAAGCAGCCCTCTCGCCCCTTCGATCAAGCGTTCTGCGCGCCGGACAATATCGAGAGCGCTTCGTATAAGGACGTCGAGCATGCATTTTCCCTCCTTGCCCAACAGAGAGTCGGGGAGAATCGGGATGCTGGCAATCCTAAAATCTTGTCAGATCCGCTCGCGCATCCTGTCGTAGAAATCCCTGAGATCTCGTAAGGCCGACGGCTCACGATGGCGCGGTGGGGAGAGCTGACGTGAGGCAAACGCCAACAAACCCGCGACAGCGGCCAGGAGGGCAAACGTTGAGAGCGGATAATGTTTCACCAGAGCCTCGGTCTCGCGGACCGCTTTTCCGGCGCCGCTCTTCGCTGAACGCCCGGCGCTGATGACCTGTTGCTGTAGCCTATCAACCTGTTGCCGCAGAGCGCTCAATTCTGTGCGCAAATCTTGCTCGGCCTGGCGGGGGACCCCGACAGAGGCGGTGTTGATATCGACGATCGCTTTCGGAACCGGCTCGCCGATCTTGGCTCCTTCGGTGTCGAGCGTCGTCCCCACAGTGTTCTTGCGGCGCGGCATGATCAGGTTTCCTCTCTAGTCGTTATCGAGCGAAAAAACCGGTCGGTAATGGCGCTCTGCGATCAGCAAGCTCCGGTCGGGCCGGATAATGTAGATCTCCTCGACTTGCCGCCCCCATTGATCCGTAAATGTGTGCGGGAAGGATGAACCGACCGGCGATCTCGTCAGCTTTGTGCGCGGTTGCCCGTGATAGGTGATGCTGCCTGGAATGGGGCCCAGCCCCGCGGATGAGTAGCTGCCGGCGCTGGTGGTGCAGCCCGTCAGCGCGATGGCCAAAACCAGCCCCAGTCCCACGCTCCGCCTCATCGAATCCTCCGGCTGCTTCAGCATTCGCCTGTCGCACAAGTAACAAGAGGCGCCGGACATTGTTCCAGAATCCGGTGGTGCCAGGCAAGAGTTCCTCTTCGAACAGGAACAACCGTGCCATGGCGTAGTTCGGCCGGCAAAGGAGATGCCATATGAACCACGAAGCACCGATCCGACCAAGGCTCTCCGCGAGGACCCGGCTTGCGTTTGGTCACCCGGCCCGGTACCGGACGTTCCAAAACAGAGGCAGGGGCCGCCGTTCAAAAGACCATTCTGGATCATATCATGGCTGACGTCATCGAGGTCGATTTCCACCTGGTTTGGCACTATCCGGTTTTCATCCGCACCGCGGAAGCGAGCAGCAGCGCATAGAAGGTCCGGACGCGGCACTCGACGTCCTGAACCATCGCTGGTCCAACGTTCGGGGCGGCGGTTATTTCGAAGCGAAGCGGCGCTGCGTCGATGCGCTTCGCCGACGCGGAAGCGCCGAACTGGCGCGCCAACGTTTCATCCAGGCCGCCATTGCCGCGGGTGTCCTTGCCTGAGGCAAGAAAGGCTCGGCACGCCTCTCGAAACAGCTGGTCTGTGCGCTAACGCACCAAGGAGACAAGTCGCTTGGTCTCAAACAGGACGGACATTATCTTGATTAAGTGAAGGGCGACGACATTAAGCGGCAATCGTGGCGGGCGTTCATGGCGATTTTCTACAGACCGATATTACCGCAGGATTTCAGATGCCTGTCGAAGGCCGTCATGAGCTGGTATCGCCATTTCGGCGTCTCGGTGAGCGAACACGACAGCCAGATCCTGTGCAGCGCCGCCATCCAGCTCTTCAATGACGGCAAGACCGATGTCGACGACCTCGCCGCAGGATTGATCGAGATGTTTCCCGCCCCGGATCTGCTCAAGATCAACGCTCCGACCTCGCAGTCGATTCACTAACGCCTGTTCGAAAGCTGGAATCTCTCTTGCGCAAACGCGCAGATAAAGGTCGGCCAAGGCGGCCGCGGCCGCCAAGGAGAGGCTTCGCGGTCGCAACGCGTGAATGAAATCCTGGCTCGCCGTCAACCGGACAGCTAAAGCTCGTCGCTGCGACGCTTTACCGCGTGTTTTACAGCCAGCAAATGTCGGCGCCGTTCGATCATGTAGTCAGCATAACCGACGCAGATGTAAAGCAATGTCGGGCCGGCGTAGATGACGATGAGAGCCAGTGCAACAAGGATGAATGCGGTCGTCATGGTCGTTTTCCGTCATGTTGATCATGTAAAGCGGTGGACCTCGTGCCTTGTGCTCATCAGGTTCCACCGCCAGGTCTGTCCCTCACTTCTCTCTTGCGTCGTGGGTGTGGTGGCGATCATGCTCGCCGCCGCCGCCGGAAACCTTGCTTCGCGTACGTCTATCCGGCTCGGCTGCCGGTTTCGGTATCTCAAGCGGCGACTTGGCGTTTTCGTGGGATGCGCCTGGGCCGCCCTGGCGGATCGTCGACGGGCTCTTCTTGGAAGTAGACATCGATGCCTCCTACCTGTCCTGCTGGTAACCCTGATGGGTTGTGTTGACTTTGGTGTTTCCTTGTTGACCCTTCTTTTCCGGGTTTTCGCTGCCGCCTGCCATCGCGGAATCCTCTGCCTCGGTCCGCGCCGGCTTGCCGGCTCCCTTGTTGCTGACGTTGTCGGCGGGAATGGGGGGTAATCTGCTGCTCATCATCTTGTCCTCATTTAGGATTCCGATTGGAGCTGTGATCCGAATATTGCTCGGTCTGAACAGTCTTGCCGTCGAGGCCGCGCTCTTTGGAGTGCCGGGTCTTGTCGCGGTTCGAAAGAACCGTGTTTGCGGGAAGCTTTTCCTCGTCGAGATTGGTCATCGCGCCGCTTCCGTCGCCCTTCCCCTTCGCGCCCGCGCCAATGTGCTTCCGGTCGGCATGTGCCATGGTTTTCTCCTTCCATTTATGGACTCAAACACACCAGGCCCATGGAGGTTCCGGGATGCGAAACTCAAATCGCCTGACGCTCGAGCGGACAAGCCGAGACGTCCTAAAGCTTGTCCAGGTGCCGCTGCAGTTCGTCCTTGGGGATGAAATTGTCGGTGCTGCCCGGCTCATGATCGGGATGCGATACCTTCACGTCGAGATCGTCAGGAAGCGACAATGCCTGGTTGGCGTTCATGATGCCCAGCGGCACCCGTCCTTCCTCGGTTTCTACGGCAACTTCGACAAGTGGTCTTCTGGCTTTCATCTCGGCGTTCCTTATCCCTGTCTAGTCGAAATCCGCCTGCTTCCCGATCGTTCCCTTGCCGCGTGAATCCGTGGCCTTTCTTCCCGCATCGCCGCCGTAATGCTATGCAGCAGAGGGTTCGACGCCAGCTCCTCCAACGAGAGCGACAACTTCGGCTTCCAGTTGGGGTAACTGTCGCTCGTGCCAGGGATATTGGTGGGCCTTTTCTCGTCGGTCAGGTCGGCAAGCCGAACCGCGACGAGAAGCGACGGAGTACGGGCGATGAAGCGGTAGGCGCTGACCGTCAATTCCCTCAAAGTCTCCCGGCCGGCCCTCGCACTAAGACCTGCCGGCACGTCGATGCCGGCAGCGAGGAGCGCGGCCTTCAGATTTCGTCGCTCGCGCCGGCGGTGCTGGAGATGTTTTGCCGTGAGATCGGGCGGCACGATGCCGTGGTCGCGGCGATCCTGGATGTCGGCGCTGCGCCACCAGCCGGCAAGCGTCTGGTGGTCGTGCGTCGAAATGCAAGTCAGGCCAAAAACGGGATAGGCATCCGGCGGCTTGAAGCCTTTCTCGTCCTGTTCATAGGAGAGAATGCGATAGGAGAGGATCTGCGCCGCCGCCAGCTCGTCAGGCAAATCCGGCGGGATCATTCCCAGCGCTTCGCCGATGACGAGGCATCGATACTTGTCGGACGTCTCGGCCAGGATCTGCAGAAGCCGATGCTGGGGGTAGCGGACATAGGCGCCGTCTCCCGGCGTGCTGTCGAGTGGCACCAGAAAGAGGCGGCGGAGCGCCGGCGCGTGATCGATACGGATCGCACCAGCATATTGCATCGCGGCGCTCACCATGCGGCGGTAAGGCGAGCTGTCTCCGGCAGCGATCGCGGAAGGCAGATATCCGGCAAGATGCCAGTCCTGCCCCTCTATGGCGAACGGATCCGGAGGGCTGCCGATGGTCGCTTTCGAGATATAGACATCCGGCTCGCTCCACGTCGCCGATCCGTCGACCGCCTCGCCCACGGCGAGGTCGAGATAAAGCCCGATACGCAGGCCGGCTTCCCGCGCCCGATCCGCTGCTTGAAGCAGTTGCCGGTGAGCGATCCACTGCAGCCACATGTGGAAGCGGACCTCGTCCGCATGCTCGCGCGCGAATTCGGCGACGGCGGCGCTGTCAGAGCGCCGGAAATCTGCCGGCCACCCCCGCCAGCCGGCGCCTGCCCCGCGTTCCGCCATGGAAAGCGAAAGACATTCAAAGAGCGCATGGCGCCGCAAGCTGTTGCCGCCTCGCGCGACGAAGGCATCGAAATCAACAGGATCGTACGTTTCATCGGTTGCACCCGCCTGCAGCCAGGCGCGCCAGAGGTCCCGCAGAATTCCAAGCTTGGCCCTCGCCACTCCGGCATAATCGACGAGGTCGCTTCGGCGAAGTCTCTCCAATTGCCGTTCGAGTTCGGCACTACTGACAAAACCTGGCAATCTATCGACTGCGATATAGAGCGGGTTGAGATGCTGACGGCTTGAAGGTTCATAGGGGCTGCAGCGATCGGGATCGGCAAGAAATGGGGCGTGAAGCGGATTGAGACCGATGAAATCAGCGCCAAGCTTCCCCGCCAAGTCGGCCACGTCAGACAGATCCTCGAAATCGCCGATGCCCCAGTTTCGCGCCGAACGCAGTTCGTAAAGCTGCAGGCTGATACCCCAGACCCGCGTCTTGAACAGGAAATCCGGCAGAAATGATTTGGGAATCGCCCTATCCGCCGGCCTCGACTGCTGCTCCAGTCGCGGTGGATAAGTTTGGCGATGGGTGGTTCCCGATAGCTCGACTTCCAGAGCCGAGAGTATCTTGCGTTTGGTGTCGGCGGAAATCGCCACCTCGCGATCGTCGGGACTCGGCCTGGTCGGGCTGATCCCGTATCGCCGGGCGAGCTTTTCGAGTTCGGCGGATTTCATCGTCCGATCGCCTTCATGCCAGGCCCTCACCCGAGATGCTCCATATCACCGTCCAGGGCGCCAATTGTCCTCCATCGCGGCCGCCGAGGCGGAAGATCGTTTCGCCTTCTTCGCGCCGCCGCAGAAGCGGCGCCGCCTCGCCGCCGAGATTGGCATCCAAATGAAGGCGACGGTCGCCGGCCAGGACCCAATCCACTGCGAGCGTTGCACCTGCGGAGCGGTAGACCCCGTTTCCGCCGCCGGCGCCTTTCAGCAGGGGAACGATCCGTCGATGTCGGAGGTCGAGAAGCGTCTTGTAGAATTCAAGCATTTCCGATGAGGCGCGTTTCGACCAGTCGAGCTTGGCAGCCGCAAAGGTCGACGGCGCCGTCGGGTCGAGATGCTCGTCAACATCGAAGCCCGGCAGGCGCGAAAGCTCCTCACGCCTGCCCTTCCTGACCTTCTCGTTCAGATCCTCGTTGAAATCGCAGAAGAACGGAAAAGGTTCTCGCGCACCCCATTCCTCGCCCATGAACAGCATCGGTATCTCAGGTGCCAGCAGGTAGATCGATGTGACGGCCTTGACGGCATCCGTCGGGCTCGAAGCCATGATCCGGTCCCCCAGCGCCCGGTTGCCGATCTGATCATGGTTCTGGATAAAGGAGACGAAGGCGGTGGGCGGCAGATGGCCGCTCGGCTTACCCCGGCTCCCGCCGCGGTAGGGCATATGCTCCCCCTGGAACACGAAGCCTTCCGTCAGCGCCCGGCCGAGCTCGCCGGCGTCACCGGCATAATCGGCATAGTAGCCGAAGGTTTCACCCGTGGCGGTAATATGCAGCACATGGTGCATATCGTCGTTCCATTGGGCCGTGAACAGCCTCGCCTCGCCGTCTGCGTCACGTTCCAAAAGGTCGCTGTCATTCTCCTCGTTTTCCACGATCAGATGAACATGCCGGTCACCGGCCGCAGCCTTGACGCGGCGGGCCAGCGCGTGAAGAAGATGCTCAGAACTGTCGTCCTTGATGGCGTGGACGGCGTCGAAGCGAAAACCGTCGAGCCTGAATTCGCTGATCCAATAGATGGCGTTCTCGATGATGAATTCGCGGATCATCTCAGAGCCGTCGCCGTCATAATTGATGCCGTGGCCCCAGGGCGTCTTGTGATGATCGGTAAAGAGCGGCGCGTAGGAGGGGATATAGTTCCCGTCGGGTCCGAAGTGGTTGTAGACTGCGTCCAGGAAGACAGAAATGCCACGTTCGTGCGCCGCATCCACCAGCGCCATGAGATCTTCGGGCCGGCCGTAAGTGCTGTCGGGTGCATAGGGAAGCACGCCGTCATAGCCCCAGTTGTAGCGACCCGGGAAGTCGCTGAGCGGCATGATCTGCAGCGCCGTGACGCCCAGATGCCGCAGATGGTCGAGACGCCCGATCGCGGCCTTGAAAGTCCCTTGCGGTGTAAAGCAGCCGATGTGCAGTTCATAGATGACCATCTCCTCCCAGGGCCGGCCGGCCCATTCGCGCGTGCTCCAGCGATAGGCAGCAAGGTCGACCACTTCGCTTGGACCATGCACATCCTGTGGCTGGAAGCGCGAGGCGGGATCGGGAATTTGAAGACCGTCCGGCAGGATGAAGCGATACTGCGTACCAGGGCCGGCATCCGCGACCGCGCACTTATGCCAGCCATCTTCAGCCGCTTGCATCGGGCGCGGATCAGAGCCTTCGATTTTCAACGAAACGCTTTCATGCAGGGGGGCCCACAGGCGAAACAGGACGCCATCTTCGGTGAACGCGGGGCCGAACATCGTTTTGGTCAAAGGAAAGCCTTCGGTGAGGTGAGATGGGTTTGAGTAACTTTTGTCAGGGCAAAAAGTTTCGCCTGGGGTGGAGCGCAGCAAGCGAGCGAGACCTGATCAGCGGGCGGCGCAAGTCTGAATTTAGCCGCGACGTCATCTCGTTGATCGTGAAGGATTCACGCGGACGAAAGACGAGCTTTTCGTCTTCCGTTTGCAACGCGCTTGTGATTCATGCGATGTAAAGGCCGCGATTTCAGCGCCAAACCAGTCCCAAATATGATACGCGCGTTATGTCGCGGATTAATCGAGTGTGGATGCAAAGATGACAGCAGCGCCTCACGCCTTCAGCTTTGTATCAATTTTGCTTGCAGTCGGGCTGTATACGCCTGCATTACCAGAGAGCTTTTCTATAAAGTCGCTCGATTCCGTCGCCACTAACTGTCCAGGTTTTGGAAAAACTTCATTAGACGCATCGCTCGTCATGCAATGCGATGGCAACAAACGGACGTTGATGATTGCCAAGAGCTTAAATTTTGACGGCGCTTCGTATATTAGAAATCCAGACATCCACGCAAAGGAAATATTGTCAGACGTTCGTAAAACTATAAATGAAGAATTGAACATCAAAAATCGACACTTAATATTTTGCAATCGGTCGGTAGATACTCTCGGAAGATGCAAAACAGTCTATATCCTGGGCGGGGCCAGGAATTTTGAGGAGGCGGCTTTGGCCATCAATCCAAAGGACAGTAAAATTGACAGCTTTTCGTATTTTCTGATCCTCTCCTGGGAGGGAGGCAATTAAGAAATGGAACTGACCCTGCTCCAACCAGTCCAGCTCTCCCAAAGCCGCCGCGCCTCGATCATCACGCCGCCGCCACCTTGTCCCTCAGCGCCTCGTCCATGGCCGCCTGGAGCTGCTCTTGCGTGAACGGCTTCGCCATCCTGAGCATCCGGCCGAGCCCTTGATCTTCGGCGAGCTCGACATAGCCGGAGGCGAGGATAACGGGCAGGTTGGGGAAGGCTGAACGAAGGTGGCGCGCGAGCTCGGCGCCCGTCATGCCCGGCATGGCATGATCGGTGATGACGAGATCACAATCCTGTCCGCCGGCGAGGAATTCCAGGGCCTGGGTAGCGGAAGCTGCCTCCCGCGGCAGGTGTCCCAGATCCTCTAGCATTGCCACGGTTCCGGTCCTGACGAGCGCATCGTCGTCGACGACGAGGATGGCGAGCGATCGCGAGACCGCCTTCGAAGGTTCAGCGGCGGCAGGCACGACCGCCGGCTGCGACTTGGCAATGCTCTGCGCGACGGGCAGCCAGAGCGAGACGGTCGTGCCCTTGCCTCTTGTACTCGAAATCTGGATGGAACCGCCCGATTGCGCCGCCAGGCCGTGCACCATCGACAGGCCCAGACCGGTGCCTTTGCCTATCCCCTTCGTGGTGAAGAATGGCTCGGCGGCGCGCAGGACTGTCGCCTCGTCCATCCCTTCGCCATCGTCCGACACCGATATCTTGATGTAATTCCCACCTGCAAGACCGGCCGGCCGGGTCTCCTCCGCCGCCGCGGCGACCGTCACCGCACCGCCGCTTTCGAGCGCATCCCGCGCATTGACGAACAAGTTGAGCAGCGCCAATTCCAGCTGATTGCTGTCCACCAGCAGCGGCTCCAGATCCGCAGGGATGCGCTTTCGGATCTCGACCCGCGGTCCGACCGCCTTGGCGAGCAGATCCTCGACGTTTTCGAACAGGCGGAGAAAATCGACCGCCTGCGGCTTCAGCTCCTGTCGGCGAGCGAAGGCGAGCAGGCGCTGAGTTAGCGCCGTACCGCGTTCGGCGGCCTGGATGGCGTTCGTCACCAGACGTTCGCTGCGCTCATCGGCGGGAAGTCGCTTCTTGAGCAGACCGAGGCTGCCGAGCACCGCCATCAGAAGATTGTTGAAGTCGTGCGCCACGCCGCCTGTCAGGTGGCCGATCGTATCGAGCTTCTGTGCCTCGAAGAGCTGCGCCAGCGCTTCCTCACGCTCGCGCGTCCTTTGGTCGATCCGGTGCTCCAGCTCCTCGTTCAGCTGACGCAGCTGCGCGGCCGAGGTTTCGAGTTCGGCGGTGCGCTGGTGCACCCTCGCCTCCAGCTCGGCATTTAGACGTTCGAGTTCCCGCGTCTTTCTGTAGAGATCGGCAAAGACCCTGACTTTGGCCCTCAGCACCTCGGGCACGATCGGGACGGAGACGTAGTCGACGGCGCCGACTGCGTAGCCGCGCAGCCGGTCCGGTTCGGCCAGCATCACGGCGGAGACGAAGATGATCGGCGTGTTCTGATAGCGCGGGTGCTGGCGGATCATGCCGACGAGTTCGAAACCGTCCTGCTCGGGCATGCAGACGTCGACGAGGATCACGGCGATCTCGCTGCGCAACAGATGCTCGAAAGCTTCGCGCGCCGACTGCGCCTTGATCAGGTTTTCCTCGAGTTCTTCGAGAATGACCTCGTAGCTCAGGAGTTTGGCGGGCTGGTCGTCGACGAGGAGGATGTTGACGGGGTTCATGTCCGGGTCCTCAGCGGTGCAGCCACATGCGCAGCGCCGACAGAAGCTGCTCGGTGTTGACGGGCTTTGCCAGGTAGTCCGACGCGCCGGCTTCCAGGCATTTTTCCCGGTCGCCCTTCATCGCCTTGGCGGTCAGCGCCAGGATCGGCAGCCGCCGGAAGCGGGGCTCGGAGCGGATGACCTGCATCGTCTCGTAGCCGTCCATTCCGGGCATCATGATGTCCATCAGCACGATCGCCACCGAGGGCTCGTTGTTGATGACCTCGATCGCCTCGCTGCCCGTCGTCGCCGTCAACACCCTCATCCCCCGGCGTTCGAGAACGCTGCTCAGCGCGAAGATGTTGCGGGCGTCGTCGTCGACGAGCAGCACGGTCTCGCCGACCAGATCCTCGTCCGAGCTGTGCAGCTCCTGCAGCGTCGCTTGCTTCGCGGCCGGCAGGTCGGCAACGACCCGATGCAGGAACAGCGCCGTCTCGTCGAGCAGGCGTTCGGGCGACTCCACGCCCTTCACCACGACGCTGCGAGCCATGCTGTGCAGCGTAGCGTCCTCCTCGGGCGAAAGCTCCCGGCCAGTGAACACGACCACCGGCACCTCGGCGATGCCGTCGTCATCACGTATTTGCTCCAGCACTTCGAAACCCGACATATCGGGAAGCGTGAGGTCGAGCACGACGCAATCTGCCGAGCCCTGCCGGAGAACAGCGAGCGCATCCGATCCGGAGCCGACGCTGGTGATGTCGATGTCGTCGTGCCCGAGCAGGGCGGTGACGCTCAGGCGCTCGGCTTCATTGTCTTCCACCAGCAGCAGCTGTTTGCGGCGCGGCTCGGCATAGGCCTTCAGCCGCGACAGCGCCTTGCCGAGGCCTTCCGGCGTCGTCGGCTTGCTCATGAAGGCGAAGGCGCCGCGGGTCAGCCCGTGCTGGCGGTCCTCGTCGAGGCTGATGATCTGCACCGGAATGTGTCGCGTCTGCGAATTCTGCTTGAGCTGGCTCAGCACCGTCCAGCCGAGCATGTCGGGCAGGAAGATATCGAGCGAAATCGCCGACGGCCTATATTCCTGCGCCAGCGTCAGGGCATCGCTGCCGCGCATCGCCACCAGCACCTTGAAACCGTTGTCGCGGGCGAGATCGACGAGGACGCGGGCATAATGCGCATCGTCTTCGACGACGAGCAGCACGGAGTCGCCGGACTCGATCCGGTGACGGTCGTCTGCGACATGTTCGACCGGTTTCTCAGCCCGGCGGGCAGCCGCCTCGGCGAACTCGACGACGTTCGCCGCTGCCGGAGCCGACTTCGGCGCCACCGCGCCGGCGCCGACATAGGTGAGTGGCAGATAAAGCACGAAGGTGCTGCCGACACCCGGCGTGCTACGCAGCTGGATCTCGCCGCCGAGCAGATTCGCCAGTTCGCGGCTGATCGCCAGCCCGAGGCCGGTGCCACCATATTTGCGGCTGGTCGAAGCATCCGCCTGCTGGAACGCCTCGAAGATGATGCGCTGCTTTTCGGGCGGTATGCCGATGCCGGTATCGACGACTTCGAAGGCGATGACCGAAGGCGCATGCCGGAGGGAAGGATGGTCAGGCGACCAGCCGCTCGTCACCGATGCAACGCGAAGCGTGACGCCGCCATGCGCGGTGAACTTGAAGGCGTTCGAGAGCAGGTTCTTGAGGATCTGCTGCAGCCGCTTCGAGTCCGTGATGATGCTCTTCGTCACATCGGCGCCGACTTCGATCGCGAAGGAGAGGTTGCGGTTTTCCGCTTCGTGCCGGAAAGGCCGCGCCATCACCTCCAGCAGATTGCTGACGAAGATCTCCTCGGCATCGACCGAGACCGTGCCGGACTCGATCTTCGAGAGATCGAGAATATCGCTGATGAGGTTGAGGAGATCGGTTCCCGCGCCGTGAATCGTCTTTGCGAACTCGACCTGCTTGACCGACAGGTTGCCGTCCGGGTTTTCGCCGAGCTGCTGACCAAGGATGAGGATCGAATTCAACGGCGTCCGCAGCTCGTGCGACATGTTGGCGAGGAATTCGGATTTGTATTTTGAGGTCAGCGCAAGCTCGGTCGCCTTTTCCTCGAGCGCCCGCCGCGCCTGCTCGATTTCCTGGTTCTTCGCCTCGACTTCGACGTTGCGCTCTTCCAGCTGCTGCGCCTTCTGCCCAAGCTGTTCGTTGGTCTGCTGCAGCTCGCGCTGCTGCGTCTGCAGCTCGGCGGCGAGCTGCTGCGACTGCTTCAGCAGGCCTTCGGTCTGCATCGTCGCTTCGATCGAGTTGAGAACGATGCCGATCGAGGTCGTCAGCTGATCGAGGAAGGAAAGCTGCAACTCGGTGAATTCGCCGGCGGAGGCAAGCTCGATCACCGCCTTCACCTGCCCCTCGAAATGCACCGGCAGGACGATCGCGCTCCGCGGCAG
Organism: Rhizobium sp. CBN3; assembly: GCF_030518245.1. Lineage (NCBI taxonomy): Bacteria > Pseudomonadati > Pseudomonadota > Alphaproteobacteria > Hyphomicrobiales > Rhizobiaceae > Rhizobium > Rhizobium sp. CBN3. The sequence goes on from NZ_JAULSE010000008.1 coordinate 131,480, forward strand.
CGTCGTGAACACGCCGGAGCTGATCGGGACGACGTTCTCGGGAAGATCGGTGACGAGGATGCGGCGGGCGTCACTGGCGCATTGGCCCACGAGGCCCTGGCCGAAATCGAGCCGCAGCGGATGCGCCGCTTCGACGCCCTGCGCATAGACCGACAGCAGCGACAGGAACGGCTGCTCCTCGTCGGCATCCACCTGGTAGATCACGCCCTGATGCGCGCCGACCAGCGGCGCCAGCTCCGAAAGCATCATCTTGCCGACCAGCGTCAGGTCGCGCTGGCCCTGCAGCATGTTGGTGAAGCGCGCCAGATTGGTCTTCAGCCAGTCCTGCTCGGTGTTGCGCTCCGTCGTCAGGCGCAGGTTGTCGATCATCGTGTTGATGTTGTCCTTGAGCTCGGCCACTTCGCCGCGCGCATCGACCTTGATCGAGCGCGTCAGGTCGCCCTTGGTGACGGCGGTCGCGACCTCGGCGATGGCGCGCACCTGCGTCGTCAGGTTGGCGGCAAGCAGGTTGACGTTGCCGGTCAGATCCTTCCACGTTCCCGCGGTACCGGGAACATTCGCCTGGCCGCCGAGGCGGCCCTCGACGCCGACTTCGCGCGCCACCGTGGTCACCTGGTCGGCGAAGGTCGCGAGCGTATTGGTCATGTTGTTGATGGTTTCGGCAAGGGCTGCCACCTCGCCCTTGGAGGCGACGGTGAGGTTCTGTTTGAGGTCGCCGTTCGCCACCGCCGTCACCACCTTGACGATGCCCCGCACCTGTTCGGTCAAGTTGGCGGCCATGACGTTGACGGTGTCGGTCAGATCCTTCCAGGTGCCGGCGACACCCGGCACCTGCGCCTGTCCGCCGAGCTTGCCTTCGGTGCCGACTTCGCGCGCCACACGCGTCACCTCGCCGGCAAAAGCGTTGAGCTGATCGACCATGGTGTTGATGGTGTTCTTCAGTTCAAGGATTTCGCCTTTCACGTCGACGGTGATCTTGCGTGACAGGTCGCCGCGCGCCACTGCGGTCGTGACTTCGGCGATGTTGCGGACCTGGGTCGTGAGGTTCGCGGCAAGCAGGTTGACGTTGTCGGTCAGGTCCTTCCAGGTGCCGGCGACACCGGGAACGACGGCTTGGCCGCCGAGCCTGCCGTCGGTACCGACCTCGCGCGCCACGCGCGTCACTTCGCCGGCGAAGGAGCGAAGCTGGTCGACCATGGTATTCAGCGTGTCCTTCAAGAGCAGGATCTCGCCACGCACGTCGACGGTGATCTTGCGCGACAGGTCGCCATTGGCGATCGCGGTCGCTACTTCGGCGATATTGCGCACCTGCGCCGTCAGGTTGCCGGCCATCGAGTTGACGCTGTCGGTCAGGTCCTTCCAGGTGCCGGCAACGCCCGAGACCTGCGCCTGGCCGCCGAGTTTGCCTTCAGTGCCGACTTCGCGAGCGACGCGCGTGACTTCGCCGGCAAAGGCGTTGAGCTGGTCCACCATCGTGTTGATGGTGTTCTTCAGTTCGAGGATTTCGCCCTTCACGTCGACGGTGATCTTGCGCGAGAGGTCGCCCCGCGCCACCGCGGTGGTGACTTCGGCGATGTTGCGCACCTGGCCTGTCAGGTTCGAGGCCATGGAGTTGACGTTTTCGGTCAGGTCCTTCCAGGTGCCCGCGACACCCGGCACCTGCGCCTGACCGCCGAGCTTGCCCTCGGTGCCGACTTCGCGTGCGACGCGCGTCACTTCCGAGGCGAAGCGGTTCAGCTGGTCCACCATGGTGTTCAGCGTTTCCTTCAGCTCGAGGATTTCGCCCGAGACCGACACCGTGATCTTCTTCGACAAGTCGCCATTGGCGATCGCGGTGGAGACTTCGGCGATGTTGCGCACCTGCGCCGTCAGATTGCCGGCCATGGAGTTGACGCTGTCGGTCAAGTCCTTCCAGGTGCCGGCGACGCCGAGCACGTTCGCCTGGCCGCCGAGCCGGCCTTCCGTGCCGACCTCGCGCGCTACGCGCGTCACCTCGCCGGCAAAACCGTTCAACTGATCGACCATCGTATTGATGGTCTCCTTCAGCTCCAGGATTTCGCCCGACACCGGCACGGTGATCTTCTTGGACAAGTCGCCTTGAGCGACCGCAGTCGCGACTTCGGCGATGTTGCGCACCTGCCCGGTGAGGTTGGAGGCCATGGAATTGACGCTGTCGGTCAGATCCTTCCAGGTGCCGGCAACACCGCGCACATTGGCCTGGCCGCCAAGCCGGCCTTCCGTGCCGACCTCGCGCGCCACACGCGTCACCTCAGATGCGAAGGCGTTCAGCTGATCGACCATCGTGTTGATGGTTTCCTTGAGTTCGAGGATTTCGCCCTTCACGTCGACGGTGATCTTCTTCGACAGGTCGCCATTGGCGATGGCTGTGGAGACTTCGGCGATATTGCGCACCTGCGCCGTCAGGTTGCCGCCCATCGAGTTGACGTTCTCGGTCAGGTCCTTCCAGGTGCCGGCGACGCCGCGCACATTGGCCTGGCCGCCGAGCCGGCCTTCCGTGCCCACTTCGCGGGCAACGCGCGTCACTTCCGAGGCAAAAGCGTTCAGCTGGTCGACCATCGTATTGATGGTTTCCTTCAGCTCGAGGATTTCGCCCGAAACCGTCACCGTGATCTTCTTCGACAGGTCGCCATTGGCGATGGCTGTGGAGACTTCGGCGATGTTGCGCACCTGCGCCGTCAGGTTCGAGGCCATCGAATTGACGTTGTCGGTCAGATCCTTCCAGGTGCCGGCCACACCCGGTACCTGCGCCTGGCCGCCGAGGCGGCCTTCTGTGCCGACTTCACGTGCCACGCGCGTCACCTCGCCGGCAAAGCCGTTGAGCTGATCCACCATCGTGTTGATGGTTTCCTTAAGTTCGAGGATTTCGCCCGAAACGTCGACGGTGATCTTGCGCGAGAGGTCGCCGCGCGCCACTGCGGTCGTCACCTGAGCGATGTTGCGGACCTGGGCGGTCAGGTTGCCGCACATGGCATTGACGGAGTCGGTCAGGTCCTTCCAGGTGCCGGCGACGCCAGGCACCAGCGCCTGGCCGCCGAGCTTTCCTTCGGTGCCGACTTCGCGGGCGACGCGCGTTACTTCGGAGGCGAAGGAGCGCAGCTGATCGACCATGGTGTTGATCGCCTCCTTCAGCTGCAGGATTTCGCCGCGCACGTCGACGGTGATCTTCTTGGAGAGGTCGCCGTTGGCAACGGCGATCGTCACTTCCGCGATATTGCGCACCTGCGCCGTTAGGTTCGACGCCATCGAGTTGACGCTTTCCGTCAAGTCCTTCCAGACGCCCGTCACTTCAGGCACCTGCGCCTGCCCGCCAAGCTTGCCATCGGTGCCGACTTCGCGGGCGACGCGCGTCACCTCCGAGGTGAAGACGCTGAGCTGCTTGATCATCGTGTTGACGATATCGGCCGAGCGCAGGAATTCGCCTTTGAGCGCCCGTCCGTCGACGTCAAGCGGTACGGTCTGCAGCAGATCGCCTTTGGCGATCGCGGTAATCGTGCGGGTGACCGCCGTCGTCGGCCAGAGGAGATCGTCGATCAGGCCGTTGATCGATCCCTCCATTTCCGACCATGAACCATCGGACAGGCCGAAGCGCACGCGGGTGCTCGTTCGCCCGTCGCGGCCGACAACCTGGCCGACATGTTCGAGCTGCTGGGCCATGCGCTGGTTGGCGGCGATTATGTCGTTCAGCGCATCGGCGACCTTGCCGGTAACGCCGGTCAGGTCAGAGCGCATGCGCACGGAAAAATCACCGCGTCTGACCGCGACCAGCACCTCTAAAAGGGCGCTGGCATCGTTGAACGCCATGCTTTTGTGGTCGTGCCCGTTGAGGCTCTCGGCCGCAGCGTCGTCGCGCGAAAATTCACCGGTTTGCGTGCTCACGAAATCCCCCCTGTTCGACAGAGGGTAATTAGTGCTCGACTGGAAAAAGGGTATGGCTGTGCCGCAGGGTTGCAGAGACAGGCCTAACCCAATGTCAACGGCCAAACTTTGCTTGCATGGGAACAGTTTCCCGCCGGCCGTCGTTTCCGTCCTGACAAGGAGAGCGACATGTCGAACGTCTCAAGGACAGGCAAGGAAGAGGTCAACAATGCGACCAGCCCGACCACCTTCGGAAGATCGGTCGAGAGCCAGGCGCAGATGCAGGATGCCGCGGCGGAGGCATCCTCCGAAACCGGTGGCGAGTTGCTGAACATCTATCGGCTGGAACCGATCGCCAGGCCAGACGATCCCAGATGGGACAATGCCCACAATCACGGCGCCGTTGTCGTCGCCGCCCGGACGCCGGGCGATGCCAGGATCGTCGCCGCGGCACGCGAGCTCGATTTCATGGAAGTTGATGCGGCGCCCGCCGAAGATGTCACCACGGCCAATGCCAGCGCCTTTCGTGACGACAAACTCTACACCGTGATCGAGATCGATCGGGACAGACGTGATATAAAGCGCGGTATCCTCGACGGCACGGTCTCGGTCGACACGATCCGGCCGGTCGAACAGGACTAGAAATCCTTTCTTCACCTGGGAGTTCTCATGAATACCGCCAATCTGCAGCTCAAAGGCCTGATCATGGCAATGGCCTCGATATGCGACGCGATCGTCGAGAAGGAATTGCTCACGCGCGGGGAAATCGATACCGCACTCGCGAAGGCTCAAAAAGCGATCCAGGAGGATGACGACCATGAGCTGTCCGGCGCCAACCTCGCGGCGATCCTGTTTCCGATCCGCGTGCTGCAGCTTGCCGGCCAATCCGGCACCAAAGGCGAAGGCGCAACATTTTCGGATTACGCCAAGCTCGTCGGAAAGTTGAGCTGAGGATATTTTTACTCTGGACGCTGTCGATTTTGCGATAAGCTGAGCCTTTTTGTCTTGTTTTTAAGCCCCTCCTGTGGCTATACCCCGGCCCGCATATCCACGTACCGGGACATTCTTCGTGACCAGCTTCAAATCACTTCTGGCCGCCTGCGGCCTTTCCGCTCTGATCGGCCTTGCCGCAACGCCGTCATTCGCCGGCTCGACCACCTACCCGCTGACGCTCGAAAACTGCGGCACTGAAGTGACTTTCAAGAAGGCGCCCGAGCGGGCGATCGGGCTTGGCCAGAACAGCGCGGAAATTCTGCTGCTGCTCGGTCTTCAGGACAAGATGGTCGGCACCGCCTTCTGGCCGAGCAAGGTTCTGCCGCAGCTCGCCGAGGCCAATGCCAAGGTCAAGCTTCTCACCGTCGAAATGCCGACCTTCGAGTCGATGCTCGCGGAAAATCCCGACTTTGTGGCTGTCGCCCTGCCGAGCCTTGTCGGGCCGAACAGCAAGATCGCCAAGCGCGAGGATTTCGACAAGGTCGGCGTTTCAACCTATCTGTCGCCCAGCACCTGCCTCAGCACCAAGGACGTCAAGGACCAATACGGCAGCCGCGGCGAGTTGTGGAACATGGATCTCCTCTACAGGGAGATCGACGAACTCTCCAAGATTTTCGATGTCGCCGATCGCGGCCAGGCGCTGATCGCCGATTTCAAGGCGCGCGAAGCCAAGCTTCGCGGGAGCGTTGCTAAGGACGGCCAGAAACTGTCCTACGTCTTCTGGTTCTCCAGCCCCAGCCCGTCGGCCGACGCCTATGTCGGCGGCAAGAACAGCGCCTCCGGCTTCATCGCCAATCTGCTCGGCGGCCACAATGCGATCACCGCCGACGCGGAATGGCCGACTGTCGGCTGGGAAGGCATCATCGCCTCCAATCCAGACGTCTTCGTCGTTGCGAGCCTCGACCGCAACCGCTGGGAACTCGACAAGCCAGAAGCCAAGATCAAGTTCCTGAACAGCGATCCGGCTGTCAGCCAGATCCCGGCCGTCAAGAACAAAGCGCTCGTCGTGATGGACGGCCAGGCAATGAACCCGACCATCCGCACGATCTACGGCGCCGAGCAGGTGGCCGAGCAGCTGAAGGCCCTCGGTCTGCTGAAGTGACGGAAGCGGGCCGCCTCTTTCGGCAGCTGGGAGTGGTCACCGCACTGCTCTCGGCCTCCCTCTGCCTCATCGCGGTCGCCATCGGCGTCAGCGTCGGGATCGGCGATCTGCCGATCCCGCTCGCGACCACCTTTTCGGCCGTCACCAACCGGCTAGGCTGGACCGCGGTCGAGCTGAACCGCATCCATGAGACGGTGATCTGGGACTATCGCTTGAGCCGCGCGCTCGTCGCCGCCTTCTGCGGCGCGGGCCTGGCGCTGTCAGGCGCCATCATGCAGTCGCTGCTGCGCAACCCGCTGGCCGAACCTTATGTGCTCGGCATTTCCGCAGGCGCCTCGACCGGTGCCGTCGCGATCGTCATCCTAGGGGTCGGCGCCGGCGCGGTGTCGCTGTCGGCAGGCGCCTTCGCCGGCGCATTCGCAGCCTTTTTCTTCGTGGCGCTGCTGTCGAACGGCACGCGCGGCGGCGCGGACCGCACCATTCTGGCCGGCGTGGCCGCATCACAGCTCTTCAACGCCTCGACCTCCTATATCGTCACCACCTCAGCCAATGCGCAGCAGGCCCGCGACGTCATGTTCTGGCTGCTCGGCAGCTTCAGCGGGGTGCGCTGGCCGGAATTCGCGCTGGTCTCGATCGTCGTCGGCTTCGGCCTCGCCGCCTGTCTGCTCTACGCCCGCGTGCTCGATGCCTTTGCTTTCGGCGACGAGGCGGCATCCTCGCTCGGCGTCAATGTCAGCCGTGCGCGCATGGTGCTCTTCGCATTGACCGCGATGATGACGGCCACCATCGTCAGCATGGTGGGCTCGATCGGTTTCGTCGGCCTCGTCGTTCCGCATGTCGCCCGCTTCGTTGTCGGGCCGCTCCATATCCGCCTGCTGCCGGCCTGCGCCATATCAGGCGCCATCTTCATGGTGCTTGCAGACATCGCCGCGCGCGCCCTTATTCCCAATCAGATCCTGCCGATCGGAGTCGTCACGGCGCTGGTGGGCGTTCCCTTCTTCTCGATCATCCTCTACCGGTTCCAACGCGCGTCATGAGCATCAAGGCCGACAACCTCACCTGGAAAATTGGCAGGAAGACTATTCTGGACGGCATTACCATGGAGGCGCAGCCCGGCCGGATGCTCGGCCTGCTCGGACCGAACGGCTCGGGCAAGACCTCGTTGCTGCGGCTTCTTGCCGGTCTGAAGCGGCCGCATTCCGGCCGTGTTACGCTCGACAGGTGCGACATCGGCACGATCAGCCGCCGCTCGATCGCCCGGCGCATCGCCTTCGTCGAGCAGCACGCGACGACGAACGCCAATCTCAAGGTCGTCGACGTCGTCAAGCTCGGGAGATTCCCGCACCGGTCGATGTTCTCGGGCTGGACGAAGGCCGACGAGGAGGCGGTGGAGGCCGCACTCACCCGCGCCGGCATGGCGGAGAAACGCGACGAACGCTGGCAGAGCCTGTCGGGCGGCGAAAAGCAGCGCACCCACATCGCCAGGGCGCTCGCCCAGTCGCCGCAGGAGCTGATCCTAGACGAACCGACAAATCATCTCGACATTCAGCACCAGATCGGCCTGATGCGGCTCGTCTCCGGCCTGCCGATCACCAGCATCGTCGCGCTGCACGATCTCAACCATGCCGCCATGTTCTGCGATGAGCTTGTTATCATGCAGCAGGGCAGGATCGTCGCCTCCGGCGCACCTGAGGGCGTGCTGAGCGAGAAGCTGCTACGCGAGGTCTTTTCGGTCGAGGCCCGTATCGAAGCCTCGCCCCACCATTCGCGCCCGCATATCCACTATCTCAGGTGAGAGCGGCCGCTCTCACGTCACGATCTGCAGCGGCAAAGCGGTCGTCTTTTTAATCGTCTTGAGGACGATGCTCGATTTGACCGAGGCCAAATTGTCGGTGACGCGGATCATTCTTTCGAGAAACTGACTGAGATGGTCGAGGTCGCGCGTCATGACCTTCATCAGAAAGTCGGCGTCGCCCGTCTGCGAATAACATTCCAGGATCTCCGGCGCGGTCTCTATGAAACGATGCAGCCGCTCGTTTCCGCCTTCCGTATGGGCACGGAGGCTGACGAGCGTATGGGCGACGACGGTGAAGCCCAGTTTTACCGGATTGAGGATGGCGACGACGCTCTGGATATATTGCTCGTTGCGCAGCCTTTCCAAACGGCGCGCGCATTGGGTCGCGGAGAGATTGACCTTCTGAGACAGTTCGCTCTGCGTCAGCTCGCTGTTCTGCTGGAGAGCGGCAAGCAATTTGACATCGAACTGGTCGAGCATGGCCCGCCTCGCATATAAGGGGAATTTCTGCGCAATATAGCCGTTCTTCGCCGATTGTCTGCATCGATATGCCAGCGAAGGGAGATAATCGCAGAAATTCGTCGCGAAAGTTCCTTTAATCTCCGGCCAATGACATCAAAAAACGGAGGTGGACCTGTGTTTGAGGAACTGAAGAACCGGCCGGCCGATAGCCTGCTCGCACTCATCAAGGCCTTCCAGGTCGACGATCGTCCCGAAAAGATCGACCTCGGCGTCGGCGTCTATCGCGATGCCATGGGACGCACGCCCGTCATGCGGGCCGTCAAGGCGGCGGAGCAGTTTCTCCTGGAGACCCAGGACAGCAAGAAGTATCTCGGCCCCGAAGGCGATCTGCAATTCGTGCGCCTGCTTGAGCCGATCATCTTCGGCAACTCGCCGAAATTCGCCCAACGGCTCGCAGGTATTCAAACGCCGGGCGGCAGCGGCGCGCTCCGTCTCGGCGCGGAGCTCATCCAAACGGCAAACCCATCGGCGAAGGTTCTCTTGGGAACGCCGAGCTGGCCCAATCATGCACCGATCTTCGCTTCGGCACGCTTGGACGTGAAAGAATACGCCTTCGTCGACCTGGCTTCACAGCAGGTGACATTCGAAAGCGTCGTCGAGGCCCTGTCTTCCGCTGGGGAAGGCGACGTCGTGCTGCTTCATGGCTGCTGCCATAATCCCACGGGTATCGATTTCACCATGGAGCAGTGGCGAGAGATTACCGATCTCCTCGTGGCGCACCGGCTCGTGCCCTTCATCGATCTTGCCTATCAGGGGCTGGGCGACGGTCTCGAACAGGATGCAGCGCCGACGCGCATGATCCTCGACACCGTCGAGGAAGCGCTGATCGCCTATTCCTGCGACAAGAACTTCGGCCTCTATCGCGAACGCGTCGGCGCACTCTACGTCGTGGCCCGCAACGCCGATGACGTCGCGAAGGCCGAAAGCAACATGGCGGCGCTTGCCCGCGTCAACTGGTCCATGCCGCCGGATCATGGCGCCGCCGTCGTCAGGGCCATTCTCGAAAGCGCAGAAATGACGGCGATGTGGCGCGTTGAACTCGACGAGATGTGCGAACGCATCAACGGCAATCGCGCGGTGCTGGCCGCTGCCTCGCCCGAGCTGGCTTTCATCAGCCAGCAGCGCGGCCTGTTTTCCAATCTCTCCATGCGTAAGGAAACGGCAGTCGCGCTCAGGGCAAACCACGGCATCTACATGGCGGATTCCGGGCGCATGAATCTTGCCGGCATGCAGCCCGCCGATGCCGGCGCCATCGTCGCGGCGCTCCGGGCCGAAGGCTGCCTGAAATCATAACCGAACACATCGTTGGAGCCTCCGAATGAGCAGGAAAGAAACGACCGGCCAAGCGATCACCCGTTCGCTTGTCGCCCATGGGATCGATACGGTCTTCGGCATCCCCGGCGCCCATATGTATGATTTCAACGACGCGCTTTATGACGCCGGCGACAAGATTCGGTTCATTCATACCCGGCACGAACAAGGTGCTGGCTACATGGCCTACGGCTATGCCAAGTCCACCGGCCGGATCGGCGCCTATACCGTCGTCCCCGGCCCTGGTGTGCTCAATTCGGGCGCGGCCCTCTGCACCGCCTACGGCGCCAACGCGCCCGTGCTCTGCATCACCGGCAACATCATGTCGCACCTGATCGGCCGAGGCAGAGGACAGCTGCACGAACTGCCGGATCAGCTCGCGACGATGCGCGGGATTACCAAGACGGCCGAGCGCATCAATCACCAGTCCGAGGCCGGTTCCGTTATGGCTGGGGTCGTCGCCAAGATGCTCTCAGGCCGCCAGGGGCCGGGAGCGGTCGAAGCGCCTTGGGACGTGTTCGGACAGTCCGCCCCTGAAATCGACGTTCTCGTTGGCGCGAGAGCGCCCCATCCAGCCGTCAATCCCGATCAGATCTCTGCCGCGGCGGCGCTGATATCAAGCGCAAGCAATCCGATGATCATGGTCGGCGGCGGCGCGGCGGATGCCGGCTCGGAGATCGGAGCGTTAGCGGAATTGCTGCAGGCGCCGGTCACGTCGCATCGCTCCGGCAAGGGCATCGTCCCCGACGACCATCCGAACTATCTGAATTTCGTCGCCGCCTATGAATATTGGAAGAAGGTCGACGTGCTGATCGGGATCGGCAGCCGACTCGAATTGCAGTTCATGCGCTGGAAGTGGCTGCCCAAGGGGCTCAAGATTATCCGTATCGATATCGATCCGACCGAAATGGTCCGGCTCAAGCCGGATCTCGGCATCGTCGCGGACGCCAGGGATGGAACGCAGTCGCTGATCGATGCGCTGGCCGGTTCCAGCCGTGAGGATCGCACGCGTGAATTTGCTGAACTCAATGAAGAGGCAAGGTCTCGTTTTTCGGCGGTGCAGCCGCAGCTTGGCTATCTCGAAGCCATTCGCGAGGCCCTGCCGAGAGACGGATTCTTCGTCGAAGAGATCAGCCAGATGGGCTTTTCCGCCCGCTTTGCCTTCCCGACCTATGGCCCTCGCCAATACGTGACATGCGGCTACCAGGACAATCTCGGTTTCGGTTTCAACACCGCCTTGGGCGTGAAAGTCGCCCATCCCGATAAAGCTGTGGTCTCCGTTTCAGGTGACGGCGGCTTCATGTTCGGCGTCCAGGAGCTTGCCAGCGCCGTCCAGCACAAGATCGCCGTCATCGCCATCGTCTTCAACAACTCCGCCTACGGCAATGTGCTGCGCGACCAGAAGCAGACCTACAAGGGCCGCACTCTCGGCTCGGATCTGACCAATCCCGATTTCGTCGCCCTTGGCGAAAGTTTCGGCATCCGATCCTTCAAGGCGACGAGCCCCGACGAATTGAGAGACATACTGGAGAAAGCGCTCTCACTCGATGAGCCCGTCCTCATCGAAGTTCCGGTCGAAAAGGGATCGGAGGCAAGCCCCTGGCCGTTCATCCATCCGGCTCCGCACGAATGACCGAAAGGACGTGAAGCCCCGTCAAGGTGATTTGAGAAAGATCGTCGCCAGCGGCGGCAGCGTCAGCGAGAGCGAATGCCGCCTGCCGTGCGCGGGTACGGGTTCGCTCGACACTGCGCCATTGACGAGGCCGGAGCCGCCATATTCGCGCGCATCCGTCGTCATCCGCTCGATCCATACGCCGTCCTGCGGCACGCCGATCCGGTAGCCGTAACGCGGCACCGGCGTGAAATTCGAGACGATAAGGACGGAGGACGAGCGCTCCCGGCTGTAACGCAGCATGCCGAGGACGGAGTTGACGGCGTCATCCGCCGCAGCCCATTCGAACCCTTCGGGATGGAAATCGCCGAACTGCAAGGCCGGCTCTTCGCCGTAAAAGCTGTTCAAATCCTTGACCAGCCGCTGAAGCCCGGCATGCGCCGGCCGGTCCAGCACGTCCCAGGAGATTGACGCATCATGGTTCCACTCGCCCGGCTGGGCGATTTCGCCGCCCATGAACATCAGCTTCTTGCCGGGATGGCCCCACATGAAGGCGAGGTAGCTGCGCAGATTGGCGAATTTCTGCCACTCGTCGCCCGGCATCTTGCCGAGCAGCGAGCCCTTTCCATAGACGACCTCGTCGTGCGAAATCGGCAGGATGAAGCGCTCGGAATAAGCATAGATCATGCCGAAGGTCATCGTGCCGTGGTGGTAGCTCCGGTAGACGGGATCCTTCTCGATATAGCTCAGGCTGTCATGCATCCAGCCCATGTTCCACTTCATGTCGAAGCCGAGCCCACCCTCTTCCGGCGGCTTGGTGACGCCGGGCCAGGCCGTCGATTCCTCTGCGATCGTCATCGCATGCGGGCAGCGCTCATGAATGATGCTGTTCAGGTGCTTGAAGAATTCCACCGCTTCCAGGTTCTCACGGCCGCCATACTGGTTCGGAATCCACTCCCCCTCGTTGCGGCTGTAGTCGCGGTAGAGCATCGAGGCGACGGCATCGACGCGCAATCCGTCGATATGATAGCGTTCGAGCCATTCCAGCGCACTGGCGATCAGGAATCCTTTCACCTCGTTGCGGCCGAGATTGTAGATCAGGGTGTTCCAGTCGCGATGAAAGCCTTCCCGCGGGTCCTCGTGTTCGTAGAGCGCGGTGCCGTCGAAGCGGGCGAGCCCCCAAACGTCGGTGGGAAAATGGGCCGGCACCCAATCGAGGATGACGCCGATCCCGGCGCCATGGCAGCGGTCGACGAAATAGGCGAGATCCTCAGGCGTGCCATAACGGCCGGTCGGGGCGAAGAGGCCGAGCGGCTGATACCCCCAGGAGCCGCCGAAGGGGTGCTCCATGATCGGCAGCAGCTCGATATGGGTGAATCCCATCTCGCGAACATAGGGAACGAGCCGCTGGCTGAGTTCGGCCCAGTCGAGCGACCGCCCGCCATTCTCCCGCAGCCAGGAACCGGCATGCACCTCGTAGACGGAGATCGGCCCTTCCAGTCTTTGCTCTCGTGACCGGCCCTTCATCCAATTGTCATCCGTCCATCGAAATCGTGTCGAGGATGCGACGATCGAAGCGGTGGACGGGGCGGCTTCGCTCGCTCTCGCCACCGGATCGGCCTTCTGCGGCAAGCAATTTCCATGCGGATCGATGATCTCGAACTTGTATCTTTCGCCGGGCGCCAGCCGGGGCACGAACAGCTCCCAGACGCCGGCGGACTGCCTCAGCCGCATCGGGTTTCGCCGCCCGTCCCAGGCGTTGAAATCTCCGACGACCGAGACGCGGCGGGCATTTGGCGCCCAGACGGCGAAGCGGACGCCGGCGACGTCATCGACCGACATTTCAACCGCGCCGAGCGTCCGGCTCAGGCTGTAATGGGTGCCCTCGGAGATCAGGTGGAGATCGAGCTCTCCGAGCAGAAGCCCGAAACTATAGGGATCCTCGGTGATCTGCTCACCATCCGGCCATGTGATCCGCAACCGGTAAGGCATCCTCGAACCCATCGCCGCCGCAAACAGGCCGGAGGGGTGAGCGATGCTGAAGGGTGTCACCTCCCTGCCGCTCGCAGCTTCGATGAGATCGAGGCCTTCGGCACCCGGCAGATAGACGCGCACGATCGTCATGCCGCCGCTTTCATGCGGACCGAGGATCGAGAAGGGATCACCGTGGCGTCCCTCGATCAGAGCCCAGAGGGCATCCTGTCCGATGCCGGCGAGAAGTTCCGAGCGTTCAACATTCATGCCGTGACCCCCGCCAAGCGCGATACGATTTCGGTAAGGCCGGCGAGCGGGATCGGCAGCCACTTCGGCCTGATGCGGGCCTCATAGGCGATTTCATAGGCGGCCTTTTCGAGAAGAAAGGCATCGAGAACCCTCCGTCGTTGTTCGATCGGCATGGCGAGCGCCTTCGAGGTGGAGACTGCCTGCCAATAGGCATCGAGAAAAGCCTGTTCGGCATTGCGCCCGAAACGGGCGATGGCGTCACGACGCACCTCGTTTTCGTGTTCGGTGACCGCGTCATTGTCGAGCTGCGCGGTGGCGACGAGGTAGCTCAGCGACCTCAGAAGCCCGGCGACGTCACGGAGCGGAACGGTCTTGGCGCGGCGTTCGGCGAGATTTTTCGCGGGTTCGCCTTCGAAGTCGATGATGACGGCGTCGCCCTCGCTGACGAGGATCTGGCCGAGATGGAAGTCGCCATGCGTGCGCGTCATCAGCGTCCCGCGGGCGCTCTCTGCCAGACGCGCGCCAAGTTCGACGAGCTCGGAACGGCGCTCCAGAAGCGGGCGGGCGAGCAGATCGATCGCGGGATCGGCATTCTCGTCGCGTTCTGCCAGTTTCGACAGGGCATAGGCGACCTCGCCCGCCACCGCCTTCTTAATTGCCTCGACCTCATCGTTACCGGCGACGACAGGGCTGAAAGCCTCGTCGGCGTTTTCTCCGGAGAGGACCACATGCAATTCGCCGAGCCTCATGCCGACCATGGCAACGAAGCTGATCAGCGGCCGGAAGACGTCGTCGCCGGGCTCGACCGCCGGATCGTTCAGCACGAGCTCGTCGGCCGCGCGGCGCAGATTGTTCAGCATCCAGTTCCAGGCGTCGCCCTGGTTGCGGATCGCACCTTGGACGATAATCAAGGTCGAGCGGCGGCCGCTGGAATCGGTGTGTGCGACCTCGCCGAGCAGCGGCGCGGTATGGTCGTAACCCGCGCAGGTCAGAAACCGCGTCATCTCGACTTCCGGATGGACGCCCGGAAAGATGTGCCGGATCAGTTTGATCATGGCGACGTCGCCGACGATCAGCGAACTGTTCGATTGCTCGGCCGAGAGCCAATGAACCGGCATGCCGTCGGTAACCTGCAGGCGGTCGAGCCGCTCGGTGCCGAGAAATTCGAGGGTGCCGGTACGCCCGGTGATGCGCGAGCGGTCGGCCAGCCCGCGCATGATGCCGCGCGCCATCGGCTCAATCGCGAAACCGTCCGTCAGGAAGCCGACGCGCCTGCCCTGGCGAACCCGCCCGAGGGCAAGCTGCTGGGTCAGAGCGGAGGGTTGCGCGTCATCCCAGGCGACTGCCAGCGGCAGCTGATATGATTCGCTGTGATCCGGTAGCTCCACCTCCAATTCGCCGAGGACGATCCCGTCGGCATAAGGGATCGGCGTCGCCGAGATCAGCCGAGCCGCCTGAAGCGGCTGGTCCTTCGCGCCGAACCACCGCCGCCTGGAGAGGTAGGCGGGCAGAATTTCATTGCTGAGGACGCGTCCCAGCCGCGGCTCATCGACGAGGTCGAGCAGGCTGCGGCGCAGAACCATCGTCACGAGGTCGGGAAGCTGTTCCGGCGGCGCGGTGCGCCATGCCGGCGGATCGGCATCCGCTTCCAGCTGAAACCAGAAGAAGCCGTAGGGCGGCAGCGTCAAAAGATAGGTCAGTTGGCCGATCGGCGGAAAAGGCGACATGCCCGTCAGTTCGATCGGCACGCGGCCCTCGAAAGCCGAGAGGTCGAGCTCGACCGCCTGGGGCAGTCGCGAGAGGTTTGCGACGCACATCAGCGTCTCGCCTTCATATTCCCTGAGATAGGCCAGGATCTTGCGGTTCTCAGGAGAGAGGAACCGCAGCGAGCCGCGCCCGAAGGCCGGATGCCTGCCACGCAGCGCCAGCATCTTGCGCGTCCAGTTGAGCAGCGAATGCGCATCGGTGCTCTGGGCTTCGACATTGACGGCCTCGAAGCCATAGAGCGGATCGGCGATCAGCGGCAGGACGAGGCGCGCCGGGTCCGTCCGGGAGAAGCCGCCATTGCGGTCGGGTGACCATTGCATCGGCGTCCGCACTCCGTCGCGGTCGCCGAGATAGATGTTGTCGCCCATGCCGATCTCGTCGCCGTAATAGATGACGGGCGTTCCCGGCATCGACAGAAGAAGCGCGTTCATCAGCTCGATGCGCCGGCGGTCGCGCTCCATCAGCGGCGCCAGGCGTCGCCTGATGCCGAGATTGATGCGGGCGCGCTTGTCGGAAGCATAGGTCTCCCAGAGATAGTCCCGCTCGGCGTCGGTCACCATCTCAAGCGTCAGTTCGTCATGATTGCGCAGAAAGATCGCCCATTGGCAATTCTCCGGGATTTCAGGCGTCTGACGCAGGATGTCGGTGATCGGGAAGCGGTCTTCCTTGGCGATCGCCATATACATGCGCGGCATCAGCGGGAAGTGGAACGCCATGTGGCATTCGTCGCCTTCGCCGAAATATTCGCGCGTGTCCTCCGGCCACTGATTGGCCTCGGCAAGCAGCATCACGCCGGGATGAGTAGCGTCGAGGGCGGCGCGGATGCGCTTGAGGATCGCATGGGTCTCGGGAAGGTTTTCGTTGATCGTCCCCTCGCGCTCGACGAGGTACGGAATCGCATCGAGGCGGAAACCGTCGATGCCGGTCTCCAGCCAGAAGCGCATCACCTTCAGCAGCTCCTCCATAACGAGCGGGCTGTCGAAGTTGAGATCCGGCTGGTGGGAATAGAAGCGGTGCCAATAATAGGCGCCGGCGGCCGCGTCCCATGTCCAGTTGGATTTCTCCGTGTCAAGGAAGATGATCCGCGTTTCCGGGAATTTCTGATCGCTGTCCGACCAGACATAGAAATCACGCTCCGGCGATCCCGCCGGCGCCTGGCGTGCGCGTTGGAACCAGGGATGCTGGTCGGAGGTGTGGTTGATGACGAGCTCGATGATGACACGGATATTGCGCTGGTGGGCGGCATCAACGAAAGCGCGGAAATCCTCCATGGTCCCGTAATCCGGGCTGACATTGCCGTAATCGGCGATGTCGTAACCATCGTCACGACGCGGTGAGGGAAAGAAAGGCAAAAGCCAGATGGCGTTGACGCCGAGTGCTGCGACGTGATCGAGCTTCTGGTGCAGGCCGGCAAAATCGCCGACGCCATCGCCATTGGCGTCGTAGAACGACTTGATGTGCAGCTGGTAGATGATCGCATCCTTGTACCAGAGCAGCGGGTCGACGCTACCGGGATTCATCGTGTCCATTCATGCCTCCGCTGCGCGAACGCGCCAGATCGCAAAAGGCAGGATTTGTGGATTGAAACCCACTCTCTGCCGTTTGCCGTTCCACCTGAACCGTTGCCCCGTGACCAAATCCTCGGCGTCGAGCGCGCCGTCGTCCCCAAGCCCCCATTTCCACAGAGGCAGCTCGATATCGCTTTCCTGAATATGATGCGGGTCGAGGCTGATCGCGATCAGCAACACATTGTCGCGGGCGCGGCTCGCCTTCTCGAAGAACAGGATGTTGTCATTCCAGGCGTTCAGCAGCGTCAGCCCGAGATGCGAATGCAGGGCGGTGTTTTCGTTCCGGATGCGGTTCAGCATCCGGATTTCGCCGATGATGTTGCCCGGCCGGTCGTAATCCCAGGCGCGGATCTCGTATTTCTCGCTGTCGGCATATTCCTTGCGTTTGGCATCGGGACGCCCCTCGCAAAGTTCGAAACCGTTATAAACGCCCCATAGTCCGGAAAGCGTCGCGGCGAGTGCCGCGCGGATCAGGAAGGCCGGACGCGGCGCGTTCTGGAGAAAATCCGGGTTGATGTCGTGGGTGTTGACGAAGAAATGCGGGCGGAAGAATTCCTTCGGCGCCGTCTCGGTCAGCTCGCGCATATATTGCTCGAGCTCCCACTTGGTATTGCGCCAGGTGAAGTATGTATAGGACTGGGAGAAGCCGATCTTCGCCAACCGGTACATGACCTTCGGCCTGGTGAAGGCTTCCGACAGGAAGACGACCTCGGGATGACGCGCCCTGATATCGCCGATCAGCCATTCCCAGAAGGGAAAAGGCTTCGTGTGCGGGTTGTCGACGCGAAACAGCTTGACGCCCTGGTCGACCCAGAGCTGGACGATGTCCCGGAGCTCCACCCACAGAGAGGGCAGCGCGTCTTTCGTATAGAAATCGACATTGACGATGTCCTCGTATTTTTTCGGCGGGTTCTCGGCATATTTGATCGTGCCATCAGGCCTCCAGTCGAACCAGCCGGGATGCTCCGTCAGCCAGGGATGATCGGGCGAAGCCTGGATCGCAATGTCGAGCGCGATCTCCAGCCCATGCCGGCCCGCCTCCTCGACCAGCCGGCCGAAATCCTCGAAATCGCCGAGCTCGGGATGAATGGCATCATGGCCGCCCTCCTCGGAGCCGATGGCATAGGGGCTTCCGGGATCATCAGGCGCGGCCTTCAGGCTGTTGTTGCGTCCCTTCCGGTTGGTCGATCCAATCGGATGGATCGGTGGGAAGTACAGCACATCGAAGCCCATGTCGCGGATAGCAGGCAATCTTGGGATGACGTCGTCGAAGGTGCCGTGCCGGTTCGGATCGCCGCTCTGCGAGCGCGGGAAAATCTGGTACCAGCTGGCAAAGGCTGCCGATTTGCGTTCGGCATCGACGGCGCTTGTCGTGGAGCGAAGCCGGAAAGGCCGCCTGTCAGCCTTGTTCATCAACTCGGAGGTCTCGGGGTCGAGCAAGATCGCCGTGCGCTCGGCATCCGCCGCGTTTTCAAGACCGTCGATGAGCGCCTGCAACTCGGCGCCGAGTGCCGGCGGCGCTTCAGCCTTCGCGGCGCGGACGAGGTTCAATCCCTCCTGAAGTTCCAGCTTCAGGTCCAGCCTGGCATCGTTCTTCTTGGTCAGTTCGTAGCGGAAGATCGCAAACGGGTTCTTCCACGCTTCGACTGCGAACTCGTAGCGCCCGATGCGCTCCAGCAGGAATTCGGCACGCCAGCGGTCGTTCTCGACCAGCTGCATCTCGGTCTCTTTCCACTCCGCCATGGCCTCGTGCGGCCGCCAGAGCAGGACGGCCGCGATCGGATCGTGGCCGTCGGCGACTATATCGGCCTCGACGGTGACGGTCTCGCCGACCACACGCTTGACAGGAAAACGTCCGTCATCGACGCGCGGCATGATGCTTTCGATGGCAAGCCGCGGCGAGGCGATCGCCTGCTCGACGTCGAGGGCGGGCCGGGATGCGATCGGCTCCGGCGCTTTGGCTTCGATGATCCGTGTCTCTCCTGCCCGCAGGCGCAGGACGGCGCCATCGGCCGCGACGGGAAGATAACCGGAGGCCGCCTCGCGCAGCGCCGTCATCGGCGCGGATGCGCTTCTCCTGAGGTCCCGGTTAATCAGGACGAACCGCACATTTGATGCGCTGCGAAGATCCTGCTCCTCGGATTGCACAAGCGCCGAAACCGGCCCGTTGGCGTTGCGGATCAGGCGAAGCGATGGCGCGCGCGCCTGGCCGGCCCTGCCAATTTCGGCATTGGCGACGCGTATCTCGGAGGAGATGTCGAAGGCGAGATCATGGCGCAGCCTCCGCAGCCCCGAACCATCGCCGTGGGTCGGATCGAGCGGCGTCGCCGCACCATATTCGAAACCGATCGGAACCATGAGGCCGCCGCCGAGCGAGGCGGCGAGCCGCAGCGCTCTGACGGCACGTCGCTCGAGGATTTCACGGCTCTCGGTCCCATGCGCAATCCGTCTGGCAAAGGGCGGTTCGGGAAAGGCGACCTGCCAGCCGAGCGCCTCCTGGACGCGATGCTCCTCGACGAACCATCTCTCGTCGAGATCCCACCAGGCCATCGATGAAAAACATCCTGAAAAGCCCGCATCCGCGATCGCTCTTCTTACCGCAAAATCGGTGCCGGGCGTCCAGGCGAGGAATTGCGCGTCAGCCTTCTCGCGCACCGCGGCGATCAGCGATTTGAAAAGCGCCGGTGCGGCGCGGTCGATCCCGAGCACCCGGTAGCCGGAGAGGCCGAGCCCGGACAGCCGCCACAGCCGTTCGGCCCACTCCCCCAACAAATGCAATTGCCGCTCGGACCCGATCGTGTTCATCGGCTCCGCCGGATCGAGCGGCGAGCGTCGAGGATCGACCGGATGAAAGCCCGCTTGCGCATCGCCGACTTTGCCGTCGAGCATCAGGTCCATCATCAGGCCGACGCCGCTCTTGTCAGCGGCCTCCGCCAAGCGCGATATCCCGTCATCGACCGCGCTTCCGAGCTGCAGTTCAGGATCGAGGCGATCGAAATCCCGGGAGGTAAAGACGCTGCAGTCCCCGCCTCGGTCGAAGAGCGGCGCCGTCAGAACATAATCAAAGCCGGTATCCGCCGCATGGCCGAAAACCTCGCGCCATGCATCGATGCCTTGGAGAAGCAGCGGGTTGACATAATAGATCCGGGGTGGGGTGCTGAGCGCACCCTGCTTCGCAGAGAGTAACATCGGCCGCCGCCTCGCGTTTGCTTTTCAGGCAAACTTCCTTTGGCGGAGGTTGTTCCACTCAACCCGTCAATTCACGGCTGTATGGAGCATGGCAAGGCGAAACACACCTATGCGGCGAGATGGGAGACGACGTGATCCGGCAAGCCGGTCTCGCTCAACGAGAGAAAGAAGGCCTCAATATTTGCCGGTAGAGATATTGCCGGTATGCGTTAAAAGATCCTCTGCCGGTTTCCGATCCGAAAATTATCGAGCGGTTGAGAGCCCATCAATGCTTCGATCACTAGTCTTCACCGCCGCCCTCACGGCTTGCATACCCTGCCTCGCCTCCTGGAGCATCGAGACCGATCGCTCGACGGCTGATAAGCACGGCCTGTTCGAAATCCGCGAGGAGGCCAGGCGTTTCATCGCACAGGAGAACGCCAAGGGGCAGGAGCGCTGGGACGTGCTGGAACCGAACGCGAAGGTGCTGGTTCCCCGATGCGCCGTCCCGCTCCAGGCGCAATGGACGCCGAAGAGCCTCGGCCGCTCGAAGCCCAGTGTGATGGTGATCTGCGCGACCGCCGTGCCGAACGCCGTGATGGAACGGTGGGATGTGCCAGTACCGGTGGAGCGGAAATCGGGGAGCCCTTAGAGGGCGAGCATCCAAACGAGATTTGATGTGGTAGATGATATCACTGCGATTGCAATGAAGGCGAGCAGACATGAACCCAGCGGTAGAATTGTGCTCCTATCCCGGACTTGACGAGCGCATCGTCATCCTCCGGGCGGGAGACGAAGTCGATGCCGTGTTTGTGCGGACCGAGAGGTTCAATGTCCTGATCGATACGCTCGGCACGCCGGAACTGTGCCGGATGGCGCTGGATCTGCTTGGGGACAGAAGCGAGGATCGCCCGTTGATCGTCGTCAATTCGCATATGGATTGGGATCACTTCTGGGGAAACTCTGCGGTTTCAGGGCGTGCTCCGATCATCGCGCATGCCGCAGCACTCGACCGTCTGCGTGATGGCTCGACGCAGCAGGTCCTGAAGGACAAGGCGAGCCAGGAACCGCGGTTTGCGAATGTCGAACTCATCGGTCCGGATATCACCTTCTCCGGCTCGATGGTCCTAAACGGCGGCGATCTGACGCTCGAACTCGTTCATACACCGGGACACACGCCCGACCATATCGCCGTCTGGATTCCGGAACTCCGCATCTGCCTGGCCGTCGACGCGGTGGAATATCCCATTCCCGAAGTCTGGAGCAGTCGTGCCGATGATCTTCGCCAGATCCGCTCCTCGCTCAGGCGGATCCGTGACCTTGATGCGAGATTGGTCATTCCCGCGCACGGCAGGACATCTTCGCCTTCGGCAGTGGATGAGAACCTTGCTTATTTCGAAGCCCTGGCGGTTCGTGTCGGCGGCCTGAGTGAAAGCCGGCTGGCTGACCCGCAACTCGGCAGTACACGTGGTTTCCGGCTTGAAGACTTCGTCGCCATTCCCGACGGAATGCCTTCGGACACGGCGGCGTTCTACCGGAACTGCCATGAGACGAACCTTGCCGCTACGGTTCAGGCCCATATCGAAAAACTGAAATCTGCCTAGGAGGCCATGCGTGGAATTATTGGAGGGCGGGCGAACCGGGCAGATCTGGCGCGACGGCGATACCGTCATCAGACCATCAGGCGCATGGACGCCGACCACGCACCGGTTCTTGCGCCATCTCGGAAGCAACGGCTTCCCGGCGGCTCCGCAGCCCATTCAAATTACCGGCGACGATCAGGAGGTCGTCAGCTACGTCGCCGGGCGCGTCTGCGAAGACCTCAGTGATCCCCTTGTCGGATCGGAGCGCATGCTGATGTCCGCAGCAAGACTTCTGCGCGATTTTCATACAGCATCTCAGGGCTTTCTGGAATCGGATGACGGTGCTCAGATATGGATGCTGCCGCCGCAGGAGCCGCGAGAGATCGTCTGTCACGGAGACTTTGCGCCCTACAATGTCGCAACTGTCGATCAGGAGGCTGTCGGGATCATCGATTTCGACACTGCCCATCCCGCCCCGCGCCTTTGGGATCTCGCGTATGCTGTCTATCGGTGGGCGCCCCTCTCCAATCCTGCCAATCCCTCCGTGGCCTTCGGTCTGGACGACCAGCTGCGGCGGGCGAAAATCTTCTGCATTGCCTATGGCGCGACGATGGAAGAACGGCGCCGGCTTCCCGAGATGATCTGCAGCCGGCTTCAAGCTCTCGTCGATTTCATGTTGGCAAAGGCTGCGACCGGCGACGAGATCTTCGCGGAAGACGTCGATGCAGGAGACGCCAGGCTCTATCTGAACGACATCGGCTATATCGGCATACACCGAGATCGGCTGTTGAAAGCGCTGTCCTGACTAAAGCCATTTTCGCCGGCGGAAGAAGCCGAAAAGGCTGAGGCAGAGGACAGCGATGACGCCCAATACGACGAAATAGCCATACTGGAATTTCAATTCCGGCATGTCGCTGAAATTCATGCCGTAGATGCCGGCGATCGCAGTGGGAACGGCGAGGATCGCCGCCCAGGCGGCGAGCTTGCGGGCGATCGCCGTCTGTTCCGTCTGGCCGATCATGACGCTGGCTTCGAAGGCGAAGGCGAGCACCTCGCGCAATGCATCGATATCTTCCTGAACCCGGCGCACGTGATCGGTCACATCGCGAAACAGCGATTGCAGCGTCGGATCCATGCCGGGAAGATCGATATGCTCGTATCGCCGGCAGACGTCGACGAGCGGCACCACGGCGTTGCGCAGCCGCAGAAGCTTGCGCCGCAGCATGTAAAGCCGCTCGATGTCGGATTTTCCCAGCTGTTCGCGCAGCACGAGATCCTCAAGCATCTCGACCTCTTCCTGCACCACCTCGATGACAGGCATGTAGTTGTCGACGATGAAATCGAGGATGGAATAGAGGATGTAGTTCTCGCCGTGGGCAAGGGCGGCGGGCGTCGCCTCGCACCGCTGCCTGACCGCAAGATAAGAGGAGGATTCGCCGTGGCGAACGGAAACGACGTAACCGCGGCCGACGAAGAGATGCGTTTCGCCGAAGACGATTTCACCGTCCTTCATATGGGCAGTGCGGGCGACGATGAACATCGCCTCCCCGTAAATTTCCAGCTTCGGGCGCTGGTGGGGCTGCGCCGCATCCTCGATCGCCAGCGGATGCAGATTGAACTCGGCCTGGATCTGGTGCAGCAGCACTTCATCCGGCTCATGCAGGCCAATCCAGACGATGGCATTCTCCCTGTTTCGCCACTCGCCGGCTTCCTCTATTTTGATGTCGCGAATACGCTGCCCATGCTCGTAGACGGCTGCGGCCACGACGCCGCGCCGCTCATGAGGAGGCGACGCCGACCCGCTGCCGACCCGCGCGGAAACACTGTCCAGATCCTTCAGCCGTTCCAAATCCTGCCGTCCTCCCCATCCCGCGGATCACGTATCCGCAACCAACGCCGGTCAGGCGTTGGCCGATCATAATGCCATTTCGTAAAACATGCATCCGCTTCGGCACGGGACCGGCTAAACCCTCACTATCCGGAAAAACGCCGAACCAATGGCCAGAGGGGCGGCGCGCCTCCATCTCTATCCATCGAGGCCTGAAAGCCATGCACGAATATCCTCCAGTGAGCGAATACGGATCGAGGAGTTGTCGCGCGAGGGCATAAAATCCCAGCTCTGCCAGAACCGCTCGGCTTCTTCATCGATCGCACGGACGACGATGGCCCGTCCACCGACGAAATCGGCTCCGGCAACGCAGCGAAGAAGGGCATCCTTCACGAGTGCCGATCCGATACCTTTGCCCTTATAGGAGCTATCCACGGCCAATTGCCCGATCAAGAGGCAGGGAATTGGATCGGGCGGACGTCCAGTTCTGATCTTGCGTGATACGACGTTGGGCTCGATGACCGTCGGTGCGAGGCCGTAATAGCCGATCACCCTGTCATCGTCGCAAACCACAAACGTCCGGGTAAATCCACGTTGCTGGTTCGATGTTGCAAAGTGTAGCCAAGAATCGAGGGAGGGCTTGCCGCAGGAGAACCCCTGAAGTCGATGACGCCAGTCAAGAAGCTCGACATTCGACAGCGTCACCGGTCAATTTTCCCAAGGCGCCTTGCGCTGCAAGCGTTCTACTACTTTCGGCGATGGCGCGGATGGTGCCGCCTCGATTGCCGCCACAAAGGCATCGAAAGCATCGGGAGACAGGCGGATGACGCTTTCGTTCAGGATCGCCATCTGCGCCTCATGCACGGCAGCGCGTCGCATAAACTCTGTCCGGGAGAGACCCGTGAGCGCTGCACCACGGTCAATGACTGCCAGATCATCATCGCGAAAACGCATTGATATCGGTATTTCCTTGCGGGGAGCGGTGCTTGCCATGGTTTCCTCATGAGGCATTGGGAAGTTACATAGGCAAATGTAACGCGGAACGCAATACATTAAAAGTGCTTCTGCTTAACTGACAGCGTAATACTCATGGGCCGTGCGGCCATCCATGCGGTGGGTGATACGCCGTTGAACCAGGCGAATGACCGGCTCCCTCCGGCCGGCAGCTTATGAAACCGGAACATGAAGGCGCCCGGCGATGGCCAGGCGCCTTTGTTTCGTCATGAGGCGAAGGCCGGATTGCGCCGCGCGCCCATTCTCAGCACGAAATAGATCGCTCCGCCGATGGCGACGCCGAAGAACCAGCCGTAAGTGCCCCACCATTCCGGCAGGATGGAGGTGAAGGTCGGCAGGATCGAGGAGAACAGCGCACCGACCGCAAAGGCGATGAAGGCATTGCCGTGCCAGCCGTTCTGGAACCGGAACTCGCCATTCTCCTGGTAGAGCGCCTCGACGTTCAACTGGCTCTTCCGGATGAGATAGTAGTCGACCATCATGATGCCGAAGATCGGCCCCATCGTCGAACCGATGAAGTTGACGAAATGCGCCGCACCCGTCTCCCAGGGGGCAAACGGATAAAGCACGAGAGCGATCAATGCCGCTATGTATCCGCCACGTTTGAAGTTGATCTGGCGCGGGAAGACATTGGCGAAGTCGAAGGCCGGCGAGACGAAGTTCGCCACGACGTTGATGCCGAGCGTTGCCACCGCGAATGTCAGCGCCGCAAGCAGCGCCAGGAACCAGCTGTCGAATTTCGCCGAGATCATTTCCGGATGCAGCAGGACCTCGCCGTATACGGTGAAGGCGGCCGTGGTCGTGACACCGGCGACGAGGCAGAATGCCAGGAGGTTGATCGGCAGGCCCCAGAGATTGCCCTTCCGCAGCGCCTTTTCGCTCGTCGCGTAACGCGAGAAATCGCAGAAGTTCAGATAGAGCGCGGCGAAATAGGTGATCCAGGTGGCGGCCACGGCAGCAAGTGCGGCAATCGAGCCGGGTTCGCCCGGCACGCCGGCATCCTTGGTCTTTTCGATCAGCACGTCACGCGGGATTTCGGAACCGAAGGAGAAGGTGCCCGATTTGGTGACGAGATAGACCGCGAGGATCAGCATCATGATCCAGACGGCAGGACCCGCCCAATCCTGGAACTTACGGACCGTTTCCATGCCGCGCTGAATGATCAGCAGCTGCAGCGCCCAGACGATGATGTAGCAGATAAGCTCGAGGGTCGAATGGCCGAGCATGTGGCTGTTCTGATGGAAGGCGAGCAGGCTCTCGTTGCGGATCAACAAGGCAACAATCGCGCCGGATGCGGCGGCGGTCTGCGCGCCGTACCAGAAGCAGGCGACCACCGCCCGGACGAGTGCCGGAACATTGGCGCCGAAGGTGCCGAAGGAGGCGCGCGCCAGAACCGGAAAGGGGACACCGGTGCGCACGCCGGCATTGCCGACCAGGCTCATCAGGACGAAAATGACGAGAGAGCCGATGCCGATGGCGATGACGAAGTTCACGAAGCTGCCGCAGAGCAGGAACAGGCTTGCCGCCAGATAATAGCCCCAGAGACTATGGACGTCCGACGTCCAGACGTTGAAGATGCTGAATGCACCCCACTTACGCTCCTCCGCAGGCGCAAGATCCTCGTTGTACAACGAGGGAGACGGATTTTGAATGCTCATAATGCCCTCCCATATCCCCAGTGGCCGACTCGGCCACGATGGAAGTCTGCGCTTCATTTAGGCATCTGACAATTTAATAGTCACATTGTACACAATCCTGATCGATCAGATGTACAGGCTCCCGACCTAGAGCAATTCAACGCCGTGCCGTTCCGCTCCGGGTGGGACGGCATCGCCTGCGCCTTCCCAACCATCTTGCCGCCGCCCGCGTTGCAACGGCCGCCGCAGCGGCCGCAGGCGATGAACGGCGAAGTCTGGTCTTCATGCCTCAGCCAAGGCTTCGGCCCGAACACTTTCATCCCGGGGGATTCTGAACCATGCGACATAGAGCGCCGGCAGGAACAGCAGGGTGAGCGCCGTGCCGATGACGATGCCTCCCATCATGGCGTAGGCCATCGGACCCCAGAAGATCTCGCGCGAGATCGGGATCAGCGCCAGGGTTGCCGCCGCCGCCGTCAGCATGATCGGCCGCATGCGGTGCTCGGTCGCCTCGATGACCGCCTGCCATGGTGGGACGCCTTCGGCGCGCAGATGCTCGATCTGCACCACCAGGATGACGGAGTTGCGGATCAGGATGCCGATCAGCGCCAGAATGCCGAGGATGGCGACGAAGCCCATGGGAGCATTGCTCAGCAAAAGCGCCGCCACCACGCCGATCAGGGCCGTCGGCGCCACCGCAAAGACCAGGAACAGGCGGCTGAAGCTCTGCAGCTGGATCATCAGGATCGTCGCCATCGTAAACAGCATCAGGGGAGCCACGGCCGCAATCGGCCCTTGCGCCTCGGCGCTGGATTCGACGGCGCCGCCGATTTCCACCTTGTATCCGACAGGAAGGTTTTTCTGGAACTCCTCGACCTTCGGCTTCAGCTGATCGACAATCGTAGCCGGCTGCGTCGAGCCGATGACGGCCGCCTTGAGCGTGATCGTGGGCTGCCGGTCGCGACGCCAGATCGTCGGCTGCTCGAGCTCGTAACGGAAATTCGCGACGGCCGACAAAGGCACGACTTTGCCGTTGGAGGTGGAGAGCTGCAGATTCTGAAGAGTCTGGATGGAGTCGCGCTCGGATGCCCTGGCTCGCCCGACGACGTTGACCAGGTAGATATCATCGCGAATCTGCGTTGCCGTCGAACCTTCGACGATGCCGTTGAGCGCGGTTGCTATGTCTTCGGAGGAGACGCCGAGCTGGCGGGCCTTGTCCTGCAGGACGTCGAGCTTCACAACGCGGGAAGGCTCGTTCCAGTCCAGCACCATGTTCGACAGCAGCGGGTGGGTGCCGACGACGCCCGCAAATTGCTGGGAGATATCGCGGACCTTCTGAATATCCGGGCCGCTGATCCGGTACTGGACCGGCTTACCCACCGGCGGGCCGATATCGAGAAGCTTCACGAAGGCGTCAGTGCCCGGGAAGGTCTTCGTCAGATAATCCTGCAGCTCCGCCCGCACCTTGTCGCGCACGTCGAGGCCTCTGGTGACGATGATGGTCTGTCCAAAGGTGACGTCGGGCGTCTGCACGTCGAAGGACAGGATGAAGCGCGGCGCTCCCTGGCCGACATAGGTCGTCCAGTGGTCGATATCCTTATTGTTTGCCAGCATGTCCTTTTCGAACTTGGCCATCTGCCTGTTGGTCTCGGCGATCGAGCTGTTGTGGGGCAGGTTCCAGTCGATGACGAGCTCGGTTCTGTCCGAGTTCGGGAAGAACTGCTGCTGCACCAGCCCCATGCCGCCGACCGAAAGGGCGAAGACGCCGACCGTCAGCACGATGGTGATCCAGCGCCAGCGCATCGCGAGCGTCAGCAACCAGGAGAAGACGGCGGCGAAATGGCCTTTCTTCTCGTGATGCGACTTCATCGTCTTTGGCAGGATGGTGACCCCGAGAAGCGGCGTGAACAGCACGGCGACGATCCAGGACACCACCAGCGAAACCGCGATGACGACGAAAAGCGTGAAGGTGAACTCGCCGGCCGCACTGCTGTTGAGGCCGACCGGGATGAAGCCCGCGACGGTCACCAGCGTTCCCGTCAGCATCGGAAAGGCCGTCGAGGTGTAGACGTGGGTGGCGGCCTTCCTGAGATCGTCGCCCGCCTCCAGGCGGGCCACCATCATCTCGACGGCGATCATGGCGTCGTCGACGAGCAGCCCAAGCGCGATGATGAGCGCGCCGAGCGAGATGCGCTGAAGCGAAATGCCGGAATATTCCATTACCACGAAGGTGATGGCGAGCACGAGAGGAATGGAGATCGCTACCACCATGCCGGCGCGAAGGCCGAGGCTGATGAAGCTGATGACGAGCACGATGACGATCGCTTCGAAGAGCGCGCGAGTAAAGCCCGAGACGGCTTCGTCAACGACATGCGGCTGGTCGGAAACACGGTGGACATCCACGCCGATCGGAAGATCGGCGACGACCTGTTTCATCCGCGCGTCGAGCGCCTCGCCGAATTCCAACAGGTTGGCGCCCTGCTTCATGCCGATCGCAAGCCCGATCGCGGGCTCTCCATTGAAGCGAAACAGCGCCGATGGCGGATCGACGTAACCGCGTTTGATCGTGGCGACATCGGTCAGCGGGAAGAAGCGGTCGTTGATGCGAAGGTTGATCGACCTGAGACTCTCCTCGGAGGTGAACTGTCCGCTCACCCGCAAGGCGATACGCTCCGGACCGGCGTCGACGAAGCCGGACTGAGTGACGGCATTCTGGGCCTGCAGCGTCTGGATGACCGACTGCTGGTCGATGCCGAGCGCTGCGATCTGGCGCGTGGAGAATTCGAGATAGATCGCCTCGTCCTGAGCGCCGATCACATCGACCTTGCCGACATTCGGCACGGTCAGAACTTCGGAGCGTGCATTTTCCACGAGATCGCGAAGCTGGCGCTGGGTCAGCCCGTCACTGGTGAAGGCGTAGATGTTGCCGAATACGTCGCCGAAGCGATCGTTGAAGAAGGGACCGACGACCCCGCTCGGGAAATCGCCCTTGATGTCGGCAATCATGTTGCGGATGCGCAGCCAGGTCGGCGCGACATCCTTAGCCTTCGTCGTCGGCAGCAGCTCGACGAAGACGGTCGTCTGGCCGGCGACGGTCTGGCTCTTGGTGTAATCGAGCGATTCCAGTTCCTGGAGCTTCTTTTCGATCCTGTCGGTCACCTGCCGCGTCACCTCCTCGGCGGAGGCGCCGGGCCACTGGGCGGTGATGACCATCGTCTTGATGGTGAAGTTCGGGTCTTCCTCGCGGCCCAGGTTCAGGTAGGAGAAGGCGCCGGCTAGAATGAAGACGATCATGAAGTACCAGACGAGCGAACGGTGCTCGAGCGCCCAGTCGGAAAGATTGAAGGACTTCACTGGCTGATCTCCTGGTCGATCCTGATGGCTTGCCCATCCTCAAGTTTATGCACGCCTGCCACGACGACTCTCTCTCCCGGAGTGAGCCCTTCGGTGACGCGGACAGTGCCGCCGTCGACGACGTCGCCGTCGATCTTCACATGGCGGCGCGAAACCTTCTTGCCTGCTACGTCGACGATCCAGACGCTGGCGCCGTCGGTGCCGGCAACAATCGCCGAGGAAGGCAGCACGATCTCCGGATCGGCAGCGATTGTTGCGGAGGCAGTGATGACCGCACCGAGCCTGAAGGCTTCAGGCGGGTCGGCGAGCGCAATTTTGGTCCTGCTCGTGCGGGTGGCGGTCTCCGCCTCCGGCGCGATCTCGCGCACGACCCCGGAGGTGCGGATCGAAGGCTCGAGCTGCAGCGTCACTTCGAAGGGCGCGCCGATCTTCAGTTTCTGGGCAGCGGCCTGCGGCACGTCGACAACCGCGTCGCGCTTGTCGGGCCGGGCTATCGTGACGACCGTCTGACCGGCCGACACGACCTGGCCGACCTCGGCCGAAGTCGCCGTGACGACGCCATCGAATTCCGCCTGAAGCTGCGCATAGCCGAGCTGCTCCCTGGCTTTGTCGAGATTGGCCTGCGCCTTGGCGACGGCGGCCGCGGCCGTCCGTCTCGCCTGCTCGGCTTCTTCGAGCGAGGCTTCGGTGCCGGAGCGCGATTCCACCAGCGCGCGCCGGCGCTGCTCTGTCGTCACTGCATTTCGAAGCTGGGCATCACTGTTCTCGACGTCGGACTGGGCGCTGCGCACGGCAAGCTCCAGCGCCAGCGGATCGATGGCGGCAACGACATCACCCTTCTTGACGACATCGCCGACATTGACGTTGCGGGCGATCATCCGCCCGAGGATCCGGAAGCCGAGTTCAGTCTCGATCGTCGGCTCGATCGTGCCGGTCAGGCCGAAGCTCGTCGCGGGCGTCTGCTTGACCGTCATCGACAGCACCGGACGGGGCGCTTCACCAGTGCTTTCCTCCTGCTTGGTGCAAGAGGAAATCAGGGCCGTACCCATCATCAGTGCGATTATCTTGGGACGAATACTCACTTGGATGCTTCCTTGACGTAAGACACGATTTCGCCGGGCCTGAGGAATTTGGTGCCGTCGGTCACCACGACGTCCCCTGCCGACACGCCCGATTTGACGATGAATCTGCCGGTCTCGTAGCCGGCAACGTCGATCGCTCTCGCTGAGACCGCAGAGGATGCGGGATCGACGATCCAGACGGCCGGCTTGCCGTCCTTGGAGGTCATTGCCGACCAGGGCAGCTGGATGACGTCCTGCGGGACGTAACTGAATTTCCCGACGACGGGAGCGCCGAGCGGAATAGGAGCATCGCTTGATAGCGCGACCTTGACCCGGATGGTGCCGGTGGAAGAATCGATCGTCGGCGAAATCTCGCGCACCTTCGCCGTGATCTTCTGCGAGGGGTTCGACAGCAGGGCCACGGTGCCGTCGCCGTCGATCGGGCGCAGGAACGCACTCTCGACCACTTCGAAGACGGCATCCCGGTCGCCGTCATGGGCAAGGGTGAAGACGACCTGGGCGGCCTGCGCCACCTGCCCGACCTCGGCATTGCGGGCGGTGATCACCCCGTCGGCATCCGCCTTCAGCTCCGTATAGGACAGGGTGTCCTGCGCGGTTTCGAAAAGCGCCCGCGCCGATTTCGTCGATGCCTGCGCCGTCAGAAGCGCCTCCTGCGCCTGGTCGAGCGCCGCGCGCGTCGTCACCTGGGTTCGAAACAGGCTCTGCTGGCGGTCGAAGGCAAGCTGCGCCTGGGTCTGCTGGGCCTCAGCGGACTGAAGATTGGCGGCGGCCACATCCAGATCGGCCTTCTGTTCTTCCGGATCGATGCGCGCCAGCAGCTGCCCCGCCTTCACGGACTGCCCGACCTCGACCAGCCGCTCGACGATCTTACCACTGACGCGGAAGGACAGATCGGTCTGAACACGGGCGCGAACCTCTCCCGTCAGCGCACCGCCATCGCTCAGCGGCTCAGACCTGGCGACGACGACGCCGACCTGCCGCGCGGCAGGTTCGCTCGGCCCGCCCGGCTCGCTGCAGGAGACGAGACCGATCGTGCATACGAACGCTGTGGCGACCAGAATGGTTCTCATAGTTGACCTCTTGCTCTCAACGGCATCTGCTATATAATTGACTGACGGATTAGTCAATGAAACTTTTGCCACGGCGAGGCACGAATGGCAGCTCAGAAGAAACTCACACGCGCGGAACAGAAGGCGCTGCGACCCATCCAGATCCTGGATGCCGCATTCGAGGAATTCGTCAGAAACGGGTTCACCGGCGCCCGCGTCAACGACATCGCAGACAGGGTCGGCGTCACCAAGGGCACGGTCTACGTCTACTTCGAGACGAAGGAAAAGCTCTTCGAAGCCATGATCAGTCACTTCTCGGTCCCCTTTCAGGAACTGCTTGAAATCACCGCTGGCCTCAGCGGCAGCGCCACCGACAGGCTGATGTCCATTCTCGGTCTACTTTACGACCAAATCGCGGAGGATCGCACAACCCGCGAATTGACGCGGCTGGTGATTTCGGAAGGACAGCGGTTCCCCGACCTGATCGATCGCCACCACGATGAATTCATAGCGCCAATTATCGCCAGGATCGACGCGCTCATCCTGGAAGGCGTTGCGTCAGGGGAATTTCGCGAAATTCCCGTCGAATTCTCCGACCTCGTGGTCGCGCCGATTCTGACGACGACGGTTCTGCGGCTGATATTCGACGATCGCCGCGTGCCGACGCCCAACAAGGACGCCTTCATGCGGGCCTATTTCGACCTGCTGTTCAACGGGCTGCTTGCCGAACGTCGCTGATTGCGAATGACGAAAATATCGGCGCAAGCACATAGCTTTTCTAAAGTCTTTATGTGAAAACATCGAGTTAGCTTATGCTTCGAAGGTACGATCTGAATTCCCGGCGGAAAAAGTGGAACGTAAAGTCAATCTCAAAGATGTCGCACGTGATGCCGACGTGTCGCTGAGCACGGCCTCGCACGCCCTGAACGGAACTGCGCCGCTGACGATCGAGGTGCGGGAAAGAGTGCTGGATTCGGCAAAACGTCTCGGTTATCTCGACCGCCGGAGAAAGAAGGCGACGATCGCGGCCTTGCACGTTCTGCTTCTCGCCATTCCTGACGATGCCGCGCCGGAGAGCGATCTCAATCTGGTGAGCTGGACGATTCTCAACGGTCTTCGCAGGGAATGCGAGCGTCGCGGCATCCGCATCGTGCCCTACGTCAGCAGCGGCCGACGCATCGACGGCGCCGAGGTCAGGCAGATCGCGATATCAGAACGCGCAGACGGCATCGTGGTGCTGAACGACGATCAGCCCGAACTCATCCGCAGCCTCGCCTCGGCGGATATGCCCGTCGTCATCGTCAACGGTGAGGATCCCGCCATGCTGGTCGATACGGTGACACCTGAAAACCGCTTCGGCGCACGGCTCGGCATCGAGCACCTCCTGGCGCTCGGCCACCGCCGGATCCTGCATCTGACATGGAAGGGGCGCACGACCATCCAGCGCCGCTATGATGGTTTTTCCGATGCCTATTTCGCCGCACAGCTTCCGGTGCCGAAGGATATGATCATCGAGGCGGAGGGATATGAGCCCCGGCATGGCGAGGCGGCCATCAACGCGCTGCTCCATCGCGATCCCACGCTGAAAGGCGCCACCGCCGTCTTCTGCGCGGCCGACAATCTGGCGCTCGGCTGCCTAAAGGCATTGGCCGATCGCGATATACGCGTCCCCGACGCGATATCCGTGCTCGGCTTCGACGACATCGTTCCCGGCGAGTTCAGCCGCCCGCCGCTGTCCACCGTGAGCGTGCCGACCGACCGTCTCGGCGCGGCAGCGCTCGCGCTCATCGAACAGCGGCTGATCGCCAACGATCCGCAGCGGCCGGCTCATCGCCTGGAACTCGGCTGCCATCTCGTCCTGCGCGGCAGTATCGCACCGCCGCGCTGAAGCGCCGGAAGAGCCAGCCTCTAGAAGCTCCCATCAGCGCAAGCGCTCAGCCCGGAGCCGTGTATCGCGCGGGCTTTCTCCAAAGGTGCTGCGGTAGATGATGGAGAACCTGCCCGCGTGGGCAAAACCCCATATCGCGCAGATTTCGCGGACGGATTGCTGGTTCGTCGGATCCCGCAACTGCTCGCGGGCCGCCTGCAGCCGGATTGTGCGGAGGTAACCAGCCGGCGACGTTCCCCTGAAGGCCTTGAAGCCCGTTTGCAGCGCACGAAGCGAAACTCCGACATCATCGGCGACCATCGTCATGGTGAGAGGTTCCGCGATATTGGCATGCATGTAGTCGATAGCGCGTCGGACATGCCAAGGTGCAATCAACGATACTTTCTTTTTTTCCAGATGATCGGAAAACCGATGCCGGCCAAATCGGATCACGAGGTGAGCAAGAGTTTCGCTCATCGCGGCTGCGGCAAGAGGCGAAGATAGCAACGGACCGGCGCCGCGCATGCCCTGCACGATCGTCTGGAGTAGATTGCCGATGAGTTGGCCTGACTGCGTCGCGCGATCCAGAAGCGGGTCGAGATCGAACGACTCCGAGAGGGGCTTTTCCACCAGCGAGGCGAGGACCCTTTTGACAACCTTCCAGTCCAGAAAAAGGACGTCCGAGCGATGCGGTCCTCCCTGGACCACACGATCGCCGACTTCGTGATTGTTGGCCATGAGAAAGTAACCGGCGCCACTTTCGACCGTTCTCTTTCCTATCGACAGTCGAAAAGAGCCTGTGTGCGGCATGAAAAACGCGAGATGCTGCGGAGACTCATCAAGCGTCCGGATCGTCCAGGAACTCTGATAGACCGAATGAAGCACCGTGAGCGCCTCGGTCCTTCTCAGATCCGCTGCCCAGGCGAATTTTCGGTCATCCTTCAACGGCTGTGCGCCGAAAACGCCGTAACCAGCCGTAAAGGCCTGAACCATTGATTCGAAGCTGGTGCCTCCATGCGTGGGCTCGAATCCGTAACCCCGATGCTCGGCAATTGCCATTTTCTCCCGTCTTAACGCATCCATGCCGCTCGGTTCTTTTCTTCTGCCGCCTGACATCATCGCGACTGGTCTGGCCAATCTTGATGGGTTAAGCAGGACCGGCAAAACCACGGATGATTTCGTTGCCCCGCAGAAGCAAAGCGTCCCCTCCACCTGCTTCACACTTACAGTGTAAATCAATATGTTTGGAAAATGAAGTACGCTCCGCTGGACCACGTTGCCCCACACTTCCTGCGAGACACTGAGCCCGCGAGAGTTGCCTCGCGTAACGAACGGGACCTTTTGCGGTTGATCTGGAAGTCGCCCGGCATCGAGCGCTCCAGCCTGACCGATCCACTCGATCTCACCCAGCAATCGCTGCACAGAATCGTCGGCCGGCTTCATGATCGGGGAATGGTCGTCTTTTCCCAATCGGAAAACCGGCGCGCCGGTCCGCCCAGCCCGGAGCTGACGCTGCGAAGGGAGTGGTGTCTGACGCTCGGCATCTCCATCAACGTCGGAACGATCGGCCTTTGCCTCATGGGCTTCGGCGAACCGTTGGACAATATGGAAATTCCCCAGGCCGGCTCGTCGCTATCCATGGAAATGCAGCGGATCGAAGCAGCCCTCGAACAGATCCTCGCCCGGCGCGGCGCCAAGCGGCGCGACATCCTTGGCGTCGGCCTCGCAGTCTCCGGCCATCGCATGCTGGATACGGCTTTCAATTGTCCCCTGCCGCTGGCTCATTGGTCGCTGATCGACCTGGCGCCATTGCTTGGGGAGCGGCTTGGCCTGCCGGTCTGGGCGGACAATGTCGCCAGGACTGCGGCCTTGGCGGAAGCAATTTTCGGCGTCGGGCGTGACGTTGCCGATTTTGCCTATATCGCCCACCTTCATGGCTATGGCGGCGGCCTTGTCTCCGGCGGCATGCCGTTTCGCGGCAGTTTCGGAAATGCCGGCGAAATCTCCGTTCTTTTCGGGCGTCACGACTACGATGATCGCCCCGCTCTCAACCAGCTGCTCGAGCATCTTCGCGCCAAGGGGCGCAGCGGCCTGACCCTGAGGGATCTGAAGGACGAAAATATGGTGGAGTGGGATGGTGTCGAGGAATGGATCGACCGCGTCACTCCGGCCCACAACAGAGCCATCAATGCGATCTGCGCGATCTTCGACCCCGCATTGATCGTGCTTGGCGGCGAGCTTCCACATTCACTTGCGAGAATGCTGATTGAACGCACCGAATTCAACAATCTGCCTCGGCATGGCGCATTGCGCGACGTGCCGGGGCTGGCCGTGGCGAAGATCATCGATGCGCCGGGCGCGATCGGTGCGGCCTTGATCCCGCTCTTCGAAACCGTTTTGTGATCGCGACTCAGCTAATCAAGCTCATCGAAGGAGGACTAAAGCGCACCGCAGGACCAGATGCGGTGCGCTTCAGCCGGCGCGACGAGATGGGAAGGCAGTCTTCAATGCTTGAGAGGTTTCCTCATCTCGACCCCAACTGCGCGCCAGGATTCGTTCACTTCATTCCCGTACCGGCAATGCCTGTGGTGATGTATTTCTGCAGGAACAGGAAGACGACGGTGACGGGCAACAGGCTGAGGAACGTCATCGCCAGGATGTAATGCCACTGCACCGAGAACTCCCCCTGGAAGGCGTTGAGACCGACCTGCAGGGTGAAGTTCTCGCGGCTGTTGAGGACGATGAGCGGCCAGAGGAAATCGTTCCAGCGCCAGAGCACGGAAAAGATCGCCAGCACAGCAAGCGCCGGCGCCGTCAGCGGCAGGATGATCCGCCAGAAGATGCAGAATTCGCTCGCCGCATCGACGCGCGCCGCCTCGATCAGCTCATCCGGTATGGTCAGCATATATTGCCGCAGCAGGAAAACGGCTGTCGGCGAGGCGACGGTCGGCAGGATGACACCCCAGAGATTGTCGGCGAGCCCGACCCCGACAATGACGAGATAGGCCGGGACCATGACGACGGCGAGCGGGATCATCAGAGTCGAGATGATGATGACGAACACAGTCGTGTCACCCCGAAATTTGTATTTCGACAGCGCAAAGGCAGCCATGGCGTTGACGATAAGCGTCAGCAGCGTCGCGGCCACCGTGACGAAAACCGAATTCTTCAGGAAGATCAGGAAGTTGAAGCGCGTCAGCGGATCGGTGTAGTTCTCGGTAGCAACGGTCAGATGCTGGACCGGCGTGATTCCCTTCACGTCGACACCGACCGGTTGCCCCGGATTTGCGGGGTCGACCATTTGCGCCTTGAGACCGATGCGCCTGATCATGGCCATTTCACGCTGCTGGCCGTCAACCGTTACGTTCCAAAGACTGAGCGGCTTGTCGAATCCGGGCACGGTCTGTTCCACGGCGGCCCGGGGAAGCAGCGACGGCGGAAAACGGGTGATCTCGGCCGCCGGTTTCAGCGAGGAGAGGCCTGCCCAGACGACGGGAATGAGCACGGCGAGCGTTCCGCCGACCAGCCAGACCCATGACAAGATATCGGTGATATCGATGCGTCCGGCCCCGCGTGTGCGTGAGAGAAAACTGATAGGGTTCATCTCAGGACTCCATTCGTTTGCCCAAGCGCAGCTGTATGAGGGTGAGAACCAGAAGCACCAGCCCCATGAGAACCGATGCGGCCGACGCAAGGCCGAAGAGGCGCAGATCGCTGCCGAAGGCCATCTGGTAGATATATTGAACGATGAAGCTGTTGGCCGTGCCTGGGCCGCCGCCATTGGTCAGAACCCAGGCTTCGTCAAAGATCTGCACCGACTTGATCATCAGAAGGATGAATACGACCAGCAGGTTCGGGGCAAGAAGTGGAAGCGTGATCCTGAACAGCGTGCGGCGCGGTGAAGCGGCATCGATGGACGCGGCCTCGTAGAGATCTTTCGGGATCGCCTGGAGGCCGGCGAGCAGGATCAGCGTGTAAAAGCCCATATGGAACCAGACCGACACGACCACCACGAAAAAGCGCGACCAGCCGACATCGAGCAGGAAAATCTCCGGCGGCACGCCGAGCATCTGAAAGAAGGCGTTCAGCAGGCCGTTGCGATCGAGGAACCACTTCCAGATCAGGCCGATGACGACGGGAGACAGCAGAACCGGATAGAAGAACATCGCCCGGAAGAAGCCACGCGCAAAGATCGCCCGGTTGAGGATCAGCGCCGTGATCAGCGCCACCAGCAATGTGGCGACGACGTTGAAGGCCACGAACCAAAGCGTGTTCCACACCGCCGTCCAGAACAGCGATTCCTGGCAGGTTCCGGGCTGGAGATAATTGCCGCAGGAAAGCAAGGTGCGGAAGTTGTCGAGACCGACGAACGGCCGGTCGGAGACGAAGAGATTGGTGCCGCCCGTGAAGGCGTAGCCGACCGCGATCGCGATGGGAAGGAAGGTGAAGATCGCGAACAGGATGAGGTTCGGCGCCAGGAACAGCCAGGGCATCCGCTTGCGGCCAAACAGACGCTCGATCGCATTCATCGGCGCCTCGACCACCCTCATCGCCGTTTCGCCTGTCTGAGACAGCAATGTACCGGCCGTGAGCTCTGCCATGTCAGCGCCTCCCCTGCCCGGACCGTCTGCCAAAGGCCAGGCCGCTTTCGGGATCGAACAGATGAACGCGGGCCGGATCGGCATCGATCATGATCCGGTCGCCCGAAACCGGCGCGAAATGGCCGGCTTCATGGATGATGATCGGATCGTCTTGCCCGGCGAGATTGCCATAGACATAGGTCTCGGTCCCGAGCCCTTCGTGATACTGCACGACGAATGGCAGCCCCCCCTCGCTGGAGCGGGTGAAATGCGCGGGCCGGATACCGGCAACAACGCCCTGCCCCACCGAAATGCCGACGGGATCGACATTGCTGACGATCGCGCCGCCATTGCCGACGTCGATGGCAATGCCGCTTTCCGTGATGGCTGCGACCTTGCCCTTGATAATGTTCATGCGCGGCGAACCGAGGAATCCGGCGACGAAGAGATTGCGCGGATGATCGAAGAGCTCCAGCGGTGCGCCGACCTGCTCGACCCGACCGGCGCGCAAAACGACGATCTTGTCGGCCATGGTCATCGCCTCGACCTGGTCGTGGGTGACGTAGATCATTGTCGTCTTGATGTCGCGATGGAGCTTGGTGATCTCGGCCCGGGTCTGGACACGTAGCGCCGCATCGAGGTTCGACAGCGGCTCGTCGAAGAGGAAGATATCGGGCTCGCGCACGATCGCCCGGCCGATCGCCACACGCTGACGCTGGCCGCCCGAAAGCTGCTTCGGACGCCGGTCGAGATAGGGTTCGATCGCCAGCATCCTCGCGGCTTCGGCGATGCGCGCTTCGATTTCGGCGCGCTTGAACTTCAGGTTTTCCAGGCCGAAGGCGAGGTTCTTGCGTACGCTCATATGCGGATAGAGCGCATAGGACTGGAAGACCATCGCGATTTTGCGCTCGGCCGGCGACAGCGCGCTGACGTCGCGTCCGCCGATCGCGATTGCGCCAGAGGTCACCTCCTCAAGGCCGGCGATGACGCGCAACAGGGTCGACTTGCCGCAGCCCGACGGACCGACGAAGACGACGAATTCGCCGTCCTTGATATCGAGTTCGACGTCATGCAGGATTTTGACGGCGCCATACGACTTGTTGACGGTGGAAAGTTTCAGTTCTGCCATGCCCCACTCCCATCAGGTGCCGCCGTTTCGAAGACGACGTCGTTTTCGTTCCAGCCTTGCGGCAATGGTGTCGGCCTCGTGATCCGCACCTCTTTCATCAAGATCCCGGCGACATCGGCCACGTAGACGGCCGGCATCCCCTGGGGGTAGTCCTGCAGGCCGATCACCCGGCCGTCCGAGCCTCGGGTCCAGGCATTGGCACGCCCGCCGCCACCGGCCTTCGGCGCGAGGTCGGCATTCGTCGGGCGCAGATCGTAGGTCCGCCCGGTGCCAAGCTGCCCCGGCTGCTGATCTACGGCGATACGGGCCAACGACACGTTCCGGATGCCTGACGGCGCGGCGGCAATGATGGTGATCGCCCCTTCCATACGGCCGGTCACATCTTCGACGATGAGATTTTCGACGGCGCCAGCGGGGCGTTCGGCGATACGGTCGACGACATTGACGGTCAGCGCCTCCCCGGAGCCCCAGAAACCATCCGGCGTTTCCCGACACTCTACCGAAATCCTGGAAAACCTCACATTCGAGATCCGGCCGCCGTCACGCGAGAATATGCCGAGCGCCCGGTTGGAGGACGAGACGCTGCAATCCTCGAACAGGACATTGGTGACGTCGCCATGTGTTTCCGTGCCGATCTTCAGCGCGCAGCTCAAGCTCTGAACGGCGCAGCGACGCACCAGAATGTTCTCACACCGGCCGATGGCCACACCTTCAGGACCGATGCTGGTTTTCAGGCATATGCCGTCGTCGGCCGTCGAGATAGTGCAGTCCTCGATGACGCCGCCGCGGCAGGCGTCGAGCACAATGCCATCGGTGTTGGGAAGGCGGCGGTCGTTTTCGATGGTGACGCTGCGGACCGCGACATCGGTGCAGTTGACGAAATGCAGCGTCCACATCGGCGAGCGGCTGATGGTGACGCAACTGATCTCGACCTCGTCGCAGCCTTCGAAGACGACGACACGGGGACGGAATTCGGCCGGAATGAAAGTTCCCACCGTCTCGTCGTCTCCTATGATGAAACTTTCGCATCCTGCTTCGATGCGCCCCTCCCCCGTCAGGCTGATGCGCCGCGCATCCCGCGCGACGATCATGCCGCGATCCGATTTCTCGGCGATCACCGAAACCGTCGTATGCGCGTAGGCGGCATAGTCTGGAACGGGACGTAGCACCGCGCCGGCGGCAAGGTGCAAATCGACGCCGGAACGCAGCCGGAGCCCCCGGCAGTTGTGGATACCCGCCAGGAGCTCCAGCCGTCCGCCGCCCAAAGCCGAAAGGCCGTCGATCGCCGCTTGCAGACGGTCGGTATTGTCGCCGTCGAGCGGCTCAATCGCGACGAGGGAGGTGGCGCTCATTGGCGACGGCCGCCTTCGATCAGGACTTCGGTCAGCAGCAGCATGGTCAGCGCCTGGCCGTAAGGCGTCGGCAGGTTCGGGATGCGCCGGTAGAAATCGAGGTCATGGCCCATCGGCGTGCCATCGGAAACGCCGTGGACGACGCCTTCGTCGTCGATCTGCGCCATCACGGCCTTGAGCGCGCGCTCCGCATAAACCCTGTCGCTCTCGTCGAGAATCCCGCCATCGATGGCGCGCAACATGCCGTAGGCGATGCCAGCCGTTGCCGAGGTTTCGAGCGGCGAGGACGGATCGTCCAGCAGCGTCGTGAACATGCCGTCCGGCCGCTGGTATGCCTTCAGGGAGCGCACCTGGCTGACGAGGACGTTCGACAGGAAACGCCGGTCCTTCTCGCCGAGCGTCGGGACGAGATCGAAGAGCTCGGGGATGGCAACCGTGATCCAGGCATTGCCGCGCGCCCAGAAGGCATTGGCGAAGTTGTGCCGGCCGTTGAACGTCCAGCCGTGATACCAGAGACCGCTGACCGGATCGGAGAGATAGCGGGCGTGGAGCGCGAACTGATAGACGGCCTCGTCGATCCAGTCTTTGCGCTCGCAGAGCACCCCGGCCTGTGCAAGGAACAGGCAGGCCATGAACAGCGTGTCGTCCCACAATTCGCCGTCGTTGAGGCGCTCCTTCACGACGTGCTGGAAGCCGCCCTCCTCGGTCTTCGGCAGTTCCTTGATCAGCCAGTCGGCCCAGTCTTCGACGAGGGCGCGAAAATCCGGGCGGTCGACATGCTGAACCAGGATTGCGAGCGGCAGCATCGGCGCCGTGCTGTTGATCTGGCGCGGCGGAATACCGCGTTCGATCTGGGCGCTGTACCAGGCGACGAGCTCCTGCAGCGCCTTCTGGTCGTTGGCGGAAATCGCGCGCCGCAAGAATCCGTAAAGGCCGACGCCGACTTCCCAGTCCCATTCATCGAACTGGATGCCGGAGGCGGCATTGTCCGTCACGAGACCTTCCTTGATGCCCCTGAGCCGGCTGAACGCCGTCGCCACGCGATCGATCGTCGTCAGGAGTACGGCGTTGTCGACAGATGCTTTGTTCATGCTGGAGACCTATGTTTTAGCAGTAGAACGGCCCGTCGGCACCGGGTTGGCAAGCGGCGCTGTCGTGGGTGAGGATCGGGTGCGGCTGATCATGCGTGAACGGCCGGGGTTTACCGGCAATCGAAAGACCATCGGCGTAAGAAAGAGCGATCGCCGGACCGACCGGCGGCGTCAGGGAAAGACGCCGAAGGGTAGGATCGAAGGACACCACCGTCTGGCACAGGCGTTCGATAAAGGCTTTGAAAGCATCGTCATTGCCGGATGCTACGATGGCCGCCCAGCCGCAGAGCGATCCATGCGAGCGCGCCTCGCGGCCGGCGGTCGGGCCGTCCGTGATCAGCTCCAGGCCGTTCGAGGTCCAGAGAGCGGCAAACCCCCGGCCCGAGCGGGCGATCAGCCATTTGTCTTCGACGATCAGATCGTCGAGCCCGTCGCGGCCGATATAG
The DNA here is from genome assembly GCF_030518245.1 of Rhizobium sp. CBN3. NCBI lineage: Bacteria > Pseudomonadati > Pseudomonadota > Alphaproteobacteria > Hyphomicrobiales > Rhizobiaceae > Rhizobium > Rhizobium sp. CBN3. The sequence continues at coordinate 173,429 of NZ_JAULSE010000008.1, forward strand.
GCGTGTGTCCAGGCATGCCGTGCATCACCTGTGTCCTCGATCAAAAGGGCAACGTCGCGATGCTGGGCGACACGCGGCAGGATGCCGTTGCCGGCCCAATAGGACGGCCGTTGATTGCCCCACGGATCATCTTCGCCAGGATGATTGACCCAGAGCCTCGCCATCGGATGGCCGGCGAGCCGGATATCGAGAACGTGCTGCTGATGCCCCTTCCGGCCAGTCTTGTGATCGACCACGGTCGAAAGCTGCGCGGCCTCGTTCTTGAAAAGCACGAGCTTTCCGCTCTCCAGGCCCTGGCGGTAGCGCGCCTCGACGCTTCGTCCCCGCGAAAGCGAAGCAAGCTCGGCGAGATCGGCCGGCGGTTCATAATCGCCGGCGCAGAACATGGTCAGCGCCGCCACGCCATTGTTGAGCCAGCCCGTGCCGAAGGCGACCTGGGCGAAGGGCGCAAGCTCGGTCAGCGGACCGGCGCGCAGTTCCTTGTCGTAGGCGCGCCCCTGCGACCCGGCCGGAACGCCGGCAAGCGTATGAAGGGCGATCATGCGGAAGATGAGATCGATCTGGCCGCGGGCGCGATCGGCGATCCCGCTCTCCGCCCAGCGTTCCAGCGCCAGCAGGCCGATGAAATCGATCGGGTAATAGGCGGCCGAGTTCCACTCGGCCAGGCCATGCGCTTCGACGCTGTCGAACCAGCGCCCGAGGCGCTCCACGGCGAGTTCCGCCTGCTGCCGTCCCGTCCGCCCCGAGGCCGAGAACAGCTCGTCGGGGAGGAGAAGTCCGGCCAAAAGCTGGCTGGTATGGAAGCACAGCACATGGTTCTCGCTCCAGAACCACATCGCGTCATTGCCCGGCTCGTCGACCCAATATCGGTAGGAGAGAACGGAATGGCGGATGCGCTCGACCGTGGCCTTCGGCATACGGTCGCCATAGGCGCCGAGCAGCCACAAGAGCGGCACCATGATGAAATCCGAGCAATCCTCGCGCTGATCGATGGAGGCGAGCGTCGCATCGACGATGCGGTCGAAGCTTTCCCGGTCGTCGTAGCCGGTTTCCATCATCGCGATCAGGCGGCCGGCGCGGTTGGCGCCGAAGCGGGCGCTGTATTCCAGCGCCTGCCGCTTGCGGGCGGCAAGCGATGCCTCTGCCGGCAGTGGCGAAATGCTGCCCATGAAGGCGGCGTCGATAATGCGGGTGACCGAGCCCGGCCCGGAGCCGATCGTCATGTGGATGCCGTGATAACCGTCGGCAATGTCGCAGACATCGTCGGCCGTCAGCCGGTTCCGGCCGGCATGTAGGGTCAGTTTTGCATGAGCGAGAATTGGTCGCTCATGCCCATGGCCGACCACTTTGAGCTCCACCGGCAGGTCGCGCTCCGGCGCCGTATCGAAGATGATCTCCAGCGGCTCTCTGACGAAGACGTCGCGCGCTGGGCGCACGCCGCGCGAAAGCGCTTCCAGCTCCCGCACCTCATCCTGATCGAGCGATACCGGCAGCAGCACGCAGAGCGGCTCCTCGTCCAGCATTTCGAGTTCGAAGAACCAGGTCGTGTCGCGCTCGGCAAGATCCTCGGTATGGACGAGAATCTCGTTGTCGCCTGCTTCGAGCGGCAAACTAATCTCGGTTGCGCTCTCGACATTGCGCTTGAAGGGCTCGAAGCGAACCGCCTCCCGGCAGTTGACCCATATGCGAACGCCGCCGCAAGTCTTGAGCGCGAGGTTGAGCGTACGCGGGGCTTCCGTTCTGAAGGTGCCCTTCAGCCATCGCCTGACATGCGTCGGCACATGCCAGAAGCTGGTAAACTCGACGCGGCGGTTCGAACCCGGAAGATAGAGGCTTTCGCTCGTCCAGGCTTTATCGGGGATGATCTCGCGCCCGACCATGGTCGACCAGAAGGCCTTGCGGCAGGGCAGGTCGCCGACGTCGACGAAGCCGTTGATGAAACGATAGTTGACGCGGTCTTCGGCAGGCGCCGGCTCGCCGGGAAAATAGCTGGCAATGAGGCCGGAAACCGCCCACGCGGTGATCGTCTGGCCCTCGGCCACGCTGTAGGCGGGCGCCATGCCGTCCAGTTGCTTGATGCATTCCGCGTTCACAGACTGCCTCCTCCGCAATCGCATGAAAATATTTTCATAAGGTTATCTGACGAGCGCTATTTTCGAAAATTGCTCAAAAACATCGCTATTGCCTCAGGAAATAGCTTGACGAGACGAATGTCAAGTATATGAAATTGGCCCATCGATGGCCAAGGCCGCGATTGATGAAAATGTTTTCATGGGAGGATGAAAATGAAAACCTATCTCTCAGGGGCTTTCGCACTGGCGCTCGCGACCGCTTCTTTCGCATGGTCGAGCGCGGCCATGGCGGAAACCCAGACGATCACCTTTCTCTTCACCGATGACGATCAGGCTTATGTCGAGCGGATGGAAGCGCTCAGCAAGGAGTTCGAAAGTGCCCATCCCGACATCAAGGTGAATTTCGTTTCGTCGGGCTATGACGCCGTCGCCAAGCAACTGCCGGTGCAGTTGGCCATCGGCGAAGGCCCTGACGTCGCCAAGATCACCGACTGGCAGCTGGCGCCGTATTACCTCGACATGCGCCCGCTGATGAAGGATCCGGACGGCTTCGCCAAGCTGCACGGCGACAGCCTGAACACGCTTCGCTTCCCCGGCGTCAACGATCCGAACTCGATCAACGGCTATGTCGCCTCGCAGACCTTCAACCTGCCCTTCGTCAACAAGACGCTCTTCGAACAGGCGAACGAACCGCTTCCGAAGCCGACCGCCACGCTGAAGGAAATCGTCGAAGCCTCTGCGCGCGTCGCCAAGGCGACCGGTGCCCAGATCCCCTTCACGATGGACCGCTCGGGCCACCGCTTCTCGGGTGCTGCCTTCTCCTACGGTTCGAACTACGTCAAGGACGGCAAGTTCTCGTTCCCCGACGATGCCGCCAAGCGCTACATCACCGATCTCTACAACTGGACGAAGGACGGCTCTTTCCCGAAGGAAATGTGGGGTGCTGCCGGCGGAACCCAGTACAAGAACATGGGTGACGAATTCGTCAACGGCAATGTCGTGACCTATCTGGCCGGCAACTGGATGGTCAATCCGTTCCAGAAGAAGATCGGCGACGGCTTCGAGTGGACGGCAATCAGCGCGCCTTGCGGCGATGCCGGCTGCTATGCAATGCCCGGCGGCACGGCAATCGTCGGCTTCAAGCGCACCAAGTATCCGCAGGCCGTCGCCTCGTTCATCGAGTTCCTCGGCTCTGAAAAGGTCCAGCGTGAAATCGCCGAAAATTACGTCATCCTGACCGGCGCCGACATCAAGGATCCGCAGTACAAGCTCGACAGCAAGAACGCCAAGGAAGCCATGGCCGTCTTCCTCGCGGCCCGCGACAGCGCGCCGCAGGCCGCGCGCGACCTGGAACGCCTCAAGGGATCGGGCGCCATCTATCAGCTGATCGTCCAGCGGATGAGCCAGTTGATCGTCGGCGAGCTTTCTCTCGAAGACACTTTCAAGGCGATGAGCGCAGACGTCGACAAGATCAACGTGACGCTCGCCGCCAACAAGTAAACGGCCGCGCCTGTCTCCCACAGATTGCGCGCCGCATCAGCCACGACCTCGCAACGGGCCGTGGCTGATCGTTTTTGTCCGTGCTTCGGCTGATCCTTTCGGCTGACCGGTTCATCGTGGGAGAGTTCGGACTGTCCCCGGCGGGCATCGCGCCGGACCGACGTTACCGTGTAGTGGAGCAACGTCCAGAGTATTGCCGCCCGATCAAGTATATTGAGGCAGTCTTACACATTCGGCGGAGAAGTCGCCGTGACACGCGCCGCGGGAGAGGCTATAGGCGTCGTAGTCAGTTCAAAACGCCGGCAATCCCGGTCACGTCAGCCGTCGATCCGTCTACCATCTAGAGGTGCATTCCCATGCCGATCGGTTCCGAGCATCCGCTGCGCAGGGAGTTGCATGACGAGTTGCATGCGCGGCCGTCGCTTTACTTCGATGGCGACACCGATGTCTGGCATGTCGCCATCGTCGGCGACAACGGCTCGCCTCCGCTGCCGGTTTCCTTGCCGGGATTGGAGGACGTCTCGACCACTCTCGGAGGCAACCACGGCATCGGCCGCTTCGGGGACGGCCGGCTGAAATGGGAGGCGCATACCGAGTTCCTCACCCTCACCTTCGTCACACCCGCAGCCTCCGCGCCCGGCAGTCATCCGCCCGAGGCTTTCAGGGCCTGCTGCGACAGGATCAACGGTAAAGTGATCGCTGCCGTCCGGGTGCTGGTGCGCGACGAGAAGGACGGGCTTGCTCTCGAAAAACCCATGCTCGACTACGTCGCCTCCAAGGTCGGCGGCGGCGATGCCGAAGTACATTCGAATTTCCGCCTCAGCGACAGCGGTTTCGTCGAATTCCTGTTCTTCAACCGCAACCTCAACGCCTATCGTACCGGCCGCATGGTCCGGCGCGTCCTCGAAATCGAGACATACAGGATGATGGCGATGCTGGCGATGCCGATGGCGCGCGAGACGATCTCCCAGCTCTCGGCCTTCGACCGGCGCCTCGATCTCCTGATCACGCACATGCAAAGCGCCGTAAAAGTCGACAAGGCGCTGCTTTCCGAAGTGACAAGGCTCTCTTCCGACGTCCTCAACTTCTCTGCGCTAGCGCGCCACCGCTTCGGGGCGACGAAAGCCTATGCCGAGATCGTCGCCAGCCGGGTCTCGGAGCTGCGCGAGGAACGCGTCGAGCAGCGCCAGCGGATCGGCACCTTCATCGGACGGCGCTTCCAGCCGGCCGTGCGTTCCGTCCATGCCGCAGAGCGCCGCCTCGATGAGCTCGCCGAACGGGTCAGTCTCGCCGGCGATCTGCTTAGAACCACCGTGCAGGTTCAGCTCGAGGATCAGAACGCTTCGCTGCTGACCTCGATGGAAGAGAGGGCGCGCATCCAGGTGCATATTCAGCAGGCGGTCGAAGGCTTCTCCGTCATCGCCATCACCTATTACACCGTCGGCCTCGCCAAGATCTGCCTCGAAAGCATTTCCGAACTGGGCGTCGATCCGCATATGGCCAAGCTCGCGGTGCTCGCAGCCATCCCTTTGGTGCTCTTCGCCGTCTGGACCGCCGTTCGCCACGTTCGCCGGAGCATCACCGGCGCACCGCACAGCCCGATACCCGGAAGCCACTGACGCCGCCTCGGGCACACAGCCTGCCGCAGACCGACCTTAGGCCTCTTCACCAACCTCTTCGCTTCCTTCCAACTTGTGAAGAAGCGTTTTCATGACGCGGTGCGTCGTCTCGATCTCCAAGACCTCGAGGCCGGCAGCGAGACCACTCGCCCAGGGAGCCTGGAGGCGCATTGCCGCCTTCTGGGTGTCTCGTCCCTTTTCCGTCAGCACGACGAGCTGCGCCCGCCGGTGATGGGGGTTGGCCGCAAAGGCGACGAGCCCCTCCTTCTCCAGATCGTTGACGATGCGCTGCACGTTCTGGCGGTTGGCTCCCATGTCGCGCGCAAGCCAGGCGACTGGCTGCGGACGTTCCGAGGCTGCGATTGTCCCGAGAACATGCCAGCGCGCACTCGTCAGCCCCAGGCCCGCCACCAGCCTGTCTCCTGAGGTCAGCATTCGGTTGTTCAGCCTGAACAGGTCGAGGACGAGATTGGTCAACGCAGATCCTGCTGCACTACGCTCGGAATCGATCATTTGTCACCATGCAGTTAAATTGACATTATAATGTCAATATCCTATGTCTCCTTCATGTCGAATTGACACCATAGAACCATATAGAACGGAGCAAGTCATGCCACATATTCGTCCGCTGGATCCTACCTTCCCGATCGACCGTCAAATCGAGCTCGAAGCCTCCCCGGTCGTGCTCATCAATCTTTTCACGCTCGACTTGGCAGACGAGCCGAAATTCCTTGAGGTCTGGCAGGACGACGCGGCCTTCATGAAACGTCAGCCCGGCTTCATCTCCACCCAGCTGCATCGCGCGATCGGCGAAAAACCGACCTATCTCAATTACGCCGTCTGGGAATCCAACGCGCATTTCCGGGCAGCCTTTGTCCATCCGGAATTCAGGGCGAAGACCTCGGCCTATCCTTCTTCGGCTATCGCCTCGCCGCATCTCTTCCAGAAGGTCGCCGTAGCGGGTATTTGCGTGGCTTAGAGCCCAGCGCGTCCCTCCGGACGCAGGACATGTCGACGACTTGAAAAATGGTTGGCGGAGCCCTTTTTAGTCTACGACTATTTTCTGTGCGGACCGAAGCTTCGAGTTTCTATAAAGATGTGCCCTTCCCGCCGGGCTTACCTCGGCGGGAAGGGCTAAGTGCCTGCATCGGCGGAGGCTCAAGAGGCCATGGCGTAGTGACGCTGTTCCGGAGCGCGTCGGCTGCCTGTCTTAAAGCGGCGCAGCAGTTCGGCAAGGCTTTCTGTCTCGTGCGTCAGGCTCTGGGCGGCGGCCGTGGTTTCTTCGACCATCGCCGCGTTCTGCTGCGTCACCTTGTCCATCTGGTCGCCGGCGGCCGAGACTTCGCGCAGGCTCGTCGCCTGCTCGCGGGCGGCGACGGCGATTTCAGCGACAGTCGCATTCATCGCGGAGACCTGCTCGACGATCTGCTCCAACGAGAGACCGGATTCGCCGACCAGCTCCACGCCCGTCTTGACCTGGGCCGAGGAGGTGGAGATCAGTTCCTTGATCTCCCTGGCCGCATTGGCCGAGCGTTGGGCAAGCTCGCGGACTTCCTGCGCGACGACGGCAAACCCCTTGCCGGCTTCACCGGCGCGGGCCGCTTCGACGCCGGCATTCAGCGCCAGGAGGTTGGTCTGGAAGGCGATTTCGTCAATGACGCTGATGATGTTGCCGATCTTCGACGACGAGTTCTGGATTTCCGTCATTGCGGCGATGGCGCGGGAGACGATCTCGCCGCCCTTTTCAGCATTAGTGCGGGCCGTCGCCACGACAGCCTGGGCGCGGCTTGCGCCCTCGGCCGTTCCGTTGACGCCGCGGGTGACGTCGCCAAGGGCCGCGACGGTTTCTTCCAGCGAAGCGGCCTGCTGCTCGGTACGGCGGGCAAGATCGTTCGAGGCGGTGGAGATTTCCGCAAGGCCGGAGCGGATTGTCGTGACCGCACGGATGACCAAGTCGACCGCTTCTTCAAGGCTCGCGACCGAGCTGTTGAAGTGATCACGGATTCGGACATAGCGATGGTCGACTTCGCCGACGCGGACCGAGAGATCGCCCTTCGAGAGCGCATCCAGACCAAGTGAAATCTGTCGGAAGGCATGTTCCATCACCTGTGCATCGCTGAGACGCTCGGCTTCCTGGCGCAGCCGCTCTTCTTCGGCCGCCAGACGCGCCCGCTCGGCATTGGCTTCGGCGATCAGCTTGGCGCGGCCGGTCTCCTGGAACACCTTCAGCGAACGCGCCATGGCGCCGAGTTCGTGCCGGTACTCGACGCCCGTGATCACGATGGCATCGTCGCCGCGGGCGAGCTGTTCCATGGATTGCGCCATGCCCCGGACAGCCGAGGAAATCAGCCGGCCGACGAAATAGGAGAGCACGAGGCCGATGACGATCAGCAGGCCGCTGATGACGAGCGTCGTGCTGGTCGCCGAGGCAACCGTTGCTTCGACCGAGCCATCAAGGTTCTTCTGCGCGCCGGTCACCGTCGCCTGCAGATCCTTGAATTCGCCTGCGATCTTCGGCGCCAGCACATTGAGCTGCGTCTGGCGAATGTCGCCGGATGCCTGCAGCACGTCCTTCATGTCGCCGAGGCGCGCGGTGTAATTCTGCATGAGCTGGCCGGCGCCCATCAGGCGCTTCTTCTGCAGCTCGTTCTTGGCGGCCTTGGCGGCAGCATCGTTGAGCGCGACAGCCTCGGCCAGTGCTGCTTGCGCCGTATCGTAGGCGGCAAAATCGTCGGAATGGACGAAACGTTCGGAGAAATAGAGGCTCCGGTTCAGTGCCTCCAACGTCGCCGCCGTCATGTGCAGCAGGGCGACGTCGTTCTGGCGCCAGGCGCTGCGCACGACGTCGCTGAGCGCGATGCTGGTCCAGGGCCCGAATTCGGTGACTTTTGAGATCAGTATGTCACGCCGGACCTGCAGCGAGACGATCTGCTCGAAGGCCTTGCCGTAAGCGGCGATGTCCTGGCGGATCGTCGCAAGGCCGGACTGGAGATCCTTGTTATCGGCGAAACGCGGGTCGTCGGCCTCGAACGCCTTCACGCCGGCACGGAAACTGTCGACGACCGCCTGCGTCGGCGTGGAGCGGAAGGCTTCAGCCGACATCTGGATCTGGTGCAGCTGGTCGCTGTAATCCGAGATGGCGAGGCTCTGCCCCGCGGTGGCGCGGTAGGAGGCGAAAATGGAGGCGAGGCCGTTCATCCCCGAGATCGCGCTGACGGTCAGCAGGCTCATCAGCAGGATCAACGGCACGAAGCCGGACGTGATCTGCGCGCGAATGCCGAATTTATTCCAGAAATGCAACATCATAGGCCTCTTATGCTCACTGGCTCTTCGGCAGGTATTTGGAGATGTTCTCAGGTGTGACGAGTTCGAAGGGAACGTTGTTTTCGCGCGGCACCTTCTCCTTGTTGACGAGCTTCACGGCGGCGTCGACCGCCGCAGCACCCTGCCCGACAGCGCTCTGGAGAATGGTGACATCGAGATCGCCGGCCACCATCGAGGCAAGAGCATCGTCGGTCGCGTCGACGCCGGCGACGACGACATCCTTCATCGGCATGCCGGCCTTCTTCATGGCGCGGATCGCGCCGAGCGCCATCTCGTCATTGTTGGCGATAACGGCGTCGAACTTGACGCCGGCCGCAAGCCACTCCTGCAGCTGCTGGTCGGCATAATCGCGCGACCAGTAGGCGGCCTGCCGCTCGACGATCTCCAGGCCCTTGCAGTCGGGCGTGGCGATGACATCCGAGATATCCTGCGTGCGGGCGCGGGCGGCGGCGTGGAAAGGCTCGCCCATCAGCACGACGACGCGGCCCTTGCCCTTGAGCAGCGCGCAAACCTGCTTCGTCTCCAGCGTACCGGATTCCTTTTCGTTGGAGGCGACCACGACCTGATTTTCGGGAAGATCAAGCAGGTTGGAAGGAACGTTGTTGATGTAAACCAGCGGAATGCCGGCATCCGCCGCCATCTTGGTCATCTGCGGCCCGAGATCGCCATCGGAAACCGCCAGGATGATCGCGTCGACCTTGTCGGCGATGAGCTTCTGAACCTGCTTCTTCTGAAGCTCGTTGTCGCCCTTGGCGTTCTCGGTAACCAGCTTGAGGCCGGAGACCGTCTCCCCGTGGGCGACGACGCCATTGAGAAGCGCCGTCCTGAATTTGTCGAGATCGGACATCGAAACGCCGATCGTCTGAGCATTGGCGACAGAGACCGACATCGCCAAGGCGATGGATGCAAGCGTGGCCGTTTTCATGAATTCCCCTGCGCAATTCGGATAGAACCGCGTTATTTCAAATTTTGGTTAAATTTTACTTTTCGCGCCGGAGTTAGAACTATCGGCGGGGGACATGATCTTGCCGTGGCGGCAGCCCCTTCTTCGGCTCCGGTCGCCTGGACTTGAGACGCGCCGCGGCAAACTTGACACCAATACCTCAAGCCTTTGTTCTATTGACGTTATCTTCCGCCGAAGCCGGAGCCGACGCTGATGCCCTTGTAGATCACCCTCTGCAGCACGATGGCGAGGATGACCCCCGGCACCATGGAGATGGTGGCGCCCGCCATGATGTAGTTCCAGGCGGTGCCCTGCTGCGTCTGAAACAGGGTGAGCCCGAGCGGCAGCGTGGCCTTTTCGAGCCCACTGGTGGCGATCAGCGGCCACAGAAAGCTTTTCCACTGCGCGATGAAAGTAAAGAGCGACAGCAGGCCGATCGCCGGCATGGCGAGCGGAACGATGACCCTGACCAGGATGCGCAGGCGCGAGGCCCCGTCCATCATCGCCGCTTCGTCGAGGTCATTGGGAATGCCGAGGATGAACTGCCGCAGCAGGAAAGTGCCGAAGGAAGAGAAGGCGACCGGCAGGATCATGCCGTGATAGGTGTTGATCCAGCCGAGCTTGCTGACCAGAAGGAAGAGCGGGATGACCAACATCACCTGCGGAATCATCAGCGTGCTGAGATAGGTGAGCAGCAGTCCCTCACGGCCGGGGAACCGCAGCCTGGCGAAAGCATAGGCCGAAAGGCAGGAGACCACGATGACGATCGCGGTCACACCGCACGCGACGACGAAGGAGTTCAGCAGGAAGGTGCCGAAGGGCAGCGACACCAGCGCCTCGACGAAATTGCCCCACTGGTATTCCTCGGGCAGGATACGGACCGGCACAGCCAGCACTTCGGTGTTAGAGCGAACCGCATTCGACACCATCCAGAAGAAGGGAAAGAGGAAGAGCAGCGCGATCAGCGACAGTCCGGCGTAGCTGACGAAGGTGCCGATCCGCCGCAGGATGCGATGCCGGTTCCGGGACTGGGAATGCGGATGCCGTGAGGCCGCGTCAGTCGTCATAATGCACCCATTTGCGCTGCATGTGGAACTGCAGGATGGTGAGCGCCATGATCATGACGAACATCACCCAGGCGAGCGCCGACGCGTAACCCATCTGGAAATTGGTGAAGCCCTTCTGGTAGATGGCGAAGCCGAGGGTGGCCGTCGCCGAGCCAGGGCCGCCACGCGTCATGGCGAAGATCTCGTCGAAGACCTGCAGCGAGGTAATGGCCGTCATGACGGTAGCGAAGAAGACCGTCGGTGAGATGAGCGGCAGGCGGATGCGCCAGAAGCGCCTCCATGGACCAGCGCCGTCGATCATCGCCGCTTCGAGATAGTGCTTCGGCACCAGGTCGAGCGCGGCGTTGAACATCACGACGTTGTAGCCGACATTGGCCCAAAGCGTGACGAGCACGACCGCCTGCATGGCCCAGCTCGAACTCAGCAGGAAGTTCGGCAGACCGAGGCCGAGCGAACGGATGACGCTGTCGGCGAGCCCGTCGGGGGTGAAGATCAGCAGCCACACCACGGAGGCTGCGATCGTCGGAGTAAAGGTCGGCAGGAAGAAGATCACCCGAAAGATCGCCTTGCCACGCTTGAGGCTCGATATCCAGACCGCGAGCGTCAGCGAAACGATGATATTCACAGCCAGATACTCGACGGCGAAGAACAGTGTATTGCGCAATATGGTGTAGAATGAGGGATCGACGGTGAAGAGCTTGATGTAATTCTGAAAACCGACGAAGGATGGCGTCGAGATCAGCTGCCAGTTGGTGAAGGAGAGCGCCAGCGACGCAATGATCGGCAGGGCCATGAAGATCATGAAGCCGAGGAAACTCGGCAGCAGGAACAGCATGGCCGTCTGCGTTTCCGGCTTCAGGAGGCGCCTGGGCTGACCGGGCTGCAAGGCAATTTCGGCAACGGCGCTTTCCGACATCTCTTCCTCCATGCGCGGCAGCTCCTGCCGCCGCGCTATAAAGCGACACGCTCTATTGCTGCGCGAGGCTCTGGATGGACTCCATCGTCTGCTTGGCGTCGGCGCTGCCGCCGAAGGCCGGCGGGAAATACTGGTTGAAGAGATTTTCCACCGCCGCCCAGTTGTTCGTGATGACATAGGGCACCGAATGCGCCAGCGAATAATCGAGTGCCTCGCCGCCATTGGTGATGTTCTTGGCCGCCACCTTGTACCAGGAGGCTTGCGAAGCCGTGCGCGCCGGCAGCGCCCGGCCCTGTTCGGCGAGATATTGCAGCGCCTCAGGGCTGGTCAGCACCTGGATAGCCTTCCACGCCGCGTCCTTGTTCTTGCTCGTCGTGGCGATGCCGAAACCGGAGCCCGCCGTGACGGCGGTAAGCTCTCCGTCTGCGCGCGGCAGGGTGGTGGAACCAACTTTGAACTTGACCTTGTCCTTCATGCCGATGATCGACCACGGACCGTCGACATACATGGCGACATTGCCCGAATAGAAGCGGCCTTGGATGACCGTGCCGGCATCGGCGCTCGACGGCACCAGCGGCGCGATCTTGTCCTTGGCGGCAAAGCCGATCACCCTCTCGGCAGCGGCAATGGCGCTCGGATTGGTAAGATCGAGCTCGCCGGCATCGTTGACATATTTGTCGCCCCAGGCCGAGGCCAGGACCGAATAGTTCTGCGGGGTGATGCCGAAGCCGTATTGGCCGTCCTTCGTCAGTTTCTTGGCGGCAGCGGTAAACTCGGCGAGCGTCCAGCCCGGCTTCGGCAAAGGAATACCGGCAGCTTGGAGCACGTCCTGGTTATAGTAGATGACCCACGGACCGACGTCATAGGGCAGGCCGTAGAGCTGCTTGTCGACGGACATGCCGCCGATGATCGAGGGGGTGAAGGCCCCGATGTCGAACTTGTCAGCCGCGATCCGGTCGTTCAGCGGTTCGAGCAGCGAATAGAAATTCGGCATGCGCAACGACTGCATCGAAACGATGTCGGCGAGTTGGCCCGACGCCGCCAGCACCGGCAGCCGCGTCCAGTAGTCGACCCAGCCCGTCGTCGTCAGCGTCACCTTGATATCGGGATATTTGGCGGTCACCATGTCGGCCAGGTGCTGCCAACCTTTGGTGTCGGCGTCGGATCCGCTCCACATCTGCCAGGTCAGATTGACCTGCTCGGCCGAGGCGGATGTGGCAAAGAGGCTGCCGCCGATTGCGGCAAGCAAAAGCGTTTTCTTCAGAACCTTCATGGGTTTCTCCTCCCTCCATGACGCAGTGAACACGCGATTGCGACCGAGTTCACGCCTTAAGGACGATCTCGATCACCGGGACGGTGACGTCAGGTCGCCGGACCGGCAGTTCGAGCGTGATCATGCCTTCCGGCACCATCACGCCGATATTGGAGTCCACATCCGTCGTGTGGCTGAGCCAGCGCACTTCGCTGGCGTCGTGCAGGAACTGCGCATAGGCGATCCTGTCGGCGAGGCCTTCGATATGGATGTGGCGGTAGGGCCAGTTGTAGACATGCAGGTAGAGGCGGTTGCCGCGCTGGGTGTAGCGGCAGCCGGCCGGCACCGGAAATGCGGACGGACCGGCGCCGTAGATCGAACGTGCATTGACCGCCATCCAGTTCCGGTAGACTTCAAGCGCGTCGATGGCGCGCGCATCAAACGTGCCGCGGCCGGTCGGACCGACATTCATCAGCAAATTGCCGCCGAGCGCGACGGAATCGATGAGCAGCTGAATGATCTGTTCCGGGCTCTTCCAACTATCCTCGTCGCGATGATAACCCCAGGAACCGCTGAAGGTGTGGCAGGCTTCCCAGAGCACCCCCTGGCTCGCAAGCGCCGGCGCCACGCGCGGCGTATATTGCTCCGGCGTCGTGATATCGGGCAGTTTGCCCGGCGGCAGATCGAGACGGTTGTTGACGATGATTTCGGGCTGCAGCTCGCGCACCAGCTCCAGCAGCCGTTCGCTCTCCCAATCGGCACGCCCCTTGCCAGGCAGGCCGCGATACTCGCGGCCTGCATAGCTGAAATCGAACCAGATGATGTCGATGCGGCCGAAGCCGGTCAGAAGCTCGCGCACCTGTTCGCGCATATAGGCTGCGTATTTGGCGATGTTGCGGCCGGCATTCAGCGCCTCGGCTTGCGGATGGTTACGCAGGGGGTGGTGGACATCGATCGGGAAATCGGGATGGTGCCAGTCGAGCAGCGAATAATAGAAGCCGATCTTCAACCCCTCCGCGCGGAAGGCCTCGACCAGCGGCGTCAGCAGGTCCCGACCGCAGGGTGTGTTTGGCGCCTTGTAGTCGGTGAGCTTGCTGTCCCAAAGGCAGAAGCCCTCGTGATGCTTGGTCGTCACCACGACATATTTCATGCCGGCAAGACGCGCGCGGCGCGCCCACTCCTTCGGATCGTAAAGATCGGGATCGAAATTGTCGAAATAGCGCTGGTAGTGATCGTCGCTCAGCTCTTCGCGGTTCTTCAACCACTCATGCCGCGCTCCGAGCGCATAGAGGCCCCAATGGATGAACATGCCGAGGCGATCGTGGCTGAACCAGGCGTTTTTGCCCGCTCCTCCCGGTGCCGGATTTTCCAGCAAGCGTTCCGAACTCGTCACAGGTTTCTCCTCCCTGTTTTCCGGTTTGACATCATATCGAACCGGTTCGGTGAGCGAACATCCTCCTTGAGCCAGCCTCTGTCAAGCCGAAATTCACAGATCGCAAACCCCGAACTAGCCGGCTCAGAAGTAGCCATTTCGCTAGGTTCTGTTGCAACGACGAATAAAATCTGACAAAAGAAAGCTTTAGAACCGGTTCGATAGACATGACGACCATACGAGATGTTGCGCGCTTGGCGGGAGTTTCGATCTCGACCGTCTCGCTCGCGCTCAACAGCCCGAAGCGGGTCGGCGCCGAGACGCTCGACCGCATCCAGCAGGCGATACAATCGACCGGCTACCGCATCGACCCAGTGGCCCAGACCCTGGCGCGCGGGCGCAGTTCGCTGATTGGCTTCGTCTCCGCCAATCTCGGCAACATGTTCTTCGGCGACATCCGCCGCGAGATCGAGCATCAGGCGCTCGACCATGGCTATTTCGTGCTGATCGCCGACTCTTCCGGCAGGGCCGATCTCGAACGCGCTTTACTGGAGCGGCTGCAGGCGCAGAAGATCGCCGGCATCGCCTTAGCGGCAAACGGGCGCGGCGAGGAATACGCAACCTTCCTGCGCGACTTCAAGACGCCGATCGTCATGTTCGACCAGAAGGTAGAGGGCGCCGAGCGCGATTTCGTCGGCTCCGACAATCCGCTGACGACGACGATCCTGACCGAGCACCTGCTGCAGCTCGGCCACCGGCGCATCGCCTTCATCTCAGGCCCGAGCGGCCTGCACACCGCCGACGAGCGCCTGAAGGGCTTCATGGACACGATGGCCGGAGCCGGCGCCGACGTCGATCCGTCCCTGGTAGTCGAAGGCGGCTACACCCGGAGCGGCGGCCACACGCAGGCGATGCGCCTGCTCACCCGCCGCGACCGCCCGACCGCCATCATCGGCGCCAACAACATGATGGGCCTGGCAACCCTGCAGGTGATGCAGGAGATGGGCTTCCGCTGTCCCGACGACGTCTCGCTGGCGATGGTCGACGATGTGCCCTGGAGCAACGTCATCACGCCGCGCATCACCATGGTCGTGCAGGATGCGCAGAAGCTCGGTGAACTGGCTGCCCAGCGCCTGCTGGCCAGAATCGCAACCCCCGAGGCCGCCGCCGAGCCACCGCAGGATTTTATCCTGACGCCGAGATTCGTACGTGGGGAGTCGACAAGGCGGCTGTGAGGCGCTTGCCTAAGCTTCCTCACAAGGCAAGGGAAGAGGCCGATCGTCATCGAGGCTATCAGCCCATGCTCGCATCAACCCGTGGTCGACAGTCCTCCGCTCGTCCACATCAACCAGGCCTTCGAGAGGCAAACTGCGACGCTTTTCCTGCGCAAGCGGCAGCGGAACATGTTCAGCCTGGATTCTGGTTTCCATCGAAGCTCTCTTATCGACCATCGCAATCATAGCGAATAACGCAGATCATATGCAAACGGGGCCATCCTACCGCCAAAAACGGCGAGCGCGCATAATCGCACATCCATTGAAAGATCCCAAGATTTGTCATACATGTGTGATGAATCGTAAATTGTGGGATGCCGCTGGTTCGAACGGCGTTCTGATCGAAGCCGATCCGGGGGTCGAGGCATGACTATGCAGGGGAAGGATCGCAGCAGAGGTTCGGGGTCGCTGGTCGCACAGGTCGGCGAAAGCCTCCGGCAGGCCATCCTCAGCGGCCAGTACGCTGCCGGCGATAAGCTCCCGAGCGAGCACGAACTGACGGAAACGCACAGCGTCAGCCGGACCGTGGTGCGCGAGGCCGTGGCCGCGCTTCGTTCCGACGGGCTGGTCGAGGTGCGGCAGGGCGCGGGCATATTTGTGATTAGCCCCGAACCCGCGCTGTCGGGCCGGAAAGTCGACAAGGCCCGCGTCGCCTCCGATCTGGAAGTGCTGGAAATCCGCACCCCTGTTGAAATTGAGGCAGCGGGACTTGCCGCGCTCCGCCGTTCGCCGGCGCAGGAGGAATCGATCTTCGAATGCCATAGGAAAATCCTCCGGTGCATTGAAAGTGACCAATCGATCCGCGAGGCGGACCTCGAACTCCATGTCGCAATCGCCGAGGCGACGAACAATCCGCTGTTCAAGCATTTCCTGGAATCTCAAGGCATGACGATCATCCCGCAATCGAGGGTCGTTCCTGAATCGCGGACAGCCGAGCAAACCGCCTATCGCAAACTGATCCACAGGGAACACGAAGCGATCATCGTCGCGATCTCCGACAGGGATGACCAAGCCGCCCGCAACGCCATGCGCGACCATCTCGTCGGCAGCCAGGCGAGATACCGAAACCTGCTGAAGGATCTGCGAAGCTTTTCGAGCTGAAGCGATTAACAAGCTCCGCGAATGCGGCGAGCTTTCAGAGATCATCAAACCAATCCACGATCCGAACGCACCTATCGGGATCGGCGTCCTGGTCGATTTGCGCAAATTCGCCTTATTGTAAAGGTTCAGAACAACACGCATCAGGGTGATGCGATCAGCCATTTGCGCGCCTGCCGCTGAAAGCTAGTTGAAAGCTTTGACGTCTTAGGAAGGGGCAGCATCGTGGAGGAGATACGGTCAAAGTGGCCGGACGACGATGCAGGCAAATCAGGAGGAGATCTCATGCGTTCTTCACGCAGCCTTTTTCATACCGTCGCTTTTTCCGCGCTTCTCGCCGCAGCCACATTCACGTCAGGCGCTGCCCATGCCGCCGACAAGATCACCATCATGGTCGGCGGCTATGAGAAGCAGATCTATCTGCCCGCCAAGCTCGCCGAGTCCCTGGGCTACTTCAAGGACGAAGGTCTCGATGTCGAACTGCTGAACGAAGCCGCCGGCGTCGATGCCGAAAACCAGCTGCTGGCCGGCGCAGTGCAGGGTGTCGTCGGCTTCTATGACCACTGTGTGGACCTGCAGGCCAAGGGCAAGTTCGTCGAATCCATCGTCCAGTTCAGCCAGGCGCCGGGCGAGGTCGAGATGGTTTCGAGCAAACATCCCGAGATCAAGTCGCCGGCCGATTTCAAGGGCAAGAGCCTCGGCGTCACCGGTCTCGGCTCCTCCACCAACTTCCTCACCCTCTTCATGGCCTCCAAGGCCGACCTCAAGCCCGGCGACGTCGTCACCATTCCGGTCGGCGCCGGCGGCACGTTCATCGCCGCGATGCAGCAGGATCAGATCCAGGCCGGCATGACGACGGAGCCGACCATCTCGCGCCTGATCAAGACAGGCGAAGCGAGCGTTCTCGTCGACATGCGCACGGTCGAAGCGACCCGAAAGGCGCTTGGCGGCACCTATCCGGCCGCCTCGCTCTACATGGAAACTTCCTGGGTCGAGGAACATAAGGACGAGGCACAGAAGCTCGCCAACGCCTTCGTCAAGACGCTGAAATACATCAATACGCATTCCGCCGCCGAGATCGCCGACAAGATGCCGAAGGACTTCTACGTCGGCGACAAGGATGGCTACGTCAAGGCTCTCGACGAGGGCAAAGGCATGTTCACGCCCGATGGCGTGATGCCGGAAGACGGCCCGAAGACCGTGCTTGCCGTGCTCTCGGAGTTCTCCAAGAACGTCAAGGGCAAGCAGATAGACCTTTCCAAGACCTACACGACCGAGTTCGTCAAGAACGTTAAGTAACGCGTCGCACCGCTTCCGGCCGCAACCGGAAGCGGGCCACCGATTGGTTCATGGGCATCGCGTGCACGCGCCCAAAGCACGCCTCAGGTATCATCATGCAACATGACAAGAACCAAATCCCGGCGATCGAACTGATCAACGTCAGCCGGCGTTTCGTCTCGCCGACCGGAAAGTCGCTGACTGCGCTGCGCGATTTCAACATGACGGTCGCCCGCGGCGAGTTCGTCGCCGTCGTCGGCCCCACCGGCTGCGGCAAGTCGACGACGCTCAACCTCGTGACGGGCCTCGCACGCCCGAGCGCCGGCGAAGTCCGCCTGATGGGCGGCCCGATCACGGGCATCGACCCGCGTGTCGGCTTCGCCTTCCAGACCGACGCGCTCTTCCCGTGGAAGAACGTGATCGACAATGTCATGGCCGGCCCGCTGTTTCGCGGCAA
This sequence comes from Rhizobium sp. CBN3, assembly GCF_030518245.1. NCBI lineage: Bacteria > Pseudomonadati > Pseudomonadota > Alphaproteobacteria > Hyphomicrobiales > Rhizobiaceae > Rhizobium > Rhizobium sp. CBN3. The sequence goes on from NZ_JAULSE010000008.1 coordinate 191,601, forward strand.
ATCGCGTGCCGAGGCGGAACAGAGCGCCCGCGACTGGCTGGCGCGCGTCGGCCTGTCGAAGTTTCTGCACCATTATCCCCATCAGCTTTCCGGCGGCATGCGCAAGCGTGTCTCGCTGGCACAGACCTTCATCAACGAACCTGAAATCCTGCTGATGGACGAGCCCTTTTCGGCGCTCGACGTACAGACCCGCACGGTCATGCACGAAGAGCTGCTGAAGCTCTGGGCAGAGCGCAAGGCCTCGGTAGTGTTCGTCACTCACGATCTCGAAGAGGCCGTGGCGCTTGCCGACAAGGTCTATGTGCTCACTGCCGGCCCGGCGACGGTGAAATCGGTCTATCCGATCGAGCTTCCCCGCCCGCGCGTGGTGTCGGAGATCCGCTACGAACAGAGCTTCATCGACTACTGCAAGACGATCTGGGAAGACCTGCGTGAAGAGGTCGAGACCAGCTACCGCCGCGCAAGCGAAGCGGCCTGACGGAGGATATTATGGCACACATCACATTCGAGGCCGGTTCGGCCACCCTGTTTCGCCCGGGCACATCAGATGCCGAGATCGAAGCTTCCGCGCTGAAGGCAATACGCCGGCGCAACACGCTGGTGCGCTTCTGGCAGATCGCCATCCTGGTCTTCGTGATCGGCATGTGGGAGCTCTCCTCCAACATGAACTGGATCGACCCATTCTTCTATTCGAGCCCGAGCGGCGTCGTTGAGAGGCTTTACGAATGGGCGACCGAAGGCACCACGGAAGGGTCGCTCTGGTATAATCTCTGGGTGACGATGGAGGAGGCGCTGATCGGCTTCTTCGCGGGCTCGATCACCGGCGTCTTCGTCGGCATAGGCCTCGGCCGCAACCGCTTCCTGTCGGATATCTTCTCCGTCTACATCAAGGCGATCAACTCGATCCCCCGCGTCGTCCTTGCCCCGATTTTCATCATGATCATGGGTCTCGGCCTGCCGTCCAAGGTGGCGCTCGCCTTCATCATGGTATTCTTCGTCGTCTTCGCCAACGCCTTTCAGGGTGTGCGCGAAGCCGACCGCAACATGATCGCCAATGCCCGCATTCTCGGCGCTTCCGACTGGCAGGTGACGCGCACGGTGGTCATACCCTCGGCAATGAGCTGGATCTTCGCCAGCCTTCACGTCTCCTTCGGCTTTGCTATCATCGGCGCGATCGTCGGCGAATTCGTCGGCGCCCGCTTCGGCATCGGCCAGCTGATCTCGATCGCGAAGGGCACCTTCGATGCGGCCGGCATGTTCGCGGCCATCCTCCTCGTCATGGTCGTCACGCTTGTTGCCGAATACATCATGACGCTGATCGAAAACCGCCTGGCGAAATGGCGTCCGCAGCAGCACCTCGACATGCAATAAATCCGCCTCCTCCCAAGGCAGATCGAAGCGAAGGCCGGGCGCCATGCCCGGCCTTCGTTTATTGACTTCAGCCGGCGCTTGCCCCTCATCCGGCTGCCGCCACCTTCTCCCCGCGCGCGGGGAGAAGGTGATGTACCGCGGCCTCTCCGTTCCCCTCTCACGTCGCGTAAGCCACGTCCCCTCGCCCCGTTTACGGGGGTCCGAAGGACGGGTCGAGACCAGTGGCTCGACCCCCGCAAGGGTTAGGGTGAGGGGCAAGCTATCTCAGCGAACCGGACAGCATGGAATAGCCCAAGCATGACCATTCAGGCGAGTGGAAGCCGCACGGTGACGACGAGACCGCCGCCTTCAGCATCACCGAGCGAAACCGAACCTCCAGCCCCTTCGACGACCTCGCGGACAATAGCTAGCCCGAGGCCGCTCCCTTCGCTGTCGGTTCCCATGATCCGGTAAAACCGTTCAAAAACCTGCTCGCGCTCCCCTTCGGGAATGCCCGGCCCATTGTCCTCGACGGTAATCACAGCACTGCCATCCGCCTGCCCGACGGCGACGGTCACCCGTCCATCGGCTTTGCTATAACGGATCGCGTTGTCGATGAGGTTGACCAGCATCTCGCGCAGCATCGTCCCGTCGCCCTCGACGACAACCGGCCGGTCCGCCTCCAGGCCCACGTCGATGTTGCGCTTGAGCGCCTCTTCGGCATAGGCCTCCAGGATCTCGCGGGCCGGCTTGCTGAGATCGGTCGCATCGCTGCGCGGGCGGCGGCTGCCGGGCTCGGCCCGCGACAAGGTCAACAGCTGGCTGGCGAGGCGCGAAATCTGCCGGGTGCTGGTGCGCAGCGCAGCAAGCGCCTCATCGCGGCGGGCCGCATCATCTTCCCGGGATGCCACGCTCGCCTGCGTCGAAATCAGCGCCAGCGGCGTCCGCAACTGATGGGCCGCGTTCGACACGAACCGCCGCTGTGCGGCCATCTGGTGCTGGACGCGCTCCATGTAATCGTTGAGCGCATGGACGAGCGGACGCAATTCGCTCTGGACCATTTCGGGTGACAGCGGATCAAGACGGTTGCGCCCGCGCCGGCGCACGGCGTCCCGCAGCCTCAGAGTAGGCGCGAGGCCGCGTTGAAGCCCAAGAATCGTCACCAGGCTCGCGACGAAGACGAGCACGAATTGCTTGGAAAAGTCCGAAAGCCATAGCTGCCGTCGCATCGCGTACTGGCTGTTATGGGTCACGGCGACGGTCACCGAGATCGTGCCGTCATCGGGGAGGCCGACGACGGGATGATCGAGCATGATGACGCGCACGTCGGCGCCATGGAAGGCGCGATCCTCCCCTGCCCGCTGGACGGTCGGCCGCGGCAGGTCGGGAAAGCCGCTCACCAGGCTGCCCCAGGCGGTGATGACCTGGTAGGACACACGGTCGCCGAAGCCCGTATCGAACATCTCGAGCGCAGCCGGCGGCACATCCAGCTGAACATTGCCGCCCTCGTCGACGCGCACCGCCTCGGCGATGACGCGGGCGGACGCGAGAAGCGTTCGGTCCGTCACCAGCTTTGCCGTCGCGTCGGCCGACCAGAAACTGTCGTAGAGATTGAAGGCGATCGCGCCGAAGAGCGTCAGCAGCACCCAGCAGAGCAATTGCACCCTCAGGCTCTGGCTGAGCCGCGCGATCGTTCCCCCAGCCTTTGTCACAGTGCTATTGGACATGTCTGAGGAGATAGCCGAGCCCGCGCAGCGTCGCGATCTGAACCGAACTGTTTTCGAGCTTCTTGCGGAGCCTGTGGACGTAAATTTCGATGGCGCTCGGATCGGCCTCGTCGTCGAAACCGAAGACGCTTTCGGAGAGAGCGGCTTTCGAGACCGTGGTGCCGAGCTTCATGACGAGTTGTTCGAGAACGGCATATTCCCGCGGCGTCAGTTGCAGCGGTTCGCCTTCGACGAAAAATTGCCGCGTACCCCCGGAAAAACGCAGGTTCCCGACGGTGATCTCCGAGGATGCCCGGTCCTGCCCGCGGCGCACGACGGCGCGGATCCTCGCCTCGAGCTCGGCGATTTCGAATGGCTTGGCGAGATAATCGTCGGCGCCGCTGTCGAGCCCGGCTACGCGGCCGTCAAGGCTTGCATTCGCGGTCAGGATGATGACCGGCAGCTTGCTGCCGGACTGTCTCAGCCGCTTCAAAAGCGTCAGCCCGTCAAGCTTGGGCAGCGAAAGGTCGAGGATCATCGCCGAATATTCCGCCACCTTGAGCAGATGCTCGGCGTCCTCGCCGTCATAGGCAACGTCGATAGTATATTGCGCCTGCCGCAGGGCTTTGCCCAGCCAGGCCGCCAGATCCTTGTTGTCCTCCACCACAAGCAGTCTCATCCATCCCCCTTAGCATGTGCAGAGGGCTTGGCGGAAGCGTGCCTATCGCGTTGTCGCTCCCGGCGTGGGGCCGCACTCGACAACTATTGGCGCGAATTGTCCGCTATTTGTCCGGCAGGTGCATTTTCCTCTGTCTTCATATCGTCGAATATGGCTTCATGATCAACCGCTAAGGAGCAAGAAATGTCCGCCCATGAAACCATTCTTCTCGTCATAGACGCCCAGGAATCCTTCCGGCAGCGCGATTATTGGGATGAAGGCCTCGCACCCGCCTATATCGAACGCCAGCAGGCTCTGATCGACGGCGCAGAAGCCCGCGGAATACCCGTCATCCAGATCTTTCATGTCGATGGAAGCGGGCCGTTTTCGGAAAGCTCAGGCCTCGTCAGAACGCTCGCCCCGCTCAGGATCGCTCCCGAAGCGATCTTCAGGAAGAACCGTCATAGTGCACTCGTCGGTTCGGGCCTCGACGTGTGGCTGACCAGGAATGGCGTTCGCCGCATCATCGTCTCCGGCATCCGCACCGAACAGTGCTGCGAGACCACGACCCGTCATGCCTCGGATCTCGGCTATCAAGTCGACTACGTCGGCGAAGCGACCCTGACCTTCCCGATGACCGACGCATCGGGACGCACATGGAGCGCTGGGGAAATCCGCGGCCGGACGGAACTGGTCCTGTCGGGCCGTTTCGCCCGGATCGCAACCGTCGAACAGGCGCTGGCGGGCGCGGAGAGCAACTCGCGGCATGACTGATACAGCGCAGCCCTTCGATATTCCCGTCTACGTCGTCGTGCCGCCGCGCGTGCTGCTGCTCGATGTCGCCGGGCCGATCGAAGTGCTGCGCAAGGCGAACCTCGAACAGAAGACGGTGCGCTTCAGCGTCACCTATATCGGTCCGTCGGCAACGGTCGGCAGTTCGATCGGCCTTGCGGTGACTGGTGTCGCCGCCTTGCCGGAGCGCTTGCCCGATCAGGCGCTTGTCGTCATCGCCGGTAGCGCCGACGCGCCGATGGAGAACAATCGTCCGTGGGACGAAGAGGACCGCGCCGCCCAGGCCGCGATCGTCGCCTGGCTGAAGCGGGCCATTCGCCCGGGCGTTCGGCTGGCCTCGATCTGCTCGGGCGCCTTGCTGGCCGCCGAGGCCGGAATGCTCGACGGCCGCGAATGCACCACCCATCATGGCTGTATGGAGGACCTGGCAAGGCTTGCGCCCACCGCGCGCATCCGGGACAATCGGCTCTACGTCGAGGATGGGGAGCGCCTCACGAGCGCCGGTATCACCGCCGGCATCGACCTCATGCTGCACATCGTTGCCGAAGCCGCGGGACATGCCTGCGCGCTTGCGGTGGCGCGATATCTCGTCGTCTATCTCAGGCGCGGCGGCTCGGATCCGCAGCTTTCGCCCTGGCTCGAAGGCCGCAACCATATCCACCCGGCTATCCATCGCGTCCAGGATGCAGTCGCCGCCGATCCTTCCCGCGACTGGTCGGTCACCTCGCTCGCGCGCCTCAGCGGCGCCAGCCCGCGAAACCTCTCACGGCTGTTCAACGAACACACCGGCATGAGCGTCACGGATTTCGTCAACCGCATGCGCGTGGCGCTCGCCCGCGAGATGCTCGCCGGCTCAAGGCTGGATATGGAGGCCGTGGCAATGCGCGCCGGCTTCGGCTCGGCCCGGCAACTGCGCCGCGCCTGGAACCGCCTGCATGACAGCCCGCCGAGCGCGGCCCGGACGAAACCGGCCGTGGGCTCATAGAGTAAGAGAAAGGGGCGCGCGCCCGAACTCATCTTCGACGCCGAGGGTTGCAGCGCCGGCTACATCCGTACCCCAGATCTCGATCTGCGTCAGCGCCGGAAAGGGTGAGATGTCCTCAGCCTTGATGAGGCCGTGCAGCTCGATCCATTCGATGATGCAGGGCTCGATGGAAAAGCCCTGCGCCGCGCCGGATTTAACGAGCGGAAAACGAGAGGTCTTGCCGCTCGAGAAGGTGACGCTCACCTCTTCCCACCAGGAATCATGCGGGAAGTCCGCGCGAAGGTAGAAGACAATTTCGTCGACGCGGACCGGCCTGCCGAACTCCACCGTCAGCGCCGCTTGCGGATCGCGATTGATACCCCAGCTCGTATAGGGCCAGAAGCCATGATCGTCATTGGCCTTTTCGCCATCGATGGCGTTTCTGGCGGCAAAGACCGCTTCGCCTCGGGTTTCGACATTGGCGCGCGCATGCGGAAATAGCGCTCGATTGGCGTGATCGTCCCAGGGATTGAGCGCAAGATTGCGCCGATGGGCGATCTCCTCGGGGCGCGCGCAGCGCACGGACAGCCGGTGGATATCGCCACTGAACGCGTTCGGGGAATAAGATTTGCGCTTGTCGCCGAAAGGCACCGCAAGCGCATAGGCGCATTGCTTCATATAGACCAGGCTGGGCTGGATCGCACTGTCCAGCGCGAGGAAGACATGTCCGGGCCTGGAGACTTCCACAATCACCTGCTCGCCCTCGCGATAGCTTTGGCGATAGACCAGGAAGGTCTCATCCTGCCCGGTGGCGCTTGCCAATACGAACCCATCGGCATCCACGATCTTCAGCGTCAATTCCATGTTCGTCCTCCTCAGAGCCTGAAGATTTCTGGCAGCATCAGGCTCTAACTATTTAATTCATACGCAATTTAATGAGCTTCCCGGCAAGCGGAACGCGCAGCCGATAGAGCTTCTCGGGCCAGGCCGACCTCAGCCTGACATCATTCACCTCGATCTCATCGATTTCGATCTGCCCGGCGCCGTCGACGAAAATGCTGCCGAGATCGGCAAGATCGATCCTGTCCCGCGTGATCGTCGGCGGCAGGCATGTCATCAGCGACAGAACCGCCGCTTTGTCGCCGTCATAGCTATCGACGATCTCGACATGGCGTCCACGTACCAAAGAGATGGCACGCCGATAGCTGCGCAGTTGCGCTTCCACCGGATAGGCGCCCGAGATGTCGAGGGATATGCGCGCCAGGTTCTCACCGAATTCCGTTTCGACGTCGCACGCGCCGAAAGCTTCGCCGGCGGACTGCATGACGCCGTCGAATGTCGGCAGGTTGTGATAGGCCGACTGCATCGTCCAGATCTCGTAGCGCCGCGGCGAAAAGGTCTTTGCCGTGTAGGTCTCGACGCCGACATCGATCAGGAAGGGGCGCCCGTCCTTGTAGAGGGTCACGCTGCCGACGTCGTTGTGATTATGGCCCTCGCCATTGTTGCCTCCCTTGACCGCAAGCGAGAACCGATCGTCGCGAGCGACAAACAGGCCGATGCCGGGATAAAAAATGTCACGGCGCGACAGCGCACGCGGCTCGATGATCGGGATCTGCGGGTCGGCCAGCAGTTCCTGCACGCGATACCAGAGGTTCCATTCCCCGGGCAAATGCGAGTGTTCGACGGCAGCCCTGTCGGCTGCGGCGAAGTTCGCCAGCATCTGCGAACCAACCGCTTTGCCGAACAAATATTCCCGTGCGCTGCAGGGCTCGACGACGGCGGAGGAATCCGCGAAGTTGAAATAGTAGCGGCCGGCCACATGCATGTTGGCGATATATTCGGCCATATTGCGGATCTTCGGCTGCTGCCAGATCCCGGCAAAAAGGCCCGGCGCCGCGGCGTCCAGAACCGTCAACGCGCCATGCAGGCAGAGGCCGGCGTGACGATAGTAGAGTACGCCCTCCTCACAGGCTCCATCCTCTGCATAGTCCTTGAGGAAAGCGTCGAGGCTAGCGAGCGCCTTCTCGACAACCGCCCGGCGCGTCGCCTGATCGGTGTTCAGCGAGAAGGTCGCCAGCAGGATGTTCTGGGTAATCCAGGCTGTCCAGTTGTTCATCCTCTCATTGCCACGGCCCATCCACCAAAAGTGCCGCCCGATATAGGGCAAGATAATGCGGCCCTCGATCTCGCGCGCCACCCGCACGGTGATCTCAGGGCTGACGCCGTCGAGCGCCTCGCCCAGCAGGGCGACGATCGTTGCGAGCAGGGCTGCCGTTTCGGCGGCGAAGAGGTCGACAACGGGCTGTGAATTATCGGGAAGCGGCAGGCGCGGGCCACCACGTTCGTAGGCATTATGCGCCGGAAGCTGCCAGCCGCTCTCCTCCACGATCAGGAAAATGCCGTCGATGATCTTCGGCAGGAACCGTCCATTGCCTTCGACGAGCTCGCCCAGCACGACATCATTGAGCATCCGTCGCCGAGTGAAATAAAGCTCTTCAAAACGCGAGCGATTGCCGCTCGTCGTGTATTCGCGGTAATCCGAAGCCGTGATCAGAGGCCAGGCCCGCGCAAGTGTGGCTTCGGCATCGCGAATAACCGCGTCGCGCATCGCCTGCGGCACCTCGCTCCATCTCTCGCGATCGGAAGAAACCGCTCCGGGCCTGAAGTCGCCCAAGCTGTCCGGCAGATCTCCTGAAATCTCGCTGAACATGTTCCTCACCACGCTGAAAATGCCGCCACGAGCGTGTGGCCCCTCCATGCTAACCTATCATATGTTTCCAGCGTCTGCCATAAAATTTGTATGATCTATTCAGAACTTGTTTGACCAGTGCCAGATATGTGTTATGCCGTTGGTCGGGGGGAGAATGGCGGCGGCTGCCAGAGAAAACCCACAAGCCGTCAGCCGCAGAAGATCCGCGCAGGAGGAAGGCATCGGTGTCCATATCGAATTCGATCATCGCAACGGATGGCGCCCCGGCAACTTCTGACCGGAAGGTGGCGGTCCTGTCCAAGCGGCAGCGCAAGATCCGCAGCGCGCTCGTCGCTTACTCTTTCATCGCGCCGAATTTCCTCGGTTTCGCCGTCTTCACGCTCGGGCCGATCCTCTTCGCCTTCGCGCTCGCATTCATGCATTGGGACGGCTCGAACGCGATCACCTTCGCGGGGCTCGACAATTTCTGGCGACTGTTCGAGGACAAGGCCTTCATCGCGGCCTTCTGGAATACGATCATCTACACGGTCGCCTCAGTGCCGGCGACATTGCTCTGCGCGCTGGGTCTCGCCGTTCTCCTCAACCAGAAGATCGTAGGGCGCGATTTCTTCCGCACCGCAATGTTCTTTCCCTACGTCGCCTCGCTGGTCGCTGTCGCGGTCGTGTGGAACATGATCTTCAACCCCGAGATGGGGCCGGTGAACATGATCCTCTATACGCTCGGACTCGACCCGAAGAACATGCCGGGATGGGCGGCCGACCGCCACTGGGCGATGGTTACGGTGATCCTCTTCGGCATCTGGAAGAACATGGGCTATTACATGGTCATCTATCTTGCCGGCCTGCAGGGCATCAATGCCGAACTCTATGAGGCCGCCGATCTCGACGGCGCCAATTCCTGGCAGAAGTTCATCCATGTCACCGTGCCGCAGCTCGGGCCGACGACCTTCTTCGTGACCGTCATGCTGACGATCCAGTCCTTCAAGGTGTTCGACCAGATCTACATGATCACCCAGGGCGGCCCCGGCACCTCGACGCTGGTTCTTGTCTACCACATCTATAACGAGGCCTTCATTTCTTGGGATCTCGGCTATTCCAGCATGGTGGCGCTCGTTCTGTTCTTCCTCGTGCTCGCCGTCACGGTCTTCCAGTTCCGCCGTCAGAGGGAGGACGAGGCATGAGGATCGCAGGACGCAAGGTGACCGCCAAAACGGTCTTGCTCTATGCCATCGTTATCACCGTCACGATTGTCATGCTGATGCCCTTCGCCTGGATGCTCTCGGCATCCTTGAAGCTCAGCCGCGACGTCTTCGCCTTCCCGATCGAGTGGATACCGTCACAGCCGCAATGGCAGAACTACGTCGACATCTGGACGAAGATCCCGCTTGCGCTCTTCATCTACAACACCTCGAAGCTGACGATCATCGTCACGCTGCTGCAGCTTCTGACCTCAAGCTTTGCGGCCTACGCCTTCGCCAAGCTGAACTTCCCCTACAAGAACACGCTGTTCCTCGGCTATATCGCCACCATCGCCATGCCCTGGCAGGTCTATATGGTGCCGCAGTTCCTGCTGATGCGCGAGTTCGGTCTCAACAACACGCATCTGGCGCTGATCTGCCTGCAGGCCTTCACCGCCTTCGGCGTCTTCCTGATGCGGCAGTTCTACATGTCGATCCCGACCGAACTCTGCGAGGCCGCCCGTATCGACGGCATGAACGAATATCAGATCTGGGCACGCATCATGCTGCCGCTGTCGAAGCCCGCCCTCTCGACGCTGACGATCTTCACTTTCGTCAGCACCTGGAACGATTTCCTCGGGCCGATGATCTATCTCACCAAGACCGAGCTGAAGACCGTCCAGATCGGCCTGCGCATGTTCATCTCGCAATATTCGGCCGAATACGGACTGATCATGGCGGCCTCCGTCGTCGCGCTCATTCCGGTTCTCGTCGTCTTCCTCTCTCTCCAGCGCTTCTTCGTCGAAGGCATCGCCTCGACGGGACTGAAGGGTTAAATCCATGAACGCCGTGTCATCCGTCGCCCCGCAGCCGATCACCGACGCAGAGGTAAAAGCCGCGCTCGATCTTGCCGTTGCACAGATTCGCCGCAACCTTCCCGAGTTCACCTGCGCCTCGCAGAACCATTCGAGTGTCGGAAATTTTTATCCGGCGGTGGCGAACACCCAATGGACCGCCGGCTTTTGGCCCGGAGAGCTGTGGCTCGCCTTCGAACATAGCGGCGATCCGGTTTTCCGGCATGCGGCGCAGATCCAGGTGCAGTCCTTCCTGCATCGGATCGTCAATCGGATCGAGACCGACCACCACGACATGGGCTTTCTCTATTCGCCGTCCTGCATCGCCGCCTGGAAGCTGGTCGGAGACGAAGACGGCCGCAAGGCTGCGATCCTCGCTGCCGACCAACTGATCGAACGCTTCCAGCCGATCGGCCAGTTCATCCAGGCCTGGGGCCACAAGGGCAAGGCAGAAGAATATCGCTATATCATCGACTGCCTCTTGAACCTGCCGCTCCTCTATTGGGCCAGCCGCGAGACCGGCGATCCGAAATACCGCGAGATCGCGCTCATTCATGCCCGCACCACGCTCGCCAATTCGGTTCGCCCTGACGATTCCACCTTTCACACCTTCTACATGGATCCGGTCACCGGAGCGCCTGTGCGCGGCGCGACCAAGCAGGGCTACCGGGACGACAGCGCCTGGGCGCGCGGACAGGCCTGGGGCATTGCGGGCATGGCGGTCTCCTATCGCTACGAGCGGATCGATGAATATCGAGAAACCTTCGACCGGCTGCTCGCCTTCTATCTCAACCGGCTGCCGGCCGACATGGTGCCCTATTGGGATCTCGTCTTTTCCGATGGCGACGGCGAGCCGCGCGACAGTTCCTCGGCCTCGATTACCGCCTGCGGCCTGCTTGAAATGGCCGAGCTCGTCGAACCCGAAGCCGCCGAGCGCTACCGAACACTGTCGCGGCGCATGATGAAGAGCCTTGCCGACCACTATGCGGTCAGGGACCCCACCGTCTCCAACGGCCTGGTGCTGCACGCCACCTATTCGAAGAAATCGCCCTTCAACACCTGCCGCGGCGAAGGCGTCGATGAATGCGTCTCCTGGGGAGATTATTATTACATGGAAGCTTTGACGCGCCTTTCGCGCTGCTGGTCTTCCTATTGGTGACGTGAGGAGAAACCCGATGGCCAGCATTTCGCTTAAAGAGCTGAACAAATCCTACGGCGCACTCACCGTCGTCCACGATATCGATCTGGAGATCGCCGATAAGGAGTTCATCATTTTGGTCGGCCCGTCCGGCTGCGGCAAATCGACGACGCTGAGGATGATCGCCGGCCTCGAGGAAATCTCCGGCGGAGAGCTCCGGATCGGCGGCGACGTCATGAACGACGTCCCCTCCAAGGACCGGGATATCGCCATGGTCTTCCAGAATTATGCGCTCTACCCGCATATGACCGTCTACAAAAACATGGCCTTCGGCCTGCAGCTGCGCAAGGTTTCACGCGATTTCATCGACAGGCAGGTCCAGGATGCCGCCAAGATCCTCGACATCACCCATCTCCTGAATCGCAAGCCGAAAGCGCTTTCGGGCGGGCAGCGCCAGCGCGTGGCGCTCGGCCGCGCCATGGTGCGCAATCCGGCGGTTTTCCTGCTCGACGAACCGCTTTCCAACCTCGACGCCAAGCTGCGCGGGACGATGCGCTCCGAAATCACCAAGCTGCATAAGCGCCTCGACGCCACCTTCATCTATGTCACCCACGACCAGGTGGAAGCCATGACCATGGCGGACCGGATCGTCGTTATGAAGGACGGGCACATCCAGCAGGTCGATACGCCGCAGAACCTTTACGACCGTCCCGTCAACATGTTCGTCGCCGGCTTCATCGGCGCGCCGCAGATGAACATGCTGCCCTCGACCATTCGGCGCCGGGGCGACGGCTTCATCGCCGTCTTCGATGGCCGGGAACTGCCGCTGCCCGATCATTTCGACAAGCGCAGGATCGCCCCTTACGAGGGCCGCGAGCTGGTGCTCGGCATCCGTCCGGAGAACTTCCACGAACTGCCGCCGGCCGACATTCCGCCCGAAAACCTGGCGCCGCTCAAGGCGGTGGTGGAGCTTGCCGAACCGATGGGCTCGGAAGTGCATCTGAACATGGTCGCCGGCGGGCGCAATCTCATCGCTCGCGTATCGCCGCGCTTCCGGCCTGCGATCGGCGACGAGGCGACGCTGGTGGCGGACATGAGCAATGCCCAGCTGTTCGACAAGGAAACCGAACGCTCGATTCTTTACTGAGGCGCCAGCGGGAGACGGCGATGCAGTGGCTGCGGGACATGTGGACGAAGGAGGGGCCGGGCATTCCGAAGGATGCGCCTGCGAAGACCGGCCTTGCCCTGTTCATCGAGACCCTCGCCCGCGAATGGTGGGAGATGGTCAAGCTCAACATCCTGTTCCTCTTGGCCTCGCTCCTCGTCGTGACGCTGCCGGCGGCACTCGCCGCCATGGCGCGGGTTTCGGTTGCTTTGGTGGAGGATCGCAACACCTATCTCCTCAGGGATTTCGCGGAAGCGTTCCTGCGTTATTTCTGGCGCGCTACCGCCTGGGGTCTGACGCTGGCCGCGGCCTTTGCGATCTGCATCTATGTGATGCTCACCTATGGCACCGGAGCGCGGGACAACTTGATTCTTGCCGCACCGCTCGCCGTGGCGCTTGTCGCCACCGCCTTCCTTGCGGTCACTGCCTGCCATTTCATCGTGCTGATGGTGATGCGCGACCTGCCGGCTCTGCGGCTCCTTCGTCTCGCCGCGCTCGCTTCCGTCGTCCGTCCGCTTCCGGCGATCATGGCACTGGCCTTCAACGCTGCCCTGTGGCTGGCGCATATCCTCTTCTATCCGGTTTCCGTGTTCATGCCGGCGACCTTCAATTTTTCACTCGGAATGTTCGCCGTCGCATTCGGCGTTCATCGGGCGGCGGTGATGGTTCTGGACCAGCCGGAGACACCGCAGCCGCACCGCAAACCGCATGCACCAAACGCATCATAAAACAATCGATCCAGAGACGATCCAGGGAAGGAGAACAGAAATGTATTTGGATAAATTCGGGAGGACGGTGAAACTCGCCGTGGCGGGCTTCACCTTGGCCGCAACAACGGCCGGCGCCGCACTTGCACAAGACGCCTTAACGCTGAAATGGGCTTTGTGGGACTGGGACAAGACAGCCTATTACAAGCCGCTCATCGAGGCCTATCAGGCCAAGCACCCCAATGTGAAGTTCGAGCCGATGGACCTCGGCTCGCAGGACTACCAGCAGATGATCTCGACGCAGCTGACCGGCGGATCCAAGGACATCGACATCGTTACCGTCAAGGACGTGCCCGGCTACACTAACCTGGTGCGCGCCGGCAACATCGCCGATCTCAGCGGCTTCATGAAGGATCAGAAGATCGATCCGGCGCCCTATGGCGGCCTGATCGAGGAACTGACCATCGACGGCAAGATCTATTCCATTCCGTTCCGATCGGACTTCTGGATCGTCTATTACAACAAGGACATTTTCGATAAGGCCGGCGTTCCCTACCCCACCAATGACATGACCTGGGCGCAGTTCGACGCAACGGCCGAGAAGCTTGCCGGCGGCATGGGCACCAACAAGACCTATGGCGCGCTTCTGCATACCTGGCGCTCAACCGTCCAGCTGCCCGGCATCCTCGACGGAAAACACACGCTCGTCGATGGCGATTACGCTTTTCTGAAGCCGTGGTACGAGCGAGCGCTCGCCCTGCAGAAGGATGGCGCCATCCCGTCCTACGCCTTCCTGAAGACGTCGAACACGCATTATTCGGCGCTCTTCTTCAACGGCACGATTGGCATGCTGCCGATGGGAACCTGGTTCGTCGGCACCCAGATCACCAAGGTGAAATCCGGTGAATCGAAGAGCAAGAACTGGGGCATCGTGAAGTTCCCGCATCCGGACGGCGTGGCCGCCGGCACGACGGCTGCGCAGATCTCGGGTCTGGCGGTCAACGCCAATTCCACCCACAAGGAAGCCGCGCTCGACTTCATCAAGTTCGTCACCGGCCCGGAAGGGGCAGCCGTTATCGCCTCGACGGGCACCTTCCCCGCGCTCAAGACCGCTGACGTCAGTGCAAAGATCGCGGCGACGCCTGGTTTCCCTGAGGACTCGGCCAGTAAGGAAGCGCTGATACCATCGAAGACCTACCTGGAGATGGCGGTCAATCCGAACGCCGCCAAGATCGAGGTCGTCCTGAACCGCGCCCATGACGCGATCATGACCGATAACACTTCGGTCGACGACGGCTTGAAGGAAATGACCGAAGGCGTGAAGGCCATCAAGTAAGCGCTATACGACGACGCGGCCGCGGGTGAGCATTTCGCCCGCGGCCGGTTCTGTTTTAAAAATTCGGACTGACGATGATCTACGATCCCACCAAGGCCAATCCGCTTTCCGGCAACCCGCTGAAGACACGCGACGATCTGGCCAAGGCCGTCATCGATCTCTTCAGACCGCTTCTGCCCTATTTCTCCAAAGGCGGCGCCCGTGTGCGCCTTAGCGCTACCGGCGCGATTTTCGACCGGGCGGCAGCGGATCTCGAAGGATTTGCACGCCCGCTCTGGGGCATCGTTCCGCTCGCTGCGGGCGGCGGCCACTTCCCGCATTGGAACCTCTATCGACGCGGACTGGCGAATGGGACCAATCCTGCGCATCCCGAATATTGGGGCGATCTGGCCGACCGCAATCAGCGGCTGGTCGAGCTCGCCGCCGTCGGCTTTGCGCTGGCGCTGGTGCCCGAACACATCTGGGAGCCGCTCGACGGCAGTCAGAAGAAGACGGTCGCCGCCTATCTTCTTGCGGCGCGCGAACTGGAATTCATCGACAACAACTGGAAATTCTTCCGCGTCCTGATCGATCTCGGACTTGAGCGCGTCGGCGTGGCGTTCGATCACGGCAAAACCGTCGCCTATCTCGACGAGCTGGAAGCCTTCGACCTCGGCGACGGCTGGTATCGTGACGGGCCGGTGCGGCGGGTCGACCACTACATTCCCTTCGCCATGCATTTCTATGGCCTGATCTACACGGTATTGGCGCGCGGCGACGAGGCGCGAAAGAACCGGTTCCGCAATCGCGCCGAGATCTTCGCCGGGGATATCCGCCACTGGTTCGGCCCTGATGGCGCAGCACTCGCCTTCGGCCGCAGCCAGACCTACCGCTTCGCCGCCGGCGGCTTCTGGGGCGCGCTCGCCTTCGCCGGGGTGGCGGCCCTCCCTTGGGCGGAGATCAAGGGCTATTACATGCGCCATATCCGCTGGTGGTCGGCGATGCCGATCGCCGATCGCGACGGCGTGCTCTCGATCGGCTATGGCTATCCGAACCTCTTGATGAGCGAGAGCTACAACTCTCCCGGCTCGCCCTATTGGGCGCTGAAATTCTTCCTGCCGCTCGCCCTTCCCCAGGATCATCCGTTCTGGACCGCCGAAGAGACGTCGCAGCCGGAATTCCCCGCGCCGATAGCGTTGAAGCCGGCCGGCATGGTCGCCATGCACACGCCGGGAAATGTGGTCGTGCTCTCTTCCGGTCAGCAGCACGACAAGATGCGCGGCGCAAGCGAGAAATATTCGAAATTCGTCTATTCCACCCGCTACGCCTTCAACATCGAAGCCGACGACCGGAATTTTTCGGCCGCAAGCTTCGACGGCATGCTCGGCCTCTCCGACGACGGCGTTCATTTCCGCATGCGCGAAACCATGGACGAGGCACAGATTGCGGGCGACCGGCTCTATTCGCGCTGGCGGCCTTGGAACGACGTCACCATCGAAACCTGGTTGCTTCCCGCCAACCCCTGGCACATCCGCATCCACCGCATCGCGACGCCGCGTGCGCTCAGCACCATCGAGGGCGGCTTTGCGATCGAACGCGCCGATTTCAACGCCGACCGGTCCGAGCATGAGCAAGGCCGTGCTATCTGGTACGGCCAGACAGACGTCAGCGCCATCGTCGATCTCTCGCTTCATCCGAGAACCGGCCATGCGATGAGCCCGATCCCGAATACCAACCTCATCCACGCCAAGACCCTGCTGCCACAGCTGCGTGGCGAAATCGGCCCGGGAACCACCCTGCTGGTCACCGCGGCACTGGCTCTGCCTGTTCAGGAGAATTGGGCACAGGCGCTGGAGAACCCGCCGGCCTGCCCGGATCTTGGTGAGTTGGAGCGGCACTTCCGCGAGAAGAGCGTTCGGGTGCCGGCATTCGCTCTGCAGCAGTAGCTCAAAGCCTGCCTCCGTCTCGTACCCCGGGCCTGAGGCTGTCCCGCGGCAGGTTGGTTTGCGGTTGACCAAGTTGCAAATCGAAGCCTATCATCGCTCAAGATATCGGCAGGCCGCTGTGGCGCCCGCTCGATAATAAACGCAACAGCAGGGGAAGCCGTCATGGCGGTCACAGTCAAAGTCGCTGAAGCAAAGACCCATCTGTCAGAACTTCTCGCCAAGGTCGAGGCCGGCGAAGAGGTAATCATCTCCCGCGGCAACAAGCCGGTTGCTCGGCTTTCACGCATTCGCCGCGAAAACGATATCGCTGCACTGATCGCCGAGATCAAAGCTCAACGTGCCAGCCGTCAATTCACGACGCAGGAAGAAATCCGCGAGTGGCGTGACGAAGGCCGACGTTACTGATGACCTTTGTCCTTGACGCCTCGATCGCCGCAGCCTGGTTTCTCCCTGATGAGCAGCACGATGCGGCCGACCGGCTTATGTCCGATCTCAACACGACGGTTGGATTAGTACCGACCTTGTTCTGGTTCGAAACCCGTAATCTATTTCTGATGGCGGAGCGCCGTGGACGGCTTCGATCCGGCGAAGCGGTGCTGCTGATGACGCAACTGCGGGGCCTGTCCTTGGAGGACGCCGGATCAGGAGGAGACGGAATGATACTTTATCTTGCAAACCGCTATGCACTCACGGCATATGACGCGAGTTATGTTGCCCTTGCGAAAGCGGATGGCCTGCCTCTGGCCACAGCGGATCGAAAGATGGCGGACGCGGCGCGCAACGAAGGCATCACCATCCTCGGGCCACTCGAACGCCGTGAGGTCTAACAACGATTAGTCCCCTCTGCGTGATATGCATCAGCGATCCGCCGGGCCATCTCTACCATCTCACCGTCCGGTATCTGCAGAACGCCATGCTCTGCCATCAACGCGTGGTATTGCTGCTCCTCAAGAGGCACGCCGGCAGGCAAAGGAACGACATGAAAATGTAAGTGGCTGTTGGCCTGGTGGCTACCAAGCGAAAGCACGTAAATTCGCTCGGCGTCGAAGATGCTTTTCAGCGCCCGAGACAGAAGGTGCACCTTCTCCTGCAGTCGAAGATACTCATCTGTCGACATATCGTGCGCCAAATCCTCCCGATGCTCCCTCGGGCAGACAAGGCAATAACCGGGCAATGTCGGATATTTGCTCAGGAAGATAATCGTCTCATCGTCTTCGAAAATACGATGATGAAAGCAAGCCGGATCATTCTCGATCAAGCCGCAGATAAAGCATGGCTTCGCTGCAATGCCGCGCACATAGGCGTTGAGATCGAAGGGTTGGCGATCGATCATTCTGAACCTCCACCTCCCAGCGGCGAGCGTGCTCAACAATGCGACCAACAGCTAAGGCCGCCGCCGCTCGGAGAAGATGCCATCTGCTTATCCGGCAGCGACACGCAACTGATCTGGCTGCTCCGCGCCGATCGGAATCCTCAGCGTAAATGTCGTGCCGTTCCCGCGGCTGCTCGTCACCTCAATCGTTCCGCCGTGAAGTTCGATGATCTGCTTGACGAGATTGAGGCCGATGCCGGTGCCGGCAATGCCTGTGGAACTTCTGGCCCGGAAATAACGCTGGAACATCTTCGGGAGGTCATCGGCGTCGATGCCTATGCCTTCGTCGCGGACGGTGATGCAAACGCTGTCCCCTTCCTGCCATCCGGTGACGTGGACGCTCGGCGAATCCGGTGCGTATTTCACAGCGTTCGAGAAGAGATTGCTGAAGACCTGGTCGAGCGCAGGATGATCCCCATAAATGGCCGGAGGAAGCCGATCGAGGTCAAGCAGAAAGCGGTGGGTGCGCCGGATGCTCTCCTGGCGGGCGCCGCAGACTTGGATGATTTCGGCAATCGAGCACGGCTTATGCACGATGGTGATCCTGCCGTGGTCCAACCGCCCGGCAGCAAGGATACTTTCCATCAGTTCGAGCATGCGCGAAACCGAGCTGCGGATCTGATCGGCTTTTTCGCAAAGAAACTCCGGCGTCGCTGCCTCCTTGCGCCGAATGAGCCGTTGCGCCGCGCCGTCGATCACTGCAAGCGGGGTGCGGAATTCATGCGATGCCATCGAAACGAACTGCCGCTGCAACTCGTTGATCTGCTTTTCCTGTTCGAGCATTCGTTCGAGCTCTTCTGTCTGCCGCGCCAGTTCGACCGTGCGGGAGCGCACCATCTCTTCAAGCGTGTCACGGTGCTGCAGCAAAGCCTTTTCGGCGCGCTTGGCCTCGGTGACGTCGACGACAGCCATCAGCGATGCCGACTTGCCCTTGTAGTTCAGGCAGGTGGAATAGACGGTAACCTCGATGGCCGTGCCATCGCCCTTGATATGCCGGGCAGAGCGGGACGCAGCAGGATCCTCGACATCGAAAACGACGGCCTGCGGCGGGTTGTATTCCTGCACCTCGATGTCGGATAGTCGCATCGTCAGGAATTGCTCCAGACGATAACCGTAGTGATCGATGGCGGCCTGGTTTACGTGGAGAAATCTCAACGTTTCATGATCGTAAACCCACATCGGCATCGGGTTGCCTTCGAACAGCAACCTGAACGATGCCTCCTGCATCTTGAGGTCGGTGATGTCGACACGTATGCCGACGCTACCGCCTTCGGAGATCCGGCGTTCTTCGATCCGTATCCAGCGGTTTCCGGGGAGGCGCTGCTCGTGTCTGCTGGTGGGCTTTGCATGATGGGCCAGCCTTTCCGCCAGCCATTCCTCCTCGCGCCCGACCGCTTCCGGATATTGGCCGCGTTCGAGGCCAGCACGCAGGCGGTCTTCGAAGCGCATGCCTTTCACGAGCATATCGCCGCTTTCGGCGTAAAGCTGCTCATATCTCTGGTTCCACAGGACGAAGCGGTCTTCCTCGTCGAATAAGACGAGACCTTCCGGGACGACTTCGAAAGCCGCCAGAAGACGTGCATGCGCCGCCCGCGCCTCCTGCTCGGCGCGTTCTGCCTGGACATGCGCCTTCGCAAGGGCCTTTTCAGCCTGCCAGGCCTGCGTGATGTCCTCGTGGGTCGATACCCAGCCGCCGTCCGACGTGCGCTGATGATAGCCGCGGATGATCTGGCCCGACTTGAGTTCCTTGATCCAATCCCGGGGCGTATCGCCCCTATTGGTCGCTTCGGCCCAGGCGAGATATTCCGAGGTCGAGGTGGCGGGAACGGCGCCGACCCCCTGTCTCAGCTTGAGGATGTCTTCGAGTGACTGTCCCGGATGGATGACGGAGGAATCAAGTCCGTAGACTTCTGCATAACGGTTGTTTGAAAGCAGCAGCCGCCCGGCCTCGTCGAACAGGCAGACGCCTTGTCCCATGCTGGCAAGCGCCGTATCGAGTTGCTCGTTGCGCCGCCGCACGCGCGCGTGGGCTGCGCCGAGCTCGATATGTCGCTTAATGCGGGCGACGAGTTCCGCGGCGGAGACAAGGTTGGAAACGCAATCCACCGCACCGGCGGCAAGCCCTCCGATCCGGCTCTCCTCGTCCTCCGGCGAGACCAGGATGATGACCGGAATATCACACGTTATGGGGTTTGCCTTGAGACGCCGGCAGTCTTCGAGACCACCTCCTTCCGGCGACAGGGCGTCCAGCAGAATGAGCGCCGGCAGCGGTCGTTTGGCGGCGCAATCGTGAAACTCAGCTCGGTCGAGGTGAACGCGCAGCACGATACCATGTCGCTCAAGGGCGTCGCCGACACCCTGCAGGCCTGCCAACGTGCCATCCATTACCAAGATTGTGTGCAGTTCGCCGGACACGACCGTTCCCCCGTTCATCCACATGGACGCGACTATAAGTCGTACCGGTTAACACGCCCCTCACCTTAGGTCGGCATCAGGGTGCTCCGCGTTCTATGGTTGAAGAATGGTTGCAGGCGATGCGGAAAAATATCAGGTGATGCCAGAGGACCCGCGGCAGGACATTCTTCGAGATTTCGCCGGCGCCGCCCGAACAGACCTAGCGTTCGTTCCGGATGTCGCGCAGGAGATCCAGACCGCGCTGGTATTTTTCGGTTTTCTTGCCGGCTTGTTCGGCCTGTCGGAGATTGTCTTCTAGGTCGGCTTGTTTGACTGGCAGGGCCAGCGGATTCGATGCGGCGCGTCTGACGAATTCGTCATCAGGCTCCTCGGGCCGCCGCGTCAAGGCATCCACCGCAGAGATGATCGCCGACGGGAAGCCTTCCTCCCTTAACCTGTCGAGCGTCCAGCCGCTGCCTTTTTCGGCGACGTCGTGAAGATAGGCGACCGTTCGCGCCTCGTCGCCCGACACGAGAAGCGCGATCCGCTGGCAATGCTCGAAAAATGGCCGGCCGGTCTTGTCCACCTGCCCTTCATGCGCCTCTAAGGCGATTTGCATGGCATGGTCGAGATGCTGCATGGCGGTTACGGTCCTTCGGTCCTTCTGATTTTTCGCCGGGAAGGCTTCTCTCCCGTTGTTATCTCGATATCGGGCGTCGTCGCGCCGGCAACTTGACCAAGGCCGGCTCGCGGCGAATCGAGATCACCGCTTTCCCCGGCTCCTTGAAGCAAGGCCGCATCATCTCTGTCGTCTTGGTCCAGCAGGTCTTGCAGCGTCTCATGCTCGTCTTCGCCAGCCAGCTCGTCGCAAGCTTGCATCCAATGACGCAGGTCCGAACCTTCAGGGCGGCCTTCGGCTTCCCAGATTTCATAGGCGCGCCGCCGTATCTGCTCGTGTTTGTCCATGGCCATGATCTTCTCCAGTTTCGACCTGACCTTCCAGCTCGCGTTTGGCTCCGGCCCGCCTGAACGATCGCGCCCTAGGCCGCCATCTCCCGGCAGCTTTCTGCGCAGCTTCGGCACGCATCCACACATTCCTGCATATTGCCCACTCTTTCGCAGTCGGCCGCGCATTCCGTGCAGATCTCGGCACATTCACGGCAGGTATGTTTGTGGTGATCCGTGCCGATCAGCATGAAATGCGCTGAGGTGCGGCAGATTTCGGCGCAGGCCATCATCAATCTGAAATGCGCGGGTTCGGTATGTTTTCCACCTGCCTCGAGGCAGTGGCTCATGGCCGTGCGAAGACAAACGCTATAGCAGCGCAGGCAATTGTCGATGCATTCCTGCATTGCCGGATTGATCTCATGCATGCTCTTCCTCCTCCGGAGCGTTCGAACACATCGTGCGACAACGAGCCGCCGGCGGTCTTTCAAGGCGTGTTGATGGTGGGAAGAAAATCCTCCACCTGCTTGCGCTCAGCCTTTGAAAGTGTTTCCACCCGCTCTTTCCAGAAGCGTTCCGCCGCCGGGGGATCCTCATCCCACTGGCGAACAGTGGTAATGTTGTCGTCGATCTTGGACCTGCGCCTCCCGCCGAGACTCAGATACTCCCTCGCAAGTTTCAGGCTTGGGGTCTCGGTACCCCCATCGCGATCCAACGTCGAACGCATATTGCGCCGGGCGGCTTCCAATGCCGCCTGGCGGTCGGCCTCGGCTTGCTGCGTATCGAAAGAGCGCGCGTCGTCGGTTCCGCTCTCGGGTGACGTGTTGGTTGGGAAAGTGGTCATGGATCACCTTTCGATGCTGTGATCCAATAACCTCCGCCGGCCGCGAGAGTTCCGCCTGCTGGCGATTGATTCGAGCGGTCGGTCGAGCCGAACAGTGCTGCCGGCGAAATCAGTGAACGGCCATGCTCACCATGCGATAGGGGTGCACGGCCTCGAACTGCGTGATCATCGCGGTTGCCTGCAGCAACACCCGCTCGGCATTCTCGGGATCGTCCCGGGCGAGTTCGTCGGCATTGACGCGGATTGCTTCGGCCATGTTGTTGGACAGTACGGCAAATTGCGTATTGCCTTCTACAAGCGCCTCGCGCGCTGTATCCTCCAGCGTGCGAGCGATATCGACGAAGATCTCCTCGCGTTCCTCGATACTGAGGTCTTTGATTATATTGGTCTTCTCTTCCATGTCACTCACTCCTAAAGACGTGGGACGGTGATCGAGCTCATCGAGCCTCGATCGCCTGAGAGCTAGGAACGCCGACATCCGGATTCAAGCCAGTTGCAGTTTGAACTCGCCTTCGAGACGAGGGGACGACCATCGTCATTATGTCGAACGCAGGAGCGGGTCTTCTGTTCCCGGGAGAACTGCTAGCAGTCGCCGACAGAGAGTGCTAATTTTTCTCCTGTTCCTCTTGAAATCGAAAAACGCTCGAACCAGATCATTCGCGCAAGGCGCGCGACTTTGCACCCGTCCGGACCTCGTCAATCAGGTGCGGCGAGCGCCAACACCGTTCGTTATTGTTTGTCTATGGAGGAAGACATGTCGTTCCGACCGCTTCATGACCGCATTCTCGTCCGCCGCGTCGCTTCCGAGGAAAAGACCAAGGGCGGCATCATCATTCCCGACACCGCCAAGGAAAAGCCGCAGGAAGGCGAAGTCATCGCCGTCGGCTCCGGCGCCCGCAACGATGCCGGCCAGATCCAGGCGCTCGACGTCAAGGCCGGCGATCGCATCCTGTTCGGCAAGTGGTCCGGCACGGAGATCAAGATCGACGGCGAAGACCTGCTGATCATGAAGGAAAGCGACGTGATGGGTATCATCGACGATCAGGGCGAGCAGAAAGAGGCCGCCTGAGTCCATCACGTCGGAAGTCAACGTTAAAGCGCGTTGCAATCTCTGAGATTCGCTCCTTGCGCTTTAGATCTTAATTTCTACGCATGTCGTTCTCGCAAAACCGCTGTACACTTGGCGACATGCGCTAGCTGCCGATGAAGGAGTGAGGACATGGCTGCTAAAGAAGTCAAATTCAGCGTCGAAGCCCGCGAAAAGATGCTGCGCGGTGTCGACATCCTGGCCAATGCCGTAAAGGTGACGCTGGGTCCGAAAGGCCGTAACGTCGTGATCGACAAGTCGTTCGGCGCGCCGCGCATCACCAAGGACGGCGTCTCGGTCGCCAAGGAAGTCGAGCTCGAAGACAAGTTCGAAAACATGGGAGCCCAGATGGTCCGCGAAGTCGCTTCGAAGACCAGCGACATCGCCGGCGACGGCACCACGACTGCGACGGTGCTCGCCCAGGCAATCGTCAAGGAGGGCGCCAAGGCAGTGACGTCAGGCATGAACCCGATGGACCTGAAGCGCGGCATCGATCTCGCCGTCAGCGCTATCGTCGAAGAACTGAAGGCCAACGCCCGTAAGATATCCAATAATGCCGAAATTGCCCAGGTCGGCACGATTTCCGCCAATGGTGATCCCGAAATCGGCCGCTTCCTGGCGGAGGCCGTGCAAAAGGTCGGCAATGACGGCGTCATCACCGTTGAAGAGGCCAAGACGGCCGAGACCGAACTCGAGGTCGTCGAAGGCATGCAGTTCGACCGGGGCTATTTGAGCCCCTACTTCGTCACCAATGCCGACAAGATGCGGGTCGAGTTCGAGGACCCCTATATTCTCATTCATGAGAAGAAGCTGTCGAACCTGCAGTCGATGCTGCCGATCCTCGAAGCTGTCGTTCAGTCGGGCAAGCCGCTTCTCATCATCGCTGAAGACGTCGAAGGCGAAGCCCTTGCGACCCTCGTCGTCAACAAGCTGCGCGGCGGCTTGAAGATCGCTGCCGTCAAGGCACCCGGCTTCGGTGACCGTCGCAAGGCCATGCTTGAAGACATCGCCATCCTGACCGCGGGCACCGTCATCGCCGAAGATCTCGGCATCAAGCTTGAGAATGTGACGCTCAATATGCTCGGCCGGGCAAAAAAGATCACGGTCGAGAAGGAAAACACGACCATCATCGACGGCGTCGGTTCGAAGGAGGAGATTTCAGGCCGCATCGCCCAGATCAAGGCCCAGATCGAAGAAACCACCTCCGACTACGACCGCGAGAAGCTGCAGGAACGTCTTGCCAAGCTCGCTGGCGGCGTTGCCGTCATCCGCGTCGGCGGCTCGACGGAGGTCGAGGTGAAGGAGAAGAAGGATCGCGTCGACGATGCGCTGCATGCAACCCGGGCAGCGGTCGAGGAAGGCATCCTGCCGGGCGGCGGCGTGGCGCTGCTGCGCTCGGTCAAGGCACTCGCCAATATCAAGACCGCCAATGACGACCAGCGGGTCGGCGTCGAAATCGTCCGCCGTGCGCTCGAGGCCCCGGCTCGCCAGATCGCCGAAAACGCTGGCGCGGAAGGCTCGGTCGTTGTCGGCAAGCTGCGCGAGAAGAGCGAATTCTCCTATGGCTGGAACGCTCAGACCGGCGAATTCGGCGATCTCTACGCGCAGGGCGTCATCGATCCGGCGAAGGTCGTTCGCACCGCGCTGCAGGACGCATCCTCCATCGCCGGCCTGCTGGTGACGACGGAAGCGATGATCGCCGAGAAGCCGAAGAAGGATGCTCCTCCGGCAATGCCGCCCGGCGCCGGTATGGACTTTTAAGACAGGGTCGCGGGCTCGCCCGGACACGCCGGGCGGGCCTTTTCCGAGGGAATGACGATGGTTCAAACGATCATAAACCGATCGCAGGTGCCGCTGGACTCCCGCGATCTCGAAACCTGCCAGCGCGTCTTCGACAAGCTCAGCGCCGATTACGCAGTAGCAAGAGACAGCGAAGAAGCCCAACGAATGGCGGGCATCATCATCGAGCTCTACCGGCAGGGCGTGCGCGATCCCAATCATCTGCAGTCGATGGTCGAGGCGGCCCGCGGCCTGTTTGAGCCGGACGGACGCCCGCCGACTGCTCAGTGACGGCGCGGCGCGAAATCGATGACGAGCGCATCCCGCATCCGTTTCAGGTCATAGCCGGGATTATATCGGAAGGGCCGACGACGAAGGCACGTCGCCTTCGGCGGCCGTGACGGGCCAGCGGCACCGCACGTTTCACGCCACGGCAGCGATCGCGTCGCCGTCGTTCGGCAGCAGCCGCGCCAACGCGCTCAACAGGTCGGTCTGCGATATCAGGCCGAGGATCCGGTGGTCGTCGTCGACAATAATTACGGCATGGGTGCGCCCGTCGGTCAGAACCGGCAGCAGCGACAGGGCGGCATCCAAAGCTCTTGCCACCGCCGGTTTTGAGATCGCGTGGGCAATCGTATCGCCGCCCCCAAACAATTCACGCAAGCCGACAGTGCCGATCAGACGGCCTTCCGGATCCTTCACCGGCAGGGTGCGGATATTATGCTTCAAAAGAAGATGTCGCGCGGCGTCCGGCTCGGACGTCTCGCCGATGGCGATCACGTCACGCGACATGATATCGGCGCAGCTGATCTTGTCGTTTGATCGGATAGCCGCCTGCAGTTCGACCTGCTGCAGCAGTCTTCCGAGGTCCGCCCGATCGATATCGAAGGTTTCGTCGAGCGCCTCGAGGGCGGCATCGACATCCTCCTCGCGAAAGCCCACCCGCGCGGCGGATGGCGGATCGATCGTCTGATGGGTGTTCTCCGCCGGCTTCGGAACGACGTGCGGATAGTTCCGTCTGGAAAGCTTGTGGAACAGCAGCCCGAGCCCGACGAGAATGCAGGAGTTCAAAGCGACCGGCACGAAGGGAAAGAGGAATCCCCAGCCGGCGACGACAGGACCGCCGAGCACCGCGGTCAGTGCCGCAGCCCCTCCCGGCGGGTGAAGGCATCGCGTGAACGACATCGCGCCGATGGCCAGCGAGACGCCAACGCCCGTGGCGATGATCGGATCACGAATGAAATAGGCGGCGATGATGCCCATCAAGGCGGAAATTGTATTGCCGCCGATGATTGCCCATGGCTGTGCCAACGGGCTTGCCGGCACCGCGAAAAGCAGCACCGCCGACGCCCCCATCGGTGCGACGATCAGCGGAAGATGTGGCCCCTGGCCGAACAGATAGCCGCTGATGACGCCGGTGAGACCGATGCCCAGCAAGGCGCCGAAACAGGCGATCAATCGTTCTCTTAGAGTCGCGCCGGCCAGAATGGGCGAAAACAATCGAAAGCGGCGAAAACGGCTCGGCCCCACCTTCGGTGAAACGGGAAACTGCATGCGAAGACCAATGATGAGTGAGGATTATCTGGAGGGTGAAGGAAGAGACGCAGAAGCTAGTTCGCCGCCAGCCTGACATCTCTGCCTTTGGTTGCGCCAAGCACCTCATGAAAGGCACTGAAGGCGCTGGGGCAATCGTCCTTGCGGTAAACCAGCAGCGTTTCGACCGGCCCGAGCTGATGGGTCTGAACGGCAGTCGGCCAATGCATGAGATCGAGAACGGACCTTGGCATCACACCCGCCGTATTCCCGGTCGCAACGCTCGCCAGGATCGCATGATAGGAACCAAGCTCGCTCGTCGATAGGGCGCTCGTTTTGCGCGCCCAGTTTTCGGCAATCCGGCGATAGGTGCAGCCAGGTTCCAAAGCTGCCAGCGATCCGACACGCAGGTCGGCCGCGGATTTGATGGCGGGATGGCCGGATGGCAGCACGATCAACAAATCTTCGACGAAGACCGTCTCCATCTCCAGCGCCTCGAGTTCGGCATCGAAATCCAGATCCTCCTCCCGCATCGTCTTCGGCGGGCGGGCAATCAGCGCGCAATCCAGCACATCGGCCAGAACATCGCGGGCGAGATCGCGTGACGCGCCCATCGTCAGATGCAGCGACACGTCGGGCCACATCTGGTTGAATTGCGTCAACGCCGCCGGCAGCCGGCTTGCCGCCGTGCTCTCCATCGTGCCGACCCGCAATGTTCCCGATGGGGCAAGAGGCCGCACGGCCTGACGCGCTTCGAGCGCCAGCGCCATCAGCCGGTTGGCATAGGCGAGAAAGGTTTCGCCCTCCCGTGTCAGCGTCATCTTCTTGCCGTCACGGCTGAACAGGCAAGCGCCAAGGTCTTCCTCCAATTGCTGGATGCGCGTCGTCACGTTGGACGGCACTCGACCGACTGCCTTTGCGGCCTTGGTAACGCTGCGATCGCTGGCAACGGCGAGGAATATCTCGATTGACGAAAGGTCCAATGAAAAATCTCTTTTCCGGAATTAAAGCGAGTCATTGTTCTCTATATAAAAATCATTACCCGAGCTCAAGCGGGTTTAGACACAGGCGAAAAACCGGAATCGGGGCAGCGCGTGAAGGCTCCCGGGCTCGACCTTCTCATTAAAAATGTCCGCGCATCCGCAGGCCAGACAGCCAAGTGATTGCCGAAAAAAGATCGAGACGCCGCCGAAATAGCCACGCAAACCGCTGCATCGCCCCGGCTATCGGGCGTTTTGCGGCTGGCATGGAGATTGCGTCTCTATGCTGATCTGTAGAACGACCGGCGCCGACCATATGCTGCACCTTGTTTTGACCTGCCTTCTTCTAAGCGTCGCTTCAGGCCTGAGCATGCGGCGTTTTCTTCTGCCGTATTTTGCCGGCGGCGATCTCGCTGAGAAATCCGCTCCCGTGACGGTCGTCGCAAGCGCCGTCTTTCTTGCGGCAGTCGCCTTCACCATCTCCGACCAAAATCTCTGGGCCAAATCCGTCGTGCTGATGCTCTGCCTTATGCTGGCGGCGATGTTCGACGACGCCCGCCCCAGGCTGACCATCGCGCTTTCTGCCGTTAGCCTGGCCGCCTATCTCGGGCTGCGCTCGATTGGCTGATTATCCGGCCATCTTGTGCGCGCCAGCGGCGGTGAGACGATTGGCTGAGCAACTTCACGCGGCGCCAAAAACGATCCTCGCGACAGAATGGTTTCGTAATATAATTCTCTCCTGCTGAATGTTTTTCGAAGCGGATCGCTTCAAGAGTGGGGAGAGGAGCGATGAGTATCGAGCAGCGAGAGAGGATCTGGTCGGAGTGGTATGCCTGGCATCCTGTCCTGCCGATCGATGACACGGTGTTCTGGCTCGAGACCGTATACCGGCGGGAAACGGCGGGAAGGCCTGTGGCAATATCGTTCCTTCCGACCCGAAGCCGAACGTATCAAGGCTTCGGCCGCCATGCCCACTTATCCCGGCGCTTAATTCCCGTCAGCCGAGCGCCTGGCTGACCAGCGCATAGGTTTTCGGCCGATGCCCCACATGACCTGCCGGAATTGGGAGCCAAGGGTCGCCCAGCGACATGGTTGTCACGAAGTCAAAGACAGCAAGGCCGCAGCGGGAGAGAAAATCGGCAAATATCCCGACTTTCTCGCGTGTATCGAGGCGCAGGAATGACCCCGCATGCTCGAGCACATGCGTATGGACGACGGCAATCGCGTCAGCGTCACTGACCGCCACCACCGGGCCGACGACATGGCCGCGCCCGAACCTTCGGCAAAGCGAGAAGGCCTCGATCCGGCCGCCGCGAACGAGCACGACGCCCTTCGAATTTGTCATGAGCCTTGCCAGAAGCGGCGTGCGGTCCGTGCCGAAGGCCACGCGATCCAGTTCGGCGATCGCCTCCAGATCTTCAGCTTCCACAGGCCGTATTGCGGCACCGGGCGGCAACTCCACATCCGGTGGCGCTATCGCTTCACCCTGGCATTGAAAGACGGGCGCTTCACGGACAAAATCCAACGACAAATAAAGGCGACGCGCCGCCCGCGTCGCGTTCAGCCCAAGATTTCGTCCGGCGACCTGGTCGAGCGCGTGGCCCATCAGCCATTGCCCGGCGCCATTGGCCTGCAGGCGCGGCGAGGTGATGACCATACCGATCGTGGCGAACCGGTCATCATAGGGAAACCACATCGCGGAGCCGAGGATGCGGCCGATTTCATCGATGGCCGCAATGCCTTGCCCGAATTCGCGCAGGAATTGCCAGTCTTCACGGCGATGCGGCCAGGCGACGGACATCGACAGCGCATGCAGCTTGTCGAGGTCGACGCTGTCGATCCCGGTTATGCGCGTCTCGAAACTATCGACCAACCTGGATTCGGATGTCAGTGCACTCACTCCCGCCCTCCTGCGGTGTTGTCCGGCCACCCATAGGGAAAGCTGCGCCCGGAAGTTCCTTCGTCGAGATTAAGACGGATCGCGCGATACAATTCACTGGCGAAGCCCGTGCAAACACAACAATCGTCCAAATCCGATGCAGTTTCGGCAAATAAAGCCTGGCCGGGTCCCTACAGTCATTGACCAGACCCCGACCGCCGGCTGCGCCGTTGCCCGCGAGTGGGCCGGTGCAATTCCATATCCCGCGATGCGAGGACGCTCATGCAGGCAGTTGAAATCCTCGAAAGGTTGGTCGGCTTTCCCTCGGTCGTCGGCACGCCGAACGGCGAGATCGCTGGGTGGATCAGGCATTACCTGCAAAGCCACGGTTTTGTCGCCACGGAGATTGCCGGCCCCGAGGGCGACCGGTCGAACCTCTTCGCAACGATCGGCCCAAGGGAGACGCCGGGCTACATCCTCTCCGGCCACATGGACGTCGTTCCCGCCGCCGAAGCCGGGTGGAGCAGCGATCCGTTTCGCCTGCGCGTCGAAAAGGATCGCCTCTACGGCCGCGGAACCACCGACATGAAGGGCTTTCTCGCCGTCGTGCTTGCCGCCGTCCCCGCACTCGCGGCGGCACGACTCCGGCGGCCCATCCACCTCGCTTTTTCCTACGATGAGGAGGCAGGCTGCCGCGGCGTCCCGCACATGATCGCGCGCCTGCCTGAGCTCTGTGCACATCCGCTCGGCGCGATTATCGGCGAACCGAGCGGCATGCGGGCGATCCGAGCCCACAAGGGCAAGGCGGCCGCCCGGCTGACGGTCAGGGGCCGATCCGGCCACTCCTCGCGCCCGGACCAGGGGCTGAATGCAATCCATGCCATTACCGAGATCTTGGCTTGCGCCAGCGCCGAAGCCGAACGGCTGACGCAGGGTCCGTTCGATCCTGTGTTCGAACCGCCCTATTCCTCGCTCCAGGTCGGCACGCTGAAGGGCGGCCAGGCGGTCAACATCATTCCCGATAGCTGCGAGGCCGAGTTCGAGGCCAGGGCTATTTCTGGAATCGACCCGGCCACGCTGCTGGCGCCGCTGCGAGCGATCGCCGAGGCGCTGCCGCAACGCGGCTTTCAGTCGGAATGGCGCGAGCTTAGCGCCTATCCGGCGCTGTCGCTTGCCGCCGATGCGCCACTTGCGCATTTGCTTAGCGAACTCACCGGTACCGAGCCGCTCGCCGCCGTCAGCTACGGCACCGAGGCCGGCCTTTTCCAGCGCGCCGGCATGGATGCGATCGTCTGCGGACCGGGCGATATCGCCCGTGCTCACCGACCGGACGAATTCATCCTCGCAAGCGAACTCCTGGCCTGCCAGGCGATGATCGAGGCACTCGCCCGACATTGCATCGCCTGACGTCAGATCAAGGAGCCGTTACCATGACCTTTCTCTTCAATTCCGATGCGAAGCGCGGCGCCATATTCGCCGAGGCCTTCGCGCGCGAGCTGCCCGACATAAGCTTCGCCATGGATCCGGCATCGGTCGAACCGGAGGCTGTGCGCTACCTCATCACCTGGACCGCGCCGGATGATCTCGCCCGTTACAACAATCTTGAAATCCTGTTTTCGATCGGCGCCGGCATCGATCAGTTCCGCATCGACGCCGTGCCTACGCAGGTCAAGGTGGTACGCATGGTCGAAGACGGCATCGTCAGAATGATGCAGGAATATGTGACGCTCGCCGTGCTCGCGCTCCATCGCGATCTGCCGGCCTATCTCGACCAGCAGCGACGCGGGATCTGGCAACCGATCGCACCCGTTCAGGCGACGGAACGCCGCATCGGCGTGCTCGGGCTCGGCATGCTCGGAAGCGCGGCGCTTGAGAGTTTGCATCGTTTCGGCTTTCCGCTGTCCGGCTGGAGCCGCACTCCGCGCGCGGTCGACGGCGTTCGGTGCCTCAGCGGCGGCGAGGGGCTCGAGACCCTGCTTGCCACCACCGATATTCTCGTCTGCATGCTGCCGCTGACCGAGGAGACGCGCGGCTTCCTGAATGCTGAGCTCTTTGCCAGGCTTCCTGCTGGGGCCGCACTCGTTCATGTGGGTCGCGGCGCTCAGCTCGATCATCAGGCGCTTGTCGCTGCACTCGACGCCGGACGTCTCTCCGGCGCTGTCGTCGATGTTACCAATCCGGAGCCGCTGCCTGCGGACCACGCCTTCTGGAATCATCCAAAAATTCTGCTGACGCCGCATATTGCGAGCGTCACGCAAGCTGAAACCGCGGCGGCCACCGTGATCGGCAACATTAAACGACACAGGGCGGGCCTCGACCCGATCGGGCTGGTCGATCGCAGCCGCGGCTACTGATCATCCCACCAACCATCTGCACCTCGAAAGGAAAGCCATGTCCCTGCTCAAGACAATCGACGCCAATCCATCGCATGCGCCGCGCGAATCCAGCCCCCTCCCCGAGCGTCTGATCTCGGGCAATCCCAGCTTCAAGACCTGGGCGCAGGATGTCGCTCGCGCAGATACGGTTCATACCGGCGTATGGGAGGCAACGCCCGGTGAGACGCGTTCGATCAAGGGCGAGACATTCGAGTTCTGCCATATCCTTTCCGGCCTGGTCGAACTTACGCCGGACGGCGGAGAACCGGTGGTCTACAAGGCCGGTGACAGCTTCGTCATGAAGCCGGGCTTCGTCGGCGTGTGGAAGACGATCGAGACGGTTCGCAAGATCTACGTGACCGTGGCGTGACGGCGAGCGGCCCGGCGTGATCACCGGCCGTAGATTTGACTGGCGGCGGCGCGGAAAACGCAATTTTCATCCGCTGCAGCAATTCCGGTCGATGCATGCTGCTCGGTTTCCCAGGCTAGGCTTAAGCAAGTTCATGCCGAGGACACGCAATGACACTCAGCTTCGATCCGAACTCGATTTCCCTGCCCATGGGGCATTTCATCGGCGGCCGGCTGGTTCCGGCCGAAGCCGTCATCGATATGAATCGGCCGTCCGACGGCAAGGCCTATGCCGGCTGTCCGCTTGCCGACGCGGCCCTTGTCGACCAAGCCGTGGAGACGGCAAGGGAGGCGTTAGATAGAAGCAATTGGGGCGGCGTGCGGCCGCGCGAGCGCACCAAGGCGTTGCAGCGCTGGGCGGATCTGATCGAAGCCGAGGCGGAGACACTCGCCAGGCTTGAGGCTCTCTCCTCAACCCGCCCCGTCGGCCATCTCGTCGCCGGCGATATCGCCGTCACCGCCGAGCAGATCCGCTTTTTTGCCGAATTCGCCGACAAGGAAGGCGGCGATCTCGTCCCGACCGACGACGCGAATTTCGGCATGATCGTGACGGAACCCTATGGCGTCGTCGGCGCCATCACGCCCTGGAATTTCCCTCTGTCGATGGCAGGCTGGAAGCTTGCTCCGGCACTGGCGGCGGGTAATGCCGTGGTGCTGAAGCCGTCGGAGATGACGCCGTTTTCGACACTCTATCTTGCCGAGCTTTCGGTGCGGGCCGGCCTGCCCGCCGGCGTCGTCAACGTCGTGCTGGGTGACGGGCCGATCACCGGCACCGCCATCACCGGGCACCCGGGGATTTCCAAAGTGAGCTTCACCGGCTCGACGACGGCCGGCGCGGCTATCATGGCCAATATTGCCCGTACGGGCGTGAAGCCGATGACGCTGGAGCTCGGCGGCAAGAGCCCGCAGCTGGTCTTCGCGGATGCCGATCTCGATCTTGCGGCAGGCGCCATCGCCGCCAGCATTTTGTCCAACGCCGGTCAGGCCTGCATATGCGGATCCCGCCTCATCGTCGAGGCGAAGGTGGCGGATGCGCTCGCGGCAGCACTGCTTTCCAGACTGACGGCGATCCGCCCTGGACCGACCTGGGAGGAAACCACCGATTATTCGCCCGTTATCTCGGAGCGGCAGATCGCCCGCATGGACGGCATCATCCGCGCCGCGATCGACAACGGCGCCGAATGCCTTACAGGTGGGGGCCGGCTCGACCGTGAGGGTTATTTCTACGCACCGACGCTGATTTCAGGCGTGACGGCAACATCGCCCGCGGTTCTCGAAGAAATCTTCGGACCGGTCCTGACCATCCAGACCTTCGAGGATGAGGAGGAGGCGCTAGGGCTGGCCGACCACCCATCCTATGGGCTGGCCGCCGGCCTCTTCACCCGCGATCTCTCGCGCGCGATCCGCCTCACCCGCCGCCTGCAGGCCGGCACCGTCTGGGTCAACCGATACGGCCGATCACGCGACCATATCCTGCCGACCGGCGGCTACAAGCAGTCCGGCATCGGCAAGGATCTCGGTCGCGAAGCCTATCACGCCAACCGCAAGAGCAAGAGCGTGCTCATCAGCCTTTAAGGAGCTCAGATGAAGACCTACAGGATTGCCCTTCTGCCAGGAGACGGCATCGGCCGCGACGTGACCGACGCTGCCTGGGCCGTGCTCGAAAAGACAGCCGGATCGAGCGGGTTTTCTCTTGAAGCAACCCGCTATCCCTGGTCCTGCGACTACTATTTCGAAAACGGCAGCATGATGCCCGCCGACGGGATCGAGACGCTGAGGTCCTTCGACGCCATCCTGCTCGGCGCCGTCGGCTGGCCCAGCAAGGTGCCGGATTCCGTGTCGCTGCATGGATTGCTGCTGCCCATCCGCAAGGCTTTCGTGCAATATGCCAACATCCGCCCGCACCGGCTGCTGCCGGGCGTGCAGGGGCCGCTGCGGTCCGAGAGCTTCGACATCCTCTGCATCCGCGAAAATACCGAGGGCGAATATTCCGGCGCCGGCGGCCGCGTTCATCAGGGCACGGACAGCGAGGTGGCAGTGGAAACTTCCATCTTCACCCGCAAGGGGGTCGAACGCATCCTGCGTTTCGGTTTCGAGCAAGCACGCGCGCGGCGCGGCAAACTCGCCTCGGTGACGAAGTCAAACGCGCAGAAATATTCGATGGTCTTTTGGGACGAGATCACCCACAGGCTCTCGGCAGAATATCCGGATATCGAGGTGACGAGCTACCACATCGACGCCATGGCCGCCCGTATGGTCATGGCGCCTGAGAGCCTCGATGTCGTGGTTGCATCCAACCTGTTCGGCGACATTCTGACCGACCTTGGCGCTGCCATCCAGGGCGGGCTCGGCTTTGCGGCATCCGCCAACATCAATCCCGATCGCCAGGCGCCGTCCATGTTCGAACCGGTCCACGGCTCCGCGCCCGATATCGCTCATCTCGGAATTGCCAATCCGATCGCTGCCATCTGGTCGGGCGCGATGATGCTCGAACATCTCGGGGAAGCGGCCGCCGCCGGAAGGGTAATGGCTGCCATCGAGGCGACGACGGCGCGCGGCATCGGCGCTGTTCCCGGCAAGGACAAGACGGAGGCGATCACGGCATCGGCGCTTTCGGCACTCGACTAGAGCACGTCGCACAAATTGCGCCGCGGTTTTGCGCCCGGAATTGTGGAGAGGACGCTTTGATGAAAGAGGACAAGATGAACGGATTGAGGGATGGAAGCCTGCTGCGCCGGCAGGGGCTCATCGACGGAGAATGGTGCGGGGGCGCAGCTGGGCGCACGATCGAGGTAATCGATCCGGCGACGCAGCACGTGCTGGGCAGCGTGCCCGACATGGACGGAGCCGACACACGGGCCGCTATCATGGCGGCAGAAAAAGCTTTTGGTCCATGGCGGGCAAAGACCCATGCCGAGCGCGCGGCCCTGCTCGAGGCCTGGCACGACCTGATGCTCGACAATATCGAGGACCTGGCCCTGATCCTGACCACGGAACAGGGAAAGCCGCTGACGGAAGCCCGGGGCGAAATCCGCTACGGCGCCTCATTCATCAAATGGTTTTCCGAGGAAGCACGCCGCATCGGCGGAACGACCATCCCCTCGCCCACCGCGGCCCGGCGGATCGTCGTTCTGAAGGAGCCCGTCGGCGTATCGGCGATCATCACGCCGTGGAATTTTCCCAATGCGATGATCACTCGCAAGGTGGGGCCGGCGCTTGCGGCTGGTTGCACGGTCGTCATCAAGCCATCGGAGCTGACCCCGTTTTCGGCGCTGGCGCTCGCCGTACTGGCAGAGCGCGCCGGCATTCCCAAGGGCGTGATCAACATCGTCACCGGCATGCCGGCAGCAATCGGCGACGAACTGATGACGAACCAGACCGTCCGCAAGATCTCTTTCACCGGCTCGACCCGCGTCGGATCGCTGCTGATGCGCGGCGCCGCTGACAGCATCAAGCGGCTCAGTCTCGAACTCGGCGGCAACGCGCCTTTCATCGTGTTCGACGATGCCGATCTCGATCTCGCCGTGGAAGGCGCTATCGCGTCTAAATTCCGGAATGGTGGGCAGACGTGCGTTTGCGCCAACCGTCTTCTTGTTCAGTCCGGCGTCTACGATGCCTTTGCCGCCAAACTCGGCGCGCGGGTGTCTGCTATGAAGGTCGGGGCAGGCACGGAGGCCGGAACGGATATCGGGCCAATGATCAACAATGCAGCGATCGAGAAGATCAAGCGTCACGTGGACGATGCGGTGGAAAAGGGAGCCAAGATCCTCGCCACCGCCGGTTCTATGCCGGGCGGCGATCAATATGCGGCGCCTATGGTGCTTGGCGGCGCGACCACCGACATGCAGCTTGCCAGCGAAGAGACATTCGGACCGGTTGCCCCGCTGTTCCGGTTCGACACCGAGGAAGAGGCGATCCGCATTGCAAATTCCACCCCCTACGGCCTTGCCGCCTATTTCTACACCGAGAGCCTGAAACGGTCCTGGCGCGTCGGCGAGGCGCTCGAATTCGGCATGATCGGTCTGAACACCGGCGCCATCTCGACCGAGGTCGCTCCGTTCGGCGGCGTCAAGCAATCCGGCCTCGGGCGTGAGGGCGCCCAATGCGGCATTGAGGAATATCTGGAAATGAAGAGCTTCCATATTGGCGGGCTCTCCTGACCGTCAAAAAAGCAAAGGGCGCCGGAAGATCATTCCGGTGCCTTCCTAAACGATGTCCCAAGCTTAGATCTTGGATTCTGCTGGTTTCGCACCGCCGCAAGGGCTTGCCATACACGCCCGACCGGCTGAACCGCTCTCGCCATGCCGCGTTTACATGAAGCGATCAAGTGTCTTGTAATAGAGCCCGACGACCGGCAGGAACCACGGCTTGCCGAAATGACCGGGAACGGCAGGCCATTCGAGGCCTTTTACCGGATTGCGATCCGCCTTGCCCATGATGGCATCGGCGATGATCATGCCGAGATGGGTGGAGAGCTGGGCGCCGTGGCCGGAATAGCCCATGGCGTACCAAACGCCGTCGACATAGCCGGCGCGGGGATAACGGTCTTTCGTCATGTCGACGAGCCCGCCCCAGCAATAATCGATCTCGATGCCGGCAAGCTGCGGGAAGATTTCAGCCAGGCTGGCGCGCAGAATATCGCCGCTCTTTGCATCCGACCGCTGATCCGAGGTGGCGGAAAAGCGTGCGCGCCCGCCGAAGATCAGCCGCTTGTCGGGCGAGAGCCGGAAATAGTTGCCGATGTTCATCGAAGTGACACAGGTCCGGTTTCCCGGCATCGTCGCTGCGATTTCGGCGTCGCTCAGCGGATGCGTGGCGAGCAGGAAGCTGCCGACGGAAATGATCCGGCGGCGGAAATAGCCGAAGAGCGACGGCGTGTAGGCGCCTGTCGCCACCAGCACATGGTCGGCGGTGACGGTGCCCCGCGCCGTCTCCAGGCTGTGGCGGCTGTTGCCTTGCCTGTGGCCGGTCACGGCGGCCTTTTCGAAAATGACGCCGCCGTGGCGGACGGCCGCGGTGGCAAGCCCGGCAACATAGCGGCCCATATGCATCATCGCGCTCTTCTTCGAGAGCATGGCGCCATGGAAGGGCGAGCCGACCTCACTCTTCAAGTCATGCGCCGAAAGAAGCGCCGTCTCCGGATCGACCTCTTTATGTACAGCCTCGAAGTTGCGGGCAATGGCATCGAAATGCTGCGGCTTGGAGGCAAGCTTCAGCTTCCCGGCGCGACGGAAATTGCAGTCGATTCCCTCCTCGGCGATGATCGTCTCAATCGTGTCGATGGACTCATCGAATGCCCGATAGAGCGCGACAGCCCTCTGAGCGCCGAGCGCTGACTTGGCGGACAGGAAGCTGTGGGCTAGTCCGTTGTTGAGGTGGCCGCCGTTGCGTCCCGATGCCCCCCAGCCCACGCGTTCGGCCTCCAGCACGACGACCTTGACGCCGGCTTTTGCAAGCTGGCGCGCTGCCGCAAGCCCGGTAAAACCGGCGCCGATGACGGCGACATCATAATGTCCTTCGACAGGACCTTGAGCCGCATCGGCAAAAGGGCGGGCCGTGTCGTGCCAGTAGGATTGGAACTGCATCCGCTTGTCTCCGTCAGAGGCCGACCACACCAGGCAAACCGGAGATATCGGGAATTTCGACATAGCCGTAAAAGGGATTGGCCGGCTCGTGACCGCGATTGACCCAGACCTTGTTCTTGATGCCGAGATCGTGGGCCGACATCAGATCGTAGCGGAAGGAGGACGAGCAATGAAGCACGTCCTGCGGTCCGCAGCCGAGCATGTCGAACATATATTCGAAGGCCTGGAAACGCGGTTTATAGGCATTTGCCTGTTGCGCGGTATAGACCGCATGGAAGGGCGCGCCGAGCTTTTCGACATTCGACATGATCTGCGCGTCCATGGCGTTGGACAGGATGACCAAAGGAATTTCCTTGGCAACTCTGGCAAGGCCCTCGGGTACGTCGCGATGCGGCCCCCAGGTCGGAACGCGCTCGTAAACCATTTGCGCTGCTTCGTCGCGAAATGTCACGCCGATACGCTTGCAAGTCCGCTCGAGCGAATTGTGCACCGCCTCCGCATAGGGCTTCCAGGCGCCCATGATCTCGTCGAGGCGATAGGCGGCGAAATTCCTGACGAACTCCGCCATGCGCGGTTCGTCGAGCTGGTCGCCGTAGAGATCGCGTGCCGCTTCCGCCATCTGGAAGTTGGTGAGCGTGCCGTAGCAGTCGAAGGTGATGTATTTCGGGCGGAACTTCGTCATCTGCGTATCCTTGAATGATTGGAACCGGGATGTTTCACAATCATAGGCACCGCTTTATCCGCGGCTTACCTGAATTGGCGGCATCGGAAGCAGAATCTATCGTATAGAAAGCGGCGTTTGGCAGAAGGTTGCGTGCTGTCGGGTTCAATCGTGATCGTGGTCATGATGCGACGGAAGATCGAGGCCGAAGGTATTGACGAGATCGGCCACCTGAGCCGGGCTGAGGAACCGGGGATTGAGGTTGCGCAACAGCAGATAGAGCTTCGCCGTTTCCTCCAGTTCCTCGGTCGCGAAGACCGCCGCCTCCAGGCTGTCACCGGCGACAACAGGTCCATGATTGGCGAGAAGCACCGATGAATATTTGCCGGCCAGCCCCCGGATTGCATCGGCCACAGCGGGATCCCCGGGGCGATAATACGGCACCAAAGCGGTCTCGCCGGCGCGCATGAGATAATATGGTGTGATCGGCGGCAGGGCCGCACGCGGATCGATCTCCGGCAGCATGGTCAGCGCCACCGCATGGGTGGAGTGAAGATGAACGATGGCGCGGGCGCTGCCGCGTGTCTCGTAGAGGGCGGTGTGAAGCGGGATTTCCTTGGTCGGCTTGTCGCCGGACAGCAACCGCCCCTCCGCGTCGAGCCTGGATATCCGGGCCGGGTCGAGAAAACCGAGCGAGGCGTTGGTCGGCGTCACCAACCAGCCGCCGTCCTCCAGCCGCAACGATATGTTGCCGGACGAACCGGGCGTCAGCCCGCGCTCGAACAACGAGCGACCGTATCGGCAGATTTCCTCACGCAGGCGCGCGTCGGACATGGCGGTTCCTCCAATGTTACGCAGTTGCCCCTTCGATCAGTTCAAAACCGAGATCGATGGCTTGCGGCGGCGCGTTGGCGACGACCAGCTGCGCGGCGATCTGCCCCGTCGCCACACGCGGTGTCCGGATGGTCGATAAGGGTTGCGGTATTGCCCGGCCGATATCGAGGCCGTTATAGCCGAAAATGGCGAGCTGCGAGGGGATGGCGATCCCTTGGGCGAGACAGTGAAAATAACCCCCGAGCGCCATGTCGTCGTTGGAAAAGTAGACCGCATCGAGGTCGGTTGCTCGTGCCAGCAGTCGCTCCAGCCCCTGCTTGCCGTTTTCCACTGACGAAGCGCCCGCCACGATTTCGCGAGCGATGAGCGGAGTTCCGTTGGCGTCGAGAGTGTCACAGAAACTCGAAAAACGCTTGCCGGCGCGGGTGTCGCGGTCCAGGTCGTGACCGACATAGCCGATCCGCTGATAGCCCCGCCTGATCAGGAAGGCGGCGCTCTCCCGCCCGGCCGCGCGGTTCGAGAAGCCGACGGCGATATCGAGAGCATCGCCGTCCAGGTCAAGCAGTTCCACAACCCGGCATCCACTGGCGCGCAACATCTTCGCCGTGCCGTCGGTGTGCTCGTACCCCGCCAGCATCACCGCCGCCGGCCGCCAGGCAAGCATCGCGGTTGCGAGCGACTCCTCCTTGCCCGGATCATAGTCCGTCACCGAAAAAACCGCCTGATAGTGGTTTTCTTCCAGAACGGCGCTCGCTCCACGCAGCACGTCGGAAAATACGATATTGGACAGTGAGGGTATGACGAAGGCGACAAGACGGGAACCGGTTGAGGCAAGCGTTCCGGCGATCCGGTTCGGGACATAACCCAGCCGCTCGACGGCGGCCATCACTCGCTCCCGCGTTCTGCCGGAAAACGAACCGTGGTTGCGCAGCACGCGCGACACCGTGCTCTCGCCGACGCCGGCCGCTTGCGCGACCTCTGCAAGGGTCACCGTCGCCTGATGTTTGAATTCCATGGTCAATTTTGTATCCGATATCAGCAGGCTTTCAGGCGCGCCACCGAACGCCGGGGCGCCGTCGCCGGCATTTCCATTTTTCACCACTTCCGGCAAGAAGCAACATATTTTTGGCAGCGCTGCCAATTTACCATTGGCAGCGTCCCGGTTATGATTTAGAAAGAATGGCAGCGCTGCCAAAAGAGGCGCGACCGGAGGATATTCCCATGACACCGCTTGCTGACAACTCGGGCCTTACCGTCACTGCGGCCGTCATCGGCCTTGGTTCGATGGGAATGGGAATGGCCCTGTCCATGAGGCGCGCAGGTCTCGACGTCGTCGGATATGACATAACGCCGGCGGCAGTAGACCGCTTCGTCGCCGAAGGCGGACGTGGCGCGTCATCCCCCGCCGACGCCGCCAAGAATGCCGACATCGTCGTCTCCGTGGTGGTCAACGGCGCGCAGACAGAAGCCGTGCTGTTCGGGCCTCACGGCATTGCGGCTACGATGAAGGCCGGCGCTGTCTTCATTTCGTCGGCGACGATGGACCCCGCCGTCGCGCGCGATCTGGCGGGGCGGGCCGAGACCCTCGGTCTGCACTATCTCGATGCGCCGATATCGGGCGGCGCGGCCAAGGCGGCGCTTGGCGAGCTGACGATCATGGCGTCCGGCTCCAGGCAGGCTTTCGATGCGGCGCGGTCTGGTCTCGACGCCATGGCCGGCAAGGTCTACGAGCTCGGCGACGCGGCCGGTACGGGCGCCGCCTTCAAGATGATCAACCAGCTTCTCGCCGGCGTGCATATCGCAGCCGCATGTGAGGCCATAAGCTTTGCGGCCAAGCAGGGCCTCGACCTCGACAAGGTCTATGAGGTGATCACCGCTTCGGCCGGCAATTCGTGGATGTTCGAAAACCGCGTGCCGCATGTGCTGGCTGGAGACTATACGCCGCTCAGCAGCATCGAGATTTTCGTCAAGGATCTCGGCATCGTCCAGGATATGGCGCGCTCCGAGCGCTACCCGGCCCCGCTCGCGGCAGCGGCCCTGCAGATGTATCTGGCCGCTGCAGGCGCCGGCATGGGCCGGGACGACGACTCCTCGCTCGCGCGGCTCTATGCCAAACTTTCCGGCGCTGAATTGCCCGGTTCCAACGAAAAGCCGCAGAGCCTGTAAAAAGGAACGCTAGACATGCCGGTTTTTGCCGCCAACCTGACGATGATGTTCAACGAATGGGCATTCCTCGACCGCTTCGACGCTGCAGCCGATGCCGGCTTTGCCGCCGTCGAATACCTCTTTCCCTATGAAGCCACGCCGGAGACAATTGCCGAGCGGCTTGCCCGCAACAATCTGCAGCAGGCCTTGTTCAATCTGCCGCCGGGCGACTGGGCAGCAGGCGAGCGTGGCATTGCCGCCCTTCCCGGACGGTTCGATGCGCTGAAAGCCGATGTCGACAAGGCACTGGACTACGCGGCAGCGACGGGGGTCGGACGATTGCACCTGATGGCGGGCATCGCCGACCGTAACGACGAAGAAGCCGCCTCCCGGTACCGGCGCTCCGTCACCTATACGGCCGAGCGGCTTGCGGAAAAGGGCATCGATCTCCTGCTCGAGCCGATCAACGGGCGAAACATGCCGGGATATTTCCTCAACGACTTCGGCGCAGCCGAGCGGCTGATTGCCGAATGCGGCCTGCCGAATCTGAAGCTGCAGTTCGACATCTATCATCGGCAGATCATCCATGGCGACGTCGTCATGGCGCTGCGGCGCCTGCTGCCGATCACCGGCCATATCCAGATCGCCAGCGTGCCGTCACGCAACGAGCCCGATGGGGAGGAGATGAACTATCCCTATCTGTTCGGCGAAATCGACCGTCTGGGCTACGGCGGCTTCGTCGGCTGCGAATACATCCCGCGCAGCCACACGCTGGACGGTCTTGGCTGGTTTAAACCTTTTGCACGGAGCTAGACGATGGCCGTTTCTCTCGGATCAATCGCTGACGACTACACGGGCGCCTCCGACCTCGCCAATACGCTGACAAAGAATGGCCTGCGCACGGTGCAGACGGTCGGCATCCCTGATCCATCGCTGGCACTGCCCGACGTCGATGCCGTCGTCGTTTCCCTGAAAATCCGCTCGGTCCCTGCCGCTGAGGCCGTGACGGCTGCAACGGAAGCCGAGCGATGGCTGCGCCATCGAGGCGCGAGCCACGTGCTTTACAAAATCTGCTCGACTTTCGATTCCACCGATGCTGGCAATATCGGCCCCGTCACCGAGGCCTTGCGCGATGCTGCCGGCGGCGGCAGCGTGCTGGTTACACCAGCCTTTCCGGAAACGGGGCGTACCGTCTATCTCGGCCATCTCTTCGTCGGCGGCCAACCATTGAACGAAAGCCCGCTCAAGGATCACCCTCTCAACCCGATGCACGACTCCAATCTCGTGCGGGTTCTTACTCGGCAATCGCGAGGCGCCGTCGGCTTGGTCGATTTGGCAGCCATCGCGGCCGGCCCTGCCGCCGCCAGGGCGAGGCTCGATGCGTTACGCACGACAGGCGTGACCTTGGCTATCGCCGACGCGATTTTCGAAACGGATCTCGAAACGCTCGGCGAGATCGCGCTCGAAATGCCGGTATCGACCGGTGCCTCCGGCCTTGGCCTCGGCCTTGCCCGGGCGCTCGTCCGTTCCGGCCGCATATCCGGCGGCGCAACAGCTGAAGACATTATTCGCCCTGTCGGCGGGTTTTCGGCGATCGTTGCCGGCAGCTGTTCGAAGGCAACGCTACGCCAGCTCGAGGTCGCCGAACGGTC
The DNA here is from genome assembly GCF_030518245.1 of Rhizobium sp. CBN3. Lineage (NCBI taxonomy): Bacteria > Pseudomonadati > Pseudomonadota > Alphaproteobacteria > Hyphomicrobiales > Rhizobiaceae > Rhizobium > Rhizobium sp. CBN3. The sequence goes on from NZ_JAULSE010000008.1 coordinate 234,557, forward strand.
GATGCCTGTGCTGCGGCTTGATCCGGAGCGGCTAATGTCTGGTCCGGATGAGATCGCCGCCGCTATTTCCTGGGCCGGAGACCGCATCTCCGCCGGTCCCGTCATAGTCGCCGCGAGCGGGACGCCGGAAACGGTATCCCGGCTGCAATCGCAATATGGGCGGGAGGCCTCCGGCCACGCGATCGAGACGGCGACCTCGATCATAGCAGCCGAACTGGTTGAGCGAGGCGTGCGGCGCCTGGTGGTCGCCGGCGGCGAAACTTCCGGAGCAGCCGTCGACAGGCTCGCCATCCCGGCATTTCTGATCGGCCCCGAGATTGCTCCGGGCGTGCCGGTGCTGCGTACCGTCGGCAATCGGCAGGGCGACATGCTTCTGGCATTGAAATCAGGAAACTTCGGTGGCGACGACTTCTTTGCGGCAGCGCTGGCAATGATGCACTGACCTGCCCCGACGAGCCGAGCCATTTTGGCCCCGAGCCGGTTTGGATAGCGTGGATATCGTTCGGCTCTAGCATAAGATGCGGCAGCCCCTTGGCGTAATGCTATAAGATACTGCCTGAACCGCGGCCTTCAGATGATCTGCCCGCCGGGGCTCCGGCAGACTTGCGGGCACGACATGAAGGACGGCCCGATGCAAACACGTCAGATCGAAATCGCTGCATTTACCCCAGATCATCTGGAAGCAGCCGTTGCGCTCTCCAGGCAGGCTGGCTGGCCGCATCGGCCGCAGGACTGGCAGATGGCGCTCGCGTTGAGCGAAGGCGTGGTCGCAATCGAAAACGACAGGGTCGTCGGCACCGTGCTCGTCACACCTTACAAGCAAGATTGCGCGACCATCAACATGGTCATCGTCGGCGAAGCCCTGCGCGGCCGTGGCCTCGGCCGCCGGCTGATGGATGCCGCGTTGCGAATCGCAGGCGACCGGCAGCTGCGGCTGGTCGCGACAACGGCGGGCCTGTCGCTCTACCAGAAGCTCGGCTTTCATGAAACCGGGACCGTGGCGCAGCACCAAGGCCTCGCGGGAGAAATCGACGCACCGGCCGGCACGAGCGCCGCCACCACCGGCGATCTCCCGGCCATCATGACGCTCGACCGCCTTGCCTTCGGCGCCGACCGCGAAGGGCTACTCTCCTATCTCGCAAGGATCGGCGAATTCGCCGTCATTCGCCGCGACGGCGACATTTCGGGCTTCGCCTGCGTTCGTCCCTTCGGGCGCGGCGAGGTGATCGGACCCGTGGTCGCCGCGGATATCGAGGACGCCAGGAAACTCATCGAACATCACATCGCCGGTCGTCCGGGAAGGTTCCTCAGGGTGGACACGACTGCCGAAGCCGGACTCTCCCCATGGCTCGCCACACACGGGCTCGCCCATGTCGGTGGTGGCATCGCCATGAGAAAGCCATCGGCCGGCGACCTCGCCGCCCGGACCGCCACCATCTTTGCCCTTGCCAACCAGGCCCTCGGCTGATCCGGAGATCCCATGTACAGCAACTCGCTCATCGAACTCGATCGTGCCCATCTCATTCATCCGGTGGCATCTTACCGCAGCCATGAAAAACACGGCGTGCGGGTGCTCACCTCAGCCAAGGGAGCGACAGTCACAGACGCCTCGGGCAAACAATTGATCGACGGTTTCGCCGGCCTCTGGTGCGTCAATGCGGGTTACGGCCACGACAGCATCGTCGAGGCGGCGGCCAGGCAGATGCGGGAGCTTCCCTATGCAACGGCCTATTTCGGCCTCGGCTCCGAGCCTGCAATCCGGCTCGCCTCCGAGCTTGCCGACCGGGCGCCGGGCGACCTCAACCATGTCTACTTCACGCTCGGCGGCTCCGACGCGGTGGACAGCACGGTTCGCTTCATTCGCTACTACTGGAATGCCCGAGGACGGCCCGAACGCGATCAGTTCATTTCGGTCGAACAGGGTTATCACGGTTCCTCGACGGTGGGTGCGGGCCTGACCGCCTTGCCTGCCTTCCATGCCGGCTTCGGTCTTCCTTTCGATTGGCAGCATAAAATTCCGTCCCATTACGCCTACCGCAACCCTGTTGGCGATAGCCCCCAGGCGATCATCGAGGCTTCGCTCACGGCACTGAAAAGCAAGATCGAAGCGATCGGGCCGGACCGCGTCGCCGCCTTCTACGTCGAACCGATCCAGGGTTCTGGCGGCGTGCTTGTGCCGCCGAAAGGGTGGCTTAGGGCAATGCGGGAATTCTGCCGCGAGCACGACATCCTTTTTGTCGCCGATGAGGTGATCACCGGCTTTGGCCGGACCGGGCCCCTTTTTGCCTGTAGTGAGGAAGAGGTCGTGCCTGATCTTATGACGACCGCCAAAGGCCTCACCTCCGGCTACGTCCCAATGGGCGCCGTCTTCATGGCCGATCACGTGTACGAGACGATCGCCGACGGGGCAGGCGCCACCGCGATTGGTCATGGCTTTACCTATTCGGCCCACCCTGTCAGCGCCGCCGTCGGCCTCCAAGTCTTGAAGCTCTACGAAAACGGCCTTCTCGACAATGGCGTCAAGGCCGGGAAGCGGCTGATGCAGGGACTGGAATCGCTGAGGGACCACCCGCTCGTCGGCGATGTCCGCGGGCGCGGCATGCTCGCTGCCATCGAACTCGTGGTCGACAAAGTCAACAGGACGCCGCTGCCGGCATCCGCCGAGCCGGCGCGCCGCATCTTCGATCGCGCCTGGGAAAATGGCCTCGTCATCCGCGCGTTCGGCAACGGCGTGCTTGGCTACGCGCCGCCGCTATGCTGCACCGAAACCGAAATCGATGCGATCGTCGATCGCACGCGTTTGACGCTGGACGAGACGGTGGAGGACCCGGATGTGCGTCGGGCGCTGCGGACTTGAGAATACTGCGGAAGGGTCAGATTCGGTATTTTGTGCCGCCTCATGCGGTTTATTCGGCGAATCCGGCGCGGTGCAGGTGACAAACTGAAACGAACAAAGACCGGGATCCCAGCGGATGCGGTCTTCCATACAAGAGCGGGACAATAAGCCCGCCGGCGGAACAGAAAATTCTTCTTTGAGAAGCCGCGCTCCCATCGGAGCCGAACACTGGGGAATTCACGTGAACAAGAGCCTTCCCGAATTCAAGTACATGACCTTCGATGTCGTCGGCACGCTTATCGACTTCGAGGGCGGACTCAAAGCCTGCCTTGCCGAGATCGCCGCCGAAACAGGAAGTGAAATCGATGGCGAGCGAGCGCTTAGCCTCTATCGCGAGGCCCGCTACTCCGACGACGCCGACCTCTTTCCTGACGACCTGGTGCGCGTCTACCTGGCGATCGCGCCGAAGCTCGGCCTGCCCAACGATCGCAAATACGGCGAACGTTTGCGGGGCTCGGCAAAGAGCTGGAAAGGTTTCGCAGACAGCGCCGCGGCACTGGCAGAGCTCGCGAAAGATTACCGCCTCGTGGCGATGACCAACGCCCGCCGCTGGGCATTTGAATTCTTCGAGAAGGAGCTCGGCAATCCCTTCCACGCGGCCTTCACCGCCGACGATACTGGCACGGAGAAGCCCGATCCCGCATTCTTCGAGAAGGTATTCGACTACGTCGCCTCGGAAGGACATTCAAAAGATGACATCCTGCATGTCGCCCAGAGCCAGTATCACGACATCGGAATATCCCGGAAACTCGGCCTGACCAATTGCTGGATCGAGCGACGGCATGCCCAGAAAGGCTACGGCGGCACGATCGAGCCGGCCGAGTTCACTGCACCCGACTATCATTTCACGTCGATGGCAGGCCTCGCAGAGGCCGCGGCCGCCGCGCGCGCATGACTTTTAACACCGGACCGGGCTCGCCTAGCAAGGCAGCCCCGTCACAGAAGAAAAGGGGAATGAGATGAACGACAAGATCACCAATTGGACCAGATCCGACGACGCGATGATCGAAACCGCCATCCGTCGTGGCGCAACTCGTCGCGAGCTGCTGCATATGATGCTTGCGGGTGGCGTTGCCATGTCCGCCGGCGGGCTTGTGCTCGGCCGCGCCGGCAAGGCGCTCGCTGCCACGCCCGTTTCCGGCGGAGCGCTCAAGGCGGCCGGCTGGTCGTCCTCGACCGCCGATACCCTCGATCCTGCCAAGGCGTCGCTCTCTACCGATTATGTCCGCTGCTGTTCCTTCTATAACCGCCTGACCTTCCTCGATAAGAGCGGTACGCCGCAGATGGAGCTCGCAGAGGCGATCGAATCCAAGGATGCCAAGACCTGGACGGTCAAGCTGAAGAAGGGCGTCACCTTCCACGACGGCAAGCCGCTAACGGCCGATGACGTGGTTTTCTCGCTGAAACGTCATCTCGACCCCTCGGTGGGCTCGAAGGTCGCCAAGATCGCCGCCCAGATGACCGACTTCAAAGCGGTCGACAAGCAGACCGTCGAGATCACTCTCGCCAGCGCGAATGCCGACCTGCCGACCATCCTGTCCATGCATCACTTCATGATCGTCGCCGACGGTACGACCGACTTTACGAAGGCCAACGGCACCGGCGCTTTCGTCAAGGAAGTGTTCGAACCGGGCGTTCGCTCGGTCGGAATCAAGAATAAGAACTACTGGAAATCGGGTCCGAACGTCGACTCGTTCGAATATTTCGCTATCAGCGACGACAACGCCCGCGTCAACGCGTTGCTTGCGGGCGATATTCATCTCGCCTCCGCGATAAATCCCCGTTCCATGCGCCTCGTCGAGGCACAGGGCGACGGCTTCACATTGTCGAAGACAACCTCCGGCAACTATACCAATCTCAACATGCGACTGGACATGGCGCCCGGCAACAAGCGGGATTTCGTCGAGGGAATGAAATATCTGGTCAACCGTGAACAGATCGTCAAATCGGCGTTGCGCGGTCTCGGCGAGGTCGGCAATGACCAACCCGTCTCCCCGGTAAACTTCTACCGCAATACAGAGCTGAAGGCCCGGGACTTCGACCCTGAAAAGGCGAAGTTCCACTTCCAGAAGGCAGGCGTCCTCGGACAATCCATTCCGATCATCGCCTCCGATGCGGCAAACTCTTCAATCGACATGGCCATGATCATCCAGGCCGCCGGTGCCGAAATCGGCATGAAGCTCGATGTCCAGAGAGTGCCGGCCGATGGTTACTGGGACAATTACTGGCTCAAGGCACCGATCCATTTCGGCAATATCAACCCGCGGCCGACCCCAGATATCCTCTTCTCCCTGCTTTACACCTCGGACGCTCCGTGGAACGAAAGCCATTACAAATCTGAGAAGTTCGACAAAATGCTGATCGAGGCGCGCGGCTCTCTCGATCAGGACAAGCGCAGGGCAATTTACAACGAGATGCAGGGCATGGTCGCCCAAGAAGCTGGTACTATCATTCCGGCCTATCTCTCGAATGTCGATGCCACAACGGTCAAACTCAAGGGCCTGGAACCCAATCCCCTCGGCGGCCAGATGGGATATGCTTTCGCCGAGTATGTATGGCTTGAAGCGTGACGCAGCACAGGAGACTGGGGCTGCAGCCGCGCCCCAGTCCTTCATGTGCATAGACGCAACTCAACTCGAACTTAGAGGGAAGACGCCCGTGAACCGCCAGGTCTTATCCCTTGTACTGGGCAGATTGTTCGTCGCTGTGGTCACCCTGGTGATCGTCTCCTTCGCCGTCTTCTTCGCGACAATGCTACTGCCAGGAGATACGGCGTCAATCCTGCTTGGACAGGCCGCCACTCCGGAAGCCGTCGAAGGCCTGCGCAAGGCCATGCATCTCGATGAACCGGCGCTCTTTCGCTTCTTGCGCTGGTTGGTTGGACTGCTGCAAGGCGACCTCGGAACGTCCTACGCCAACGAAATGCCGATCGCTGCTCTCATTGCCGGCCGCTTCGTCAACACGCTGAAGTTGGCGGGCGTCACCGCGCTTTTCTCCGTGCCGATCGCGCTCACGCTCGGGATTACTGCGGCGATGCTGCGCGGCACTCTTTACGACCGGATCGTCACGGTGATCACCATCGGCGTCATCTCCGTACCGGAATTCATGGTCGCGACCTCTGCTGCGCTCATCTTCGCCGTCTATCTGAAATGGCTGCCGGCACTATCTTTCGCCAATGAAGTCCACAGTCTGGCTGACCTTCTGCGTGTCTATGCCATGCCGGTGATCACCCTCACCTTCGTGGTCTCGGCCCAGATGATTCGCATGACGCGCGCGGCTGTTATCGAGACTCTCAATACGCCCTATGTCGAGATGGCATTGCTCAAAGGAGCCTCGCGGCCGCGCATCGTCTTTCGACATGCGCTGCCGAATGCGCTCGGCCCGATCGTCAATGCGGTTGCGCTTTCACTTTCCTATCTAATCGGAGGCGTCATCATCGTCGAGACTATTTTCAACTATCCCGGTATCGCCAAGCTGATGCTGGATGCCGTCGCCACCCGCGATCTGCCGCTGATCCAGAGCTGCGCAATGATCTTCTGTCTTGGCTACCTGCTGCTGATCACCATCGCCGATATCATCGCCATCCTTTCAAACCCGAGGCTACGATGACCATGTCCCATTCAGAAACTGCTTCCGGCCGGCTGTCCGGAACCCGGTTCGGCTATCGCTTCAACATCGTCGGCGCGATCGGCCTCGCCATCATCCTCTCGTGGGCTCTCGTCGCAATCTTTGCGCCGCTGATTATCCCCTATCCGGTCGGCGAGATCGTCGATCTCGACTATTTCGGCCCGATGAGCCGTGAACTCTGGCTCGGCTCCGATTATCTCGGCCGCGACATGCTCTCGCGGATACTGATGGGCGCGCGGTACACGGTCGGGATCTCGCTCGCGGCGGTTACGATCGCCTGCTTCAACGGCGTAGTGCTCGGCATGATCGCAGCGGTCGCCGGGGGCTGGCTGGACACAATCCTCAGCCGGTTCCTCGACGCTCTCAACTCCATCCCGAGCAAGCTGTTCGGACTGGTGGTCGTGGCTGCCGTCGGTTCCTCGGTCCCGGTGCTGATCATGACCTTGTCGGTGATTTACATTCCAGGCGCCTACCGCTTCGCGCGCGCACTCGCCGTCAACATCAATGCGATGGATTTCATCACGGTCGCGCGCATTCGAGGTGAAAGCACCCTCTATCTCATTCGCTCGGAGATCCTGCCCAACATTGTCGGGCCGGTGCTTGCCGACCTTGGCATTCGTTTCGTCTTCATCGTTCTGCTGCTGTCCGGACTGTCGTTCCTCGGCCTCGGCGTCCAGCCTCCCTATGCCGATTGGGGAGCACTCGTACGCGAGAATATCGGCGGCCTGCCGTTCGGCGCGCCGGCGGTGATGTTTCCCTCATTTGCCATCGCCAGCCTCACCATCAGCGTCAATCTGCTGATCGACAACCTGCCGCAGAAAATCCGCGACCGGAGCGAGTCATGAGACATTTCATCGAAATCCGAGATCTCAAGGTCGATGCAACCACAGATTCCGGCCGACGCGTCGAAATCATCAAGGGCGTCAGCCTCGACATCGCCGAGGGCGAGATCGTCGCGCTGATCGGCGAGAGCGGCTCGGGTAAGACGACGATCGCGCTGACCCTCATGGGTCATACTCGTCCGGGCTGTCGCATCTCCGGCGGCAGTGTTTCGGTCGACGGCAAGGATTTGGTTAGGCTGAGCGAAAAGCAGCGCGCCAAACTGCGCGGCACCGAGGTCGCCTATGTACCGCAGTCGGCCGCCGCCGCCTTCAACCCGGCCACGCCGATCATGGATCAGGTAATCGAGGTTACGCGAATTCATCAGCTGATGTCGCCGGAAGAGGCCCGCGCCCGAGCGATCGAACTCTTCCGGGCGCTGTCCCTGCCCGAACCGGAAACGATCGGCAGCCGCTATCCGCACCAGGTTTCCGGCGGGCAGCTGCAGCGCCTGGCAGCCGCCATGGCGCTGATTGGCAATCCATCGCTCGTCATCTTCGACGAGCCGACGACGGCGCTGGACGTCACGACCCAGATCGAAGTGCTGCGCGCCTTCAAGTCGGTCATGAAGAAGGGCGGCATATCAGGCGTCTATGTCTCGCACGACCTTGCCGTTGTCGCACAGATCGCCGACCGAATCGTCGTGTTGAAAGGAGGAGAGATCCAGGAAATCGGCACCACCGAAGAAATCCTCAACGATGCCAAGCATCCCTATACTCGGCAGCTGCTCGCCGCCTTCGAGCCGAAGCCGCGCGGCCCTGCAGGTGCTACCGAGGGTGCAACGGCGCCGCTCCTGAAGATCGAGGACGTCGTTGCGGGTTACGGGCAGCCCCAGGCTGACGGCCTCCCGCTTGTTCGCGCGGTCGAGCACGTAAGCCTGACCGTGGAAAGAGGACGCAACCTTGGCATCATCGGGGAATCCGGATGTGGCAAGTCGACACTTGCCCGCACCATCGCCGGCATCCTGCCGGCCGCAGTCGGCAAGATCGTCTTCGACGGTACGGAATTGCGCCACAACGCCCGTGAGCGCTCGCGCAATGAGTTGCGGGAGATGCAGATCGTCTTCCAATATGCCGATACCGCTCTCAACCCGGCGAAATCTGTCGAGGACATCCTGGCCAGGCCGCTGGTCTTTTACCACGGCATGGATCGAAAGGCACGGAGCGCCCGGATTGATCAATTGCTCGACATGGTGCACCTGCCCCGCAACCTGCGTCATCGCCGACCCGGCGAACTCTCGGGCGGGCAGAAGCAGCGTGTCAACTTCGCCCGGGCGCTTGCCGCCGATCCGAAGCTGATCCTCTGCGACGAGATCACGTCGGCGCTCGACACGGTGGTCGCCGCCGCAGTCATCGATCTGCTCAAGGAGTTGCAACGCGAACTCGGCCTCTCCTACATCTTCATCAGCCACGACCTCTCGGTGGTAGAGGCGATCTGCGACGAAATCGTAGTGATGTACGGAGGGCGTAAGGTCGAGGAAATCACCTCCTCGACGGGGAAGGCGCCGCAACACCCCTACTCACAACTGCTCTTTTCATCGGTGCCAACGCTCGATCCGGCTTGGCTCGACCGGCTCCAGCAGGATCCGGAACTTGTGCGGACCTATTGCCGGCGCTGAGCCACAGCCGCTGCGGCGGTTGCGGCAAACTGCCTTTTTCAGCCGACGCCGCGCGGCCTGAGGCTCGAAGCCTTCTTTGGTCAATGCTTTAGAGTCAGGATTGCAAAGCATCGAGACGGTCGGTTCGAACTGCTAAAAACCGCTAGAGCATGCTGTTTTCATACGGAAGCATAGCCTGAGTTTGTGAGATAGTTGGCGCATTCGGCCGGCGAGAATGCGTCGAGCAATTCACCGGCCTTGCGCCATGTTGCTT